>NZ_JBYSWT010000056.1:0-15622 GCF_058781435.1 Pseudomonas sp. FW507-12TSA
GCCGAACCGAAAACTTCGGAGCAAACGCGAGTCAGAGCAGCGGTCAGAGTGGTTTTACCGTGGTCAACGTGACCGATGGTGCCAACGTTGACGTGCGGTTTGTTACGTTCAAATTTTTCTTTAGCCACGACTATTAACTCCTAGCCTAAAGGGGAGGCTGAATCAGCCTTGTTTTTTAACGAGAGCTTCGACGATGTTCGACGGAGCTTCGGCGTATTTGGAGAATTCCATGGAGTAGCTCGCGCGACCCTGAGACATGGAACGAACGTCGGTTGCGTAACCGAACATCTCACCCAGCGGCACTTCGGCACGGATAACCTTGCCGGACACCGAGTCATCCATACCCTGGATCAGACCACGACGACGGTTCAGGTCACCCATCACGTCACCCATGTAGTCCTCTGGGGTTACTACTTCAACCTTCATGATCGGCTCAAGCACAACACCGCCGCCCTTCTGGGCCAGCTGCTTGGTCGCCATGGAGGCCGCTACCTTGAACGCCATCTCGTTGGAGTCGACGTCGTGGTAGGAACCATCAAACACGGTAGCCTTCAGGCCGATCAGCGGATAGCCGGCAACGACGCCGTTCTTCATCTGCTCTTCGATACCCTTCTGGATAGCCGGGATGTATTCCTTAGGAACCACACCACCAACGACTTCGTTGGTGAAGACCAGACCCTCGGTAATGTTGCCGTTCGCATCGACGTCCGGCTCCGAGAAACGGATCCAGCAATGACCGAACTGACCGCGACCGCCAGACTGGCGAACGAACTTGCCTTCGATCTCAACGTTGCTCTTGCTGATCTTCTCGCGGTACGAAACCTGCGGCTTGCCGATGTTGGCTTCGACGTTGAACTCGCGCTTCATGCGGTCAACGAGGATGTCCAGGTGCAGCTCGCCCATACCAGAGATGATGGTCTGACCGGTCTCTTCGTCGGTCTTGACACGGAACGACGGGTCTTCCTGAGCCAACTTGCCCAATGCGATACCCATCTTCTCCTGGTCCTGCTTGGTTTTCGGCTCTACCGCTACCGAAATCACAGGCTCAGGGAAATCCATACGCTCAAGGATGATCTGCTTCTCGATATCGCACAGGGTGTCACCAGTGGTGACGTCCTTCATGCCGATCAGAGCAGCGATATCGCCTGCACGTACTTCCTTGATCTCTTCACGCTGGTTGGCGTGCATTTGCACCATACGACCAACGCGCTCTTTCTTGCCCTTGACCGAGTTGATCACGGAGTCGCCCGAGCTCAGGAAGCCCGAGTAAACACGCACGAAAGTCAGAGTACCAACGAACGGGTCGGTAGCGATCTTGAACGCCAGAGCCGAGAACGGTTCAGCATCGTCCGCATGACGCTCGTCGTAATCCGCTTCTACCAGCTCATCCTTCGGCTTCTCGATGAGGTCCGGATGGATACCCTTGATCGCAGGGATCTCGGTTGGAGCAGGCAGGAAGTCGATAACGGCATCGAGAACCAGGGGAACACCCTTGTTCTTGAACGAAGAACCGCAGACAGCTGGAACGATCTCGCTAGCCAGGGTGCGCGCACGCAGACCAGCCTTGATCTCCTCAGGAGTCAAGTCACCTTCTTCAAGGTACTTGTTCATCAGCTCTTCGTTGGCTTCGGCAGCAGCTTCAACCATGTTGGAGCGCCACTCGTTAGCCAGGTCCAGCATATCGGCAGGAATTTCTTCCTCGCGATAGGTAGTACCCTTGTCGTCGTCGTTCCAGTAGATAGCCTTCATCTTGATCAGGTCGACCTGACCCTGGAAGTTATCTTCCGAGCCGATAGCCAACTGAACCGGAACCGGAGTGTGGCCCAGACGGTTCTTGATCTGACCAACAACACGCAGGAAGTTGGCACCAGCACGGTCCATCTTGTTCACGTAAACAACACGTGGGACGCCGTACTTGTTGGCTTGACGCCATACGGTTTCGGACTGCGGCTCAACACCGGAAGTACCGCAGAACACCACGACCGCGCCGTCAAGCACACGCAGAGAACGCTCTACTTCAATGGTGAAGTCTACGTGGCCAGGGGTATCGATAACGTTTACACGATAGTTATCGTATTGACCGCGCGAACCTTTCCAGAAGGTAGTTACAGCAGCGGAGGTAATGGTAATCCCACGCTCCTGCTCCTGAACCATCCAGTCGGTGGTAGCAGCGCCGTCATGCACCTCACCCATCTTGTGGCTGAGACCTGTGTAGAACAGGATCCGCTCGGTAGTGGTAGTCTTGCCCGCGTCAACGTGGGCACAGATACCGATGTTACGGTAGCGGTTGATTGCTGTAGTACGAGCCATAAAGCCCTCGCAAATTGAATGATGCCGATATTAGAAGCGGTAGTGCGAGAAAGCCTTGTTGGCTTCAGCCATACGGTGTACGTCTTCACGCTTCTTAACTGCAGCACCTTTGCCTTCGGCAGCGTCCAGCAGTTCGCCAGCCAAACGCAGAGCCATAGACTTCTCGCCGCGCTTGCGCGCGAAGTCTACCAACCAGCGCATTGCCAGAGCATTACGACGGGACGGACGAACTTCGACCGGAACCTGGTAAGTAGCACCGCCTACACGGCGCGACTTCACTTCGACCAGCGGAGCGATGGCGTCGAGAGCTTTCTCGAAGATTTCCAGGGGATCGCTGTTCTTGCGTTCTTTAACTTTTTCCAGCGCGCCATAAACGATACGCTCGGCAACGGCTTTCTTGCCGCTCTCCATAACGTGGTTCATGAACTTGGCGAGGATCTGGCTTCCGTATTTTGGATCGTCCAGAATCTCACGCTTGGCTGCTACGCGACGTCTTGGCATTGATAAGCCCTCAAACGGTCTTCAGGTTAGCTCGGGACAGTTGATCCAGAAGGAAACGTGCCCGACCTTACTCTTATCGACTCAATATAAATAAAATCTGCAAAACGACCGATTACTTCGGACGTTTGGTACCGTACTTCGAACGACCTTGGTTACGACCTTTAACGCCGGAAGTATCCAGGGAGCCGCGAACGGTGTGGTAACGAACACCTGGCAAGTCTTTTACACGGCCGCCACGGATCAGGACGACGCTGTGCTCTTGCAGGTTGTGGCCTTCACCACCGATGTACGAGGAAACCTCGAAACCGTTGGTCAGACGCACACGGCATACTTTACGCAGTGCCGAGTTAGGTTTTTTCGGCGTAGTGGTGTACACGCGAGTGCACACGCCACGACGTTGCGGGCAGTTCTGCAGCGCAGGCACGTCGGATTTCTCGACGATACGCTTGCGCGGCTGACGTACCAGCTGGTTGATAGTTGCCATCTACTAGCTCCACTGTTGTCTTTCGACATAAACAAAATGGCAAAGCACACGCTCTACCAATTTTAGGGGTACAAGAGTCTAAAGAGGATCTTGGCCCCAGTCAAGACAAGGCCCCGACCTCCCCGATCAGTGAAACTCGACATATTTGTCTCGTTTCTCAATCGAAAAGGTCGGGGCCTCGATCTCAATCTACTGCAGGCATCAGCTACCGCTGGAGTTCAGCGCTTCGGTCAGTGCTGCTTCGACTTCACTTGCGCTCACACGCAGAGGTTTGTCGGCATCACGACGACGCTTACGCTCGTTGTGGTAAGCCAGGCCAGTACCAGCCGGGATCAGACGACCCACGACCACGTTTTCTTTCAGGCCGCGTAGGTAGTCGCGCTTGCCGGTTACCGCCGCTTCGGTCAGTACGCGAGTGGTCTCTTGGAAAGAGGCCGCCGAGATGAACGATTCGGTAGACAAGGACGCCTTGGTGATACCCAGCAGTACGCGGGTGAACTTGGCGATGAACTTGTCTTCGGAGCTCAGGCGCTCGTTTTCCACCAGCACGTGAGTCAGTTCCATCTGGTCGCCCTTGATGAAGCTGGAATCACCGGACTCGGAGATCTCGACCTTACGCAGCATCTGACGCAGGATCGTCTCGATGTGCTTGTCGTTGATCTTCACGCCCTGCAGACGGTAAACGTCCTGGATCTCGTTGACGATGTACTTGGCCAGCGCACTTACACCCAGCAGACGCAGGATGTCGTGTGGGTCGCTCGGACCGTCGGAGATAACTTCGCCGCGGTTCACTTGTTCGCCTTCGAAGACGTTCAGGTGACGCCACTTCGGAATCAGTTCCTCGTACGGATCGCTACCATCGTTCGGGGTGATGACCAGGCGACGCTTGCCCTTGGTTTCCTTACCGAACGCGATGGTACCGCTGACTTCCGCCAAGATCGACGCCTCTTTCGGACGACGAGCCTCGAACAAGTCGGCAACGCGCGGCAGACCACCGGTGATGTCACGGGTCTTCGAGGTTTCCTGCGGAATACGAGCGATAACATCACCGATCGCAATCTGGGCACCGTCGGCAACACCAACCAGGGCGTTAGCCGGCAGGAAGTACTGGGCCGGTACGTCGGTACCTGGCAGCAGCAGATCCTTGCCATCCATACCCACCATCTTCACGGCAGGACGAATGTCTTTACCGGCAGCTGGACGGTCTTTGACATCGAGCACTTCGATGTTGGTCATACCGGTCAATTCGTCGGTCTGACGCTTGATCGTGATGCCTTCTTCCATGCCCACGTAGGTCACGGTACCTTTCATTTCGGTAACGATCGGGTGGGTATGCGGGTCCCACTTGGCCACGATGGCACCAGCGTCGACCTTGTCGCCTTCCTTCACCGAAATCACGGCACCGTAAGGCAGCTTGTAGCGCTCGCGCTCGCGACCGAAGTCGTCGGCAATAGCCAACTCACCAGAACGAGACACAGCAACCAGGTGACCGTCGACACGCTCTACGTGCTTCAGGTTATGCAGGCGCACGGTACCGCCGTTCTTCACCTGGACGCTGTCGGCTGCCGAGGTCCGGCTCGCCGCACCACCGATGTGGAACGTACGCATGGTCAACTGGGTACCCGGCTCACCGATGGACTGAGCGGCAATTACACCTACAGCCTCACCAATGTTCACCTGGTGACCACGAGCCAGATCGCGGCCGTAGCACTTGGCGCAGATGCCATAGCGGGTTTCACAGCTGATCGGCGAACGCACAACCACTTCGTCGATGCTGTTGAGCTCGATGAACTCAACCCACTTCTCGTCTACCAAGGTACCGGCAGGAACGATAACGTCCTCGGTGCCTGGCTTGAATACATCACGGGCGATAACACGACCCAATACGCGCTCACCCAGAGGCTCTACTACGTCACCGCCTTCAATGTGCGGAGTCATCAGCAGGCCGTGCTCGGTACCGCAATCGATCTCGGTAACCACCAGGTCTTGCGCCACGTCTACCAGACGACGAGTCAGGTAACCGGAGTTCGCAGTCTTCAATGCGGTATCCGCCAGACCTTTACGAGCACCGTGGGTCGAGATGAAGTACTGGAGTACGCTCAGACCTTCACGGAAGTTCGCAGTAATCGGCGTCTCGATGATGGAGCCGTCCGGCTTGGCCATCAGACCACGCATACCAGCCAGCTGACGGATCTGAGCCGCGGAACCCCGCGCACCCGAGTCGGCCATCATGTACATCGAGTTGAACGACTCTTGCTCGACTTCATCGCCATTACGGTCGACGACCTTCTCTTTCGAGAGGTTGGCCATCATCGCCTTGGAAACTTCGTCGTTGGCCTTCGACCACAGGTCGATCACCTTGTTGTACTTCTCACCCTGGGTTACCAGGCCGGAGGCGTACTGGCTCTCGATCTCTTTCACTTCGTCGGTGGCAGCACCGATGATGCGGGCTTTTTCATCCGGGATAACGAAGTCGTTAACACCGATGGAAACGCCGGAAATGGTCGAGTAGGCAAAACCGGTGTACATCAACTGGTCAGCGAAGATAACGGTCTCTTTCAGACCGACCACGCGGTAGCACTGGTTGATCAGCTTGGAAATCGCCTTCTTCTTCATCGGCAGGTTGACGACGTCGAACGACAGACCCTTCGGCACAACCTGGAACAGCAGCGCACGGCCGACAGTGGTGTCGACGATACGGGTGGCGCTCACGCTGCCGCCATCACGATCATTGACGGTTTCGCTGATACGAACCTTGATCTTGGCATGCAGAGCAGCTTCGCCGGCGCGGAATACGCGGTCGACTTCCTGCAGGTCCGCGAACACACGACCTTCGCCCTTGGCGTTGATCGCTTCACGGGTCATGTAATACAGACCCAGTACCACGTCCTGCGACGGAACGATGATCGGCTCACCGTTGGCTGGCGACAGGATGTTGTTGGTCGACATCATCAACGCACGCGCTTCCAGCTGGGCTTCCAGCGTCAGCGGTACGTGCACGGCCATTTGGTCACCGTCGAAGTCGGCGTTGTACGCCGCACAAACCAGAGGGTGCAGCTGGATAGCCTTACCTTCGATCAGTACGGGCTCAAACGCCTGGATACCCAGACGGTGAAGGGTCGGTGCACGGTTGAGCAGTACGGGGTGTTCGCGAATCACTTCGGCGAGAACGTCCCAAACCTCTGGCAGCTCACGCTCGACCATCTTCTTGGCGGCCTTGATGGTGGTCGCCAGACCACGCATTTCCAGCTTGCCGAAAATGAACGGCTTGAACAGCTCGAGAGCCATCTTCTTCGGCAGACCGCACTGGTGCAGACGCAGGGTCGGACCTACGGTAATTACCGAACGGCCGGAGTAGTCAACACGCTTACCGAGCAAGTTCTGACGGAAACGACCTTGCTTACCCTTGATCATGTCGGCCAGGGATTTCAGAGGACGCTTGTTCGAACCGGTGATGGCGCGACCGCGACGACCGTTGTCGAGCAGTGCATCGACCGCTTCCTGCAGCATGCGCTTTTCGTTGCGCACGATGATGTCAGGCGCAGACAGATCCAGCAGGCGCTTCAGACGGTTGTTACGGTTGATCACTCGACGATACAGATCGTTGAGGTCGGAAGTCGCGAAGCGACCGCCATCCAGCGGAACCAGTGGACGCAGATCTGGCGGCAGAACCGGCAGAACGGTCAGCACCATCCACTCAGGCAGGTTGCCGGAGCCCTGGAAGGCTTCCATCAACTTCAGGCGCTTGGACAGCTTCTTGATCTTGGTTTCCGAGTTGGTTTGCGGAATCTCTTCACGCAGGCGGCCGATCTCGTGCTCCAGGTCGATAGCGTGCAGCAGTTCGCGGACAGCTTCGGCACCCATGCGGGCATCGAAGTCATCACCGAACTCTTCCAACGCTTCGAAGTACTGCTCGTCGTTCAGCAGCTGGCCCTTCTCCAGGGTGGTCATGCCCGGATCGATAACGACGTAGCTCTCGAAGTAGAGCACGCGCTCGATATCACGCAGGGTCATGTCCATCAGCAAGCCGATACGGGACGGCAGCGATTTCAGGAACCAGATGTGGGCGACTGGAGAGGCCAGTTCGATGTGCGCCATGCGCTCACGACGAACCTTGGCCAGCGCGACTTCAACGCCGCACTTCTCGCAGATCACACCACGATGCTTCAAGCGCTTGTACTTACCGCACAGGCACTCGTAATCCTTCACTGGACCAAAGATCTTGGCGCAGAACAGGCCGTCGCGCTCAGGTTTGAACGTACGATAGTTGATGGTTTCCGGCTTTTTAACTTCACCGAACGACCACGAACGGATCATCTCAGGCGAGGCCAATCCAATACGGATGGCGTCGAACTCTTCGACTTGACCCTGGTTTTTCAGCAAATTCAGTAGGTCTTTCAAGGCCTTTCCTCCTGGCGGAGCAGGAAGCGGGCAATACCTGCCCCACTCCCCTTCGCGTCACGTGTTATTCGGTTTCCAGATCGATATCGATGCCGAGGGAACGAATTTCCTTGATCAACACGTTGAAGGACTCGGGCATGCCCGGCTCCATACGGTGATCGCCATCCACGATGTTCTTGTACATCTTGGTACGGCCGTTCACGTCGTCCGACTTCACTGTGAGCATTTCTTGCAGAGTGTACGCAGCACCGTATGCTTCCAGTGCCCAGACCTCCATCTCCCCGAAACGCTGACCACCGAACTGTGCCTTACCACCCAGCGGCTGCTGGGTAACAAGGCTGTACGAACCAGTAGAACGAGCGTGCATCTTGTCGTCTACCAGGTGGTTCAGTTTCAGCATGTACATGTAGCCAACGGTAACTGGACGCTCGAACTTGTTGCCGGTACGGCCGTCAGTCAGTTGCATCTGGCCGCTTTCTGGCAGGTCCGCCAGTTTCAGCATGGCCTTGATTTCGCTTTCCTTGGCACCGTCGAACACCGGAGTGGCCATCGGCACACCGCCGCGCAGGTTGTTCGCCAGGTCCAGGATCTCCTGGTCGGAGAAGCTGTCCAGGTCTTCGTTGCGACCACCGATCTGGTTGTAGATCTCGTCCAGGAAAGTACGCAGTTCTGCGACCTTGCGCTGTTCTTCGACCATGCGGTTGATCTTCTCGCCCAGACCTTTGGCCGCCAGGCCAAGGTGAGTTTCGAGAATCTGACCAACGTTCATACGCGAAGGTACGCCCAGAGGGTTCAGTACGACATCGACCGGAGTACCGTTGGCGTCGTGCGGCATGTCTTCGACCGGCATGATCACGGAGACCACACCCTTGTTACCGTGGCGACCGGCCATCTTGTCACCAGGCTGGATACGACGACGGATTGCCAGGTAGACCTTGACGATTTTCAGCACGCCCGGAGCCAGGTCATCGCCTTGCTGCAGCTTGCGCTTCTTGTCTTCGAACTTGTCGTCCAGCAGGCGACGGCGATCGACGATGTAGGCCTGGGCCTTCTCGAGCTGCTCGTTCAGAGCATCTTCCGCCATACGCAGCTTGAACCACTGGCCGCGCTCAAGACCATCGAGCACTTCGTCAGTGATGTCCTGGCCCTTCTTCAGGCCTGCGCCACCTTCGGCCTTATGGCCGACCAGGGCTGCACGCAAACGCTCGAAGGTCGCGCCTTCTACGATGCGGAACTCTTCGTTCAGATCCTTGCGGATCTCGTCCAGCTGGCTCTTCTCGATCGACAGGGCGCGCGAGTCACGCTCGACGCCGTCACGAGTGAAGACCTGAACGTCGATGACAGTACCTTTGGTACCGGTAGGTACGCGCAGGGAGGTGTCTTTAACGTCGCTGGCCTTTTCACCGAAGATCGCACGCAGCAGCTTCTCTTCCGGAGTCAGCTGGGTCTCGCCTTTTGGAGTGACCTTACCAACCAGGATGTCGCCGGCGCCGACTTCAGCACCTACATAAACGATACCGGCCTCGTCCAGCTTGTTCAGCGCAGCTTCACCCACGTTCGGGATGTCTGCGGTGATTTCCTCTGGGCCAAGCTTGGTGTCACGCGCCACGCAGGTCAGTTCCTGGATGTGGATCGTGGTAAAGCGGTCTTCTTGAACCACGCGCTCGGAGAGGCAGATGGAGTCTTCGAAGTTGAAGCCGTTCCATGCCATGAACGCGATGCGCATGTTCTGACCCAGCGCCAGCTCACCCATGTCGGTGGACGGACCGTCAGCCATGATGTCGCCACGCTGGACCTTGTCACCCTTGCTCACCAGCGGACGCTGGTTGATGCAGGTGTTCTGGTTCGAGCGGGTGTACTTGGTGAGGTTGTAGATATCCACACCTGCTTCACCGGTTTCCACCTCGTCATCAGCTACGCGAACGACGATACGGCTGGCATCAACCGAGTCGATCACGCCACCGCGGCGAGCAACCACGCAAACGCCGGAGTCACGGGCAACGTTGCGCTCCATGCCGGTACCTACCAGCGGCTTGTCGGCACGCAGGGTTGGCACAGCCTGACGCTGCATGTTGGAACCCATCAATGCACGGTTGGCGTCGTCGTGCTCGAGGAACGGAATCAGCGATGCTGCGACCGAAACTACCTGCTTAGGCGAAACGTCCATCAGGGTGACGTCTTCCGGCGCCTTGACGGTGAATTCGTTCAGGTGACGAACAGCTACCAACTCATCGATCAGCTGGCCTTTTTCGTTCATGGTCGCCGAAGCCTGGGCGATCACATGATCGGCCTCTTCAATGGCGGACAGGAACACGATCTCGTCGGTTACCAGGCCTTCCTTCACCACACGGTATGGGCTTTCCAGGAAGCCGTACTGGTTGGTGCGGGCATAGGCTGCCAGGGAGTTGATCAGACCGATATTCGGACCTTCAGGCGTTTCGATCGGGCATACACGACCGTAGTGGGTCGGGTGTACGTCACGGACTTCGAAGCCTGCACGCTCGCGGGTCAGACCGCCTGGGCCGAGCGCAGAAACACGGCGCTTGTGGGTGATCTCCGACAGCGGGTTGTTCTGGTCCATGAACTGCGACAGCTGGCTGGAACCGAAGAACTCCTTCACAGCCGCAGCCACAGGCTTGGCATTGATCAGGTCCTGCGGCATCAGGCCTTCGCTTTCAGCCATCGACAGACGTTCCTTGACCGCGCGCTCAACACGCACCAGGCCTACGCGGAACTGGTTCTCGGCCATCTCGCCTACGCAACGCACACGACGGTTACCCAGGTGGTCGATGTCGTCGACGATGCCTTTACCGTTACGGATGTCGACCAGGGTCTTCAGGACAGCAACGATGTCTTCCTTGCACAGCACGCCCGAACCTTCGATTTCGGTACGACCGATACGACGGTTGAACTTCATCCGGCCAACGGCGGAGAGGTCATAGCGCTCTGGGCTGAAGAACAGGTTGTTGAACAGAGTCTCGGCGGCGTCCTTGGTCGGCGGCTCACCAGGACGCATCATGCGATAGATCTCGACCAGTGCTTCCAGTTGGTTGCCGGTGGAGTCGATCTTCAACGTGTCGGAAATGAACGGACCACAGTCGATATCGTTGGTGTACAGGGTCTCGATGCGAACGACCTGAGCCTTGGCGATCTTTGCCAGCAGCTCGGTGTTCAGTTCGGTGTTGCACTCTGCCAGGATCTCGCCGGTTGCCGGATGCACGATGGCCTTGGCGGTGGTACGGCCCAGGACGTAGTCCAGAGGCACGTCGAGTTCCTTGATACCGGCTTTTTCCAGCTGGTTGATATGACGAGCGGTGATACGACGACCTTGCTCGACAATAACCTTGCCTTTGTCGTCCTGGATGTCCAGAACCGCTACTTCACCACGCAGGCGCTGAGGCACCAGCTCCAGGCTCAGGCTCTCGCCTTTCACGTGGAATACGTTGGTGGTGTAGAACGCGTCCAGCACTTCTTCAGTGGTGTAGCCGAGCGCACGCAGCAGTACCGACGCAGGCAGCTTGCGACGACGGTCGATACGTACGAACACGCAGTCTTTAGGGTCGAACTCGAAGTCCAACCATGAACCGCGGTAAGGAATGATTCGCGCGGAGTACAGCAGTTTACCGGAGCTGTGCGTCTTGCCACGGTCGTGGTCGAAGAACACGCCAGGGGAACGGTGCAACTGGGAAACGATTACACGCTCGGTACCGTTGATAACGAAGGTACCGTTCTCAGTCATCAGGGGAATTTCACCCATGTAGACTTCTTGCTCTTTGATGTCCTTGATCGCTTTGTTCGACGATTCTTTGTCGAAAATGATCAGACGAACTTTTACCCGCAAAGGTACGGCGTAAGTTACACCACGCAACACGCATTCTTTGACATCAAATGCCGGTTCACCCAGACGATAACCGACATACTCCAACGCAGCATTGCCGGAGTAGCTGATGATCGGGAAAACGGATTTGAAGGCCGCATGCAGGCCCACGTCGCGGAACTGATCTTTAGTCGCTCCCGCTTGCAAGAATTCACGATACGAATCCAGCTGGATGGCCAGGAGGTAAGGCACATCCATGACGTCCGGCAACTTGCTAAAGTCCTTGCGGATACGTTTTTTCTCAGTGTATGAGTAAGCCATCAGCGTTCCCCAGCTTGGTCACCTGCTTATTCGGCTGCCCCCGACGGAGGCAGCCAGAAAATCGTGCAAACCCTTTGGTTTGCGCCACCGCACAGGGTGGGTTACAGCACGTTAAAGGCACCGACCCAGTCGGTAGCCAATAACGGAAAAAGGCCGGTGGCAAAAGCCACCAGCCATCAGCCGTTCGCTCAACGCTCGGGCTGGAGACACAAAGTCGATGCTTACTTGAGCTCGACTTTAGCGCCTGCTTCTTCCAGAGCTGCTTTGGCTTTGTCAGCGGCTTCTTTAGCAACGCCTTCCAGAACCATGCCAGGAGCGCCGTCAACTACAGCCTTGGCTTCTTTCAGGCCCAGACCGGTCAGTTCACGTACAGCCTTGATCACGTTCACTTTCTTATCGCCAGCGTCAGCCAGGATAACGTTGAACTCGGTTTGCTCTTCAACAACAGCAGCGGCAGCAGCTGGGCCAGCAGCGGCAACAGCAGCGGTAACGCCGAAGGTTTCTTCCATCGCTTTGATCAGCTCAACAACTTCCAGAACGGTTTTCTGGCCGATTGCTTCGATGATTTGCTCGTTAGTCAGAGACATGACTATAGATTCCTGTATTGGGGTGACAGCCTACGCAGCTATCAAATTAAACGTATGATTTAGAAAGAGCTTGCGGAGCCTTAGGCTGCAGCAGCTTCTTTCTGGTCGCGAATAGCCGCCAGAGTACGAGCCAGCTTGCTGGTAGCGCCTTGGATCACGCTCATCAGCTTCGCAATAGCCTCGTCGCGAGTTGGCAGCGAAGCCAACACGTCGATCTCGTTTGCTGCGAGGTACTTGCCCTCGAACGCAGCTGCCTTGATCTCGAACTTTTCCTGACCCTTTGCGAACTCTTTGAAAATACGAGCAGCAGCGCCCGGATGTTCCTTAGAGAATGCAATCAGGGTAGGGCCGACGAACGCGTCGTTGAGCACGTCATATTGAGTGCCTTCAACAGCGCGCTTCAGCAGGGTGTTACGTACAACGCGTACATAAACACCAGCTTCGCGGGCCTCTTTACGGAGTCCGGTCATAGCGCCTACTGTCACACCACGGGCATCAGCCACAACAGCGGACAGGGCAACTTTGGCAGCCTCGTTGACTTCAGCGACGATGGCCTTCTTGTCTTCGAGTTTAATTGCCACGGGTTTAACTCCTGCTTGTTACCGTTTCATCCAACCTGGGTTGGATGTCGTTTTGGTGTCTGATTCGGTAAGGAACCGGGAGCACCATCTGCGTAGGCTTGTGGTTTAAGACTTACGTCGCCTACGGTCTTGGATAGCCCCCGCCAGGCAGGGACCCCAATTTTTTCAACTGACGCAATCGCTCGCGCCAGTTCGTGTTTTATACGTCCAGCGAGCTTTGGTCGATGACCAGGCCTGGGCCCATAGTGGTGCTCAGGGTAACGCGCTTCACGTAGATACCTTTCGAAGAAGCCGGCTTGATACGCTTCAGGTCAGCGATCAGAGCTTCAACGTTCTCCTTCAGCTTGACGGCATCGAAGCCGACCTTGCCAACGGAGGTGTGGATAATGCCGTTCTTGTCGGTACGATAGCGAACCTGACCGGCCTTGGCGTTTTTAACAGCCGAAGCGACGTCTGGAGTCACGGTACCTACTTTCGGGTTAGGCATCAGACCACGAGGACCCAGAACCTGACCCAGCTGACCCACAACGCGCATCGCGTCCGGAGAAGCGATAACCACGTCGTAGTTCAGGTCGCCGCCTTTCATTTCGGCAGCCAGCTCATCCATACCTACGCGGTCAGCACCGGCAGCCAGAGCTGCTTCAGCAGCTGGGCCCTGGGTAAACACAGCAACACGAACGGTCTTGCCAGTGCCGTGTGGCAGCACAGTAGCGCTGCGGACAACCTGGTCAGACTTACGTGGGTCTACGCCCAGGTTCACAGCTACGTCTACGGACTCGTTGAACTTAACGGTCGACAGTTCGGTCAGGAGAGCGGCGGCATCTACGAAATTGTAGGCTTTGCCTGCTTCAATCTTGCCGGCGATAGCCTTTTGGCGCTTGGTCAGCTTAGCCATTACACACCCTCCACGTTAAGGCCCATGCTACGAGCAGAACCGGCGATAGTACGCACGGCTGCATCCATATCAGCTGCGGTCAGATCAGCGTTTTTAGTTTTCGCGATCTCTTCCAGCTGAGCACGGGTAACAGTGCCAACCTTAACGGTGTTCGGACGAGCGGAACCGCTAGTCAAACCAGCAGCCTTCTTCAGCAGAACCGAAGCGGGGGTGCTCTTGGTTTCGAAAGTGAAGCTACGGTCACTGTAGACAGTGATGATCACTGGAGTCGGCAGGCCTGGCTCAAGACCCTGAGTACGGGCGTTGAAGGCCTTGCAGAATTCCATGATGTTCACGCCGTGCTGACCCAGAGCTGGACCAACGGGCGGGCTTGGGTTGGCCTGAGCGGCCTTAACTTGCAGCTTGATGTAAGCAGTAATCTTCTTAGCCATGAGGCACTCCAATTACGGGTTCAGACGCCTAAAAAGGCTCCCCGGTTACTTGCGCGTTTATCCCAGTGACGACAAAACCCCACAGCCTAGGGCTGCGGGGTATGGGATTCTCGTTCAGTTATGCCTTTTCGACCTGACTGAACTCCAACTCTACCGGAGTAGAGCGACCGAAAATGAGCACGGCCACTTGGATCCGGCTCTTTTCGTAGTTAACCTCTTCGACCGTGCCATTGAAATCAGCGAACGGACCGTCAGTAACCCGGACCACCTCACCTGGCTCAAACAGGGTCTTAGGCTTGGGCTTGTCGCTACCATCAGCGACACGACGCAGAATTGCTTCTGCTTCCTTATCAGTGATCGGCGCCGGCTTGTCAGCGGTACCACCAATAAAGCCCATTACACGAGGAGTATCCTTGACCAAGTGCCAAGTACCCTCATTCATATCCATCTGGACAAGCACATAACCAGGGAAGAATTTACGCTCACTCTTGCGCTTCTGGCCGTTGCGCATCTCAACCACTTCTTCAGTGGGGACCAGAATTTCGCCGAAGCCATCTTCCATGCCAGCCAGCTTCACACGCTCGATCAGCGAGCGCATTACATGCTTCTCGTAACCCGAGTAAGCATGCACAACGTACCAACGCTTAGCCACGGGACACCCTTAGCCAACAATCAAGGAAACGATCCAACCCAGCAGGGAGTCAAGCCCCCACAACAGCAACGCCATAACCAAAACTACAGCCACGACAATCAGCGTGGTCTGAGTGGTTTCTTGACGGGTTGGCCATACGACTTTACGAATCTCAGTGCGAGCTTCTTTAACCAGGACAAAGAACGACTTGCCTTTTGCAGTCTGCAGACCCACAAAAGCAGCGACAGCAGCAATAACAAGTAGCGCCAGGACGCGGTACAGGATCGGTAGGCCAGAATAATACTGATTACCAACAACACCAACGACCACCAAAGCGACAACAACGAGCCACTTCAGCAGATCGAAGCGAGAACCTTGAGCTTCAGCCTTAGGAGTCATCTATGAAGATCCTGTGAAAAGAAAGCCAGACACATTGAGTGAATCTGGCAGGTCAGGAGGGAATCGAACCCCCAACCTACGGTTTTGGAGACCGTCGCTCTGCCAATTGAGCTACTGACCTAAAACAAAATCAGGCCGACCATTATATCGGCCTGACGGGGACTTTGCAAGAAATTACTCGATGACCTTGGCTACGACGCCAGCGCCGACGGTACGACCGCCTTCACGGATAGCGAAACGCAGACCATCTTCCATCGCGATGGT
>NZ_JBYSWT010000057.1:0-15388 GCF_058781435.1 Pseudomonas sp. FW507-12TSA
GGCTGGGTTTCATTGGGCCACCTCGGCAGTATCGTAGACGACCTTTTGCCCGGCCCGGAGCTTGCTGACCCCGGCCGTTACCACTGCATCGCCTTCGCTCAATCCGGACTCGACCAGTGCTTGCGTGGCGGTATAGCGGGTGACGACCACAGGTTTGCGAACCAGCAGGTGATCGGAGGGCTGAACCACGAAGACTGCCGGCTTGCCGTCCTCGCTCGTCAGGGCCGAGGCGGGGAGAATGAACAGGGTTTTGCCGGGCAACAGCAGACGGCCTGTCACGGTGGCTCCCAAAGCCATGGCCGGCGGGGTTTGCGGCAGCGCAATGCGCACCCGATAGGTGCGGGTGGCGGCATCTGCGGTTGGGCTGGAATCACGGATCGAGCCAATGACCTTGATCTTGGGGTCCGACACCAGCGCGACTTCGACTTTCACGTCCGAGACCACTGAGGTGTAGAGGCGCTCAGAGATATTGAAGACCGCGTCACGCTCCTGCGTCGAGGCGAGCTTGAACGCCAGCTGACCGGCATCGACCACCTGGCCGTTATTGACCATCACCGCGCTGACGATAGCGGCATCGGGCGCACGCAACTCGGTGTAGCTCAATTTGTTGCGTGCCGTGAGCAGCCCGGTTTTCGCGACATTGAGCCTTGCGTTGGCCGCCCGCCAGTTGGCCGCGGCCTCATCCACCCGGGCCCGTGCAACGAACTGTTTGTCGAAGAGCATGCGCTGGCGATCAAGCCCCGAGCGGGCAAATTCTTCTGCCGCTTCCGCGCTGCGCACTTCGGCCTCGGCCACCCGTACCTCATTCTGCACATCATTGGGATCGAGCGCGGCTAGCACCTGCCCCTTGGAAACGACCGTCCCGACGTCAACGCTACGGGTCGCAATCCGTCCCGCTATGCGAAAAGCCAGATCAGTCTCGATGTGCGCGCGGATCTCGCCGGTCTGGGCAACTTCTTCGCCTATCACCCCAGGCTTGGCGATCACCGCACGGACGGGACGCGGGGCCTCTTCCGTGCGTTTTTCTTCCTGGCAACCCGTAAGGAGCAGGCCCAGGCCGCACACCAAGCCACACACCCGTAATGCCGTAAGCACGCTCATTTATTTTTTCCCCGATCTAGTAAGACACGCAAGTCAAGGTGTTCACCCTCAAGTAAACCCAGCCACTCTTTGAAACAAACCAATGAAGGTCGGCTCGGGTCCCCGTCAGCTCACTGCAAGGCTAGTGGAAAAAACAGCACTGAAATTGGCCTTGCGGCTCCTGCAGGAGCGTTGCACCCGAGTACCGGGGCTACTCGCTGGACAGCGCTTCCCAGACCTGATGGGACGGCATATTCAGCTCCAAGCAGATCTGGGTCAGCAGCAACGCGACGAAACAGGCCAGGCCAATGCCCAGGCTCAGATCGGCGATGTCGATCAGCTTGACGATGGAAACCAGGATCCCGAACAGGTAGACCTCGAGCATCCCCCACTCGCGCAGGTGGTGATAAACGCGGTATAGCGACATGCCGCTGCGGCGAGCCAACTTGAACCGCAGGCTCAACAGCACCAGCAACTGGCACAGCAGCTTGAGCAGGGGAATTGCCATGCTGCTCAGCAGCACCACCACGGCGACCCCTTGCATACCGCTTTCGAACAGCCCGAGCACACCGCTCCAGACCGTTTCGCTGCGAGTTTGCCCGAGCAGGGTCAAATGCATGATCGGCAGGAAATTGGCGGGGATGTAAAGGAGCAGGGCAGTCAGGACCAGGGCCAAAGAGCGGCTCTGCCAGTGATGGCGATGAACAGCCAGCTCGTAGCCGCAGCGTGGGCAGCAACTCTTTTCACCGGGCTCGAGCGGTTCCCGACGCATCAGCAGGTCGCACTCGTGGCAGGCGACCAGCGCTTCCAGGGGCAGCTTTGGCAAGTTGCCAGTGTGGGTCAGGGGCATTGGACCGGTGGGTCTCCGGAAGGGTGAGTATCGAGTGTTGAATTATTCAAATGAGTCACTATTGACTCAATAGGTGCATAAAAGTACCATGCGCGGCGTTTTCAATCAAGCCGTGGGTGAGTCATGGGCAATGTACGTGCAATAGAAATGGCTGGGCCACCCGCCCTGGACAAGTGTTCGATGCACGTCGGGATCGGCCCGGCGGGCAGCTCTGAAGGAGGGTAGCGGTGCGCGCCATCGATGCCGGGATCCAGGTCTGCGGTGAATGCCATCAACTCAATCCAATCGACGACCGGCAGCCTGGGTACTGCAGTCGCTGCCAGGCACTGCTGCATGTGCGCCGGCCTGACAGCATCAAGCGCACCTGGGCCTTGCTGATCACCGCAATGCTTCTCTACATCCCGGCCAACCTGCTGCCGATCATGACGGTCAGCGTGTTCGGCAAAGGGGCTCCGGCCACCATCATGAGCGGGGTGGTCAGCCTGCTACAGCTGGGGATGATCCCTATTGCCCTGGTGGTGTTCGTGGCCAGCATCGTGGTGCCCACCTTCAAGCTGGTGGGGATCGCTCTACTGCTCTATTCCGTGCAGCGACACCAGCCGATGTCGGCCCGCCAGCGGATCATCATGTACCGCTTCATCGAGTGGGTAGGGCGCTGGTCGATGCTCGACATCTTCGTCATCGCCATCCTGGTGGCGCTGGTGAACTTCGGCAACCTGGCGCGCATCGAGGCCAACCACGGCGCCGCCGCCTTTGCCAGCGTGGTGGTACTGACCATGCTGGCCGCAGTGACTTTCGATCCCCGGCTGATATGGGACAACACCAATTTGGACAATGAAAATGAGTGACCTGGCTGTGCCGAAAAAACACCCGACCTCCAGATGGTCGGCGATCTGGATCCTGCCGCTGCTGGCCCTGGTCATAGGCGCCTGGCTGACCTGGCGCGCCTACGACGAGGCCGGTCCGATCATCCAGGTGCGCTTCGAGAGCGGCGACGGTATCCAGGCCAAGAAAACCGAGGTGCTGTACAAGGGCATCTCGGTGGGCAAGGTGGTGGAGCTGAATGTCAGTGACGACATCAAGGGCGTGATTGCCTCCATCGAGATGACCAAGGAAACCCAGAAGTACCTGAATGAAGATACCCATTTCTGGCTGGTCAAGCCGCGTGTGTCCCTGGCGGGTGTCACCGGCCTGGAGACCCTGGTATCCGGGGTTTACATCGCGGTGGACCCGGCCAAGGGGGACAAAGGCGACCAGGGGCTTCGCTCCTTCGCGGCCTTGAAGGAGCCGCCGCCGATGTCGGAGAAGGTTCCAGGCCTGCACATCACCCTCAAGGCCGAGCGCCTGGGCTCGCTGGAGCAGGGCAGCCCAGTGTTCTACAAGCAGATCCTGGTGGGCCAGGTGAAGGGCTTCCAGCTTGGCGAAGACCAGCGCACCATCGAGATCAAGCTGCATATCGAGCCGGCCTATGCCGACCTGGTGCGCAAGCACACGCGTTTCTGGAACGCCAGTGGAATCTCGATCTCCGGCGGCCTGTCCGGGTTCAAGGTGCGCAGCGAGTCGCTGCTGACCCTGGCTGCCGGCGGTATTTCCTTCGCCACCCCGGACAACCATCGCGACAGCCCGCCCACCGACACCAGCAAGCCCTTCCGCCTGTACGAGGACTATGACGCGGCCCAGGTCGGGCTGCGGGTGGCGCTGAAAATGAAGGACCTGAGCGACATTCAGCCGGGGCAGACGCAAGTCATGTACAACGGCGTGCAAGTCGGCCTGGTGAAGAACGTCGAGATGAACCAGGACTTCAGCGGCGCTACCGCGGAGCTGGCGATGGACCCACGGGTCGAGGCCCTGCTGCGGGAGGGCACCGAGTTCTGGACCGTGAAGCCAAATATCTCCCTGGCCGGGATCACCGGCCTGGACGCCCTGGTCAAGGGCAACTACATCGCCGTGCGTTTCGCCAAGAGCGGCGCGCCGCGGCGCGAGTTCAGCGTGCGCGCCAAGGCACCGCCCATGGACATGAATGTGCCTGGCCTGCACTTGGTATTGAGCAGTGACCGGCGCGGCTCGGTGGAGGTCGGCGCGCCGGTCCTGTATCGACAGATCCGCGTTGGCAGCGTGCAGAGCTACCAACTCTCGGCGAACAACCAGCAGGTGATGATCGGGGTGCATATCGAGCCCGAGTTCACCCGCCTGGTGAACGGCTCCACACGTTTCTGGAACGCCAGCGGCGTGACCCTGAGCGGCGACTTCACCGGGCTGAAGGTCAAGAGCGAGTCGTTGCAGACCCTGCTCAACGGCGGGATCTCCTTCGACACCCTGGACCCGAAAGCACCAGCCTCTGGCAGGGATCGGCAGTTCGCCCTCTACGACAGCGAAGAGGCCGCCATGGCTCGGGGAGTGGAGATCCAGCTAAGCGTCGAGGATGCCGAAGGCCTGCGCGAAGGCACGCCCATTCGGTTCAAGGGGCTGGTGATCGGCAAGGTCGAGAGCGTCGACTTGAAGGGCGACCTGTCCGGCGTGCAGCTCAAGGCGCGACTGCTGGCCAACGGCGAACAGTTCGCCCGCAGCGGCACGCGCTTCTGGGTGGTACGCCCGGCGCTCGGCCTGCTGCGCACGGAAAACCTCGGCACCCTGGTCAGCGGTCCCTATATCGAGGCGATGGCCAGCAGTCGCCCGGGCGAGCGCCAGACGCGCTTCCAGGCCCTGGCCGAAGCACCCAACCTGCTGGGGCTCGGCGCTGGCCTGCGGCTGACCCTGAGCGCCCCGGACAAGGGCTCGCTCAAGCTCGGCAGCCCGGTGAGCTACCGCAAGATGGTGGTGGGCAAGGTCATCGACATGAGCCTGGGGCAGCAGGCGGACCGAGTACTGATCAGCGTTCTTATCGAGCCGCGTTATGCACCCCTGGTGCGCACCGGCAGTCGCTTCTGGAACGCCAGCGGCGTGGGCATCGAGGCGGGTCTGTTCAAGGGGGTTTCGCTGCGCACCGAGTCCCTGGAAGCCATGGTGGCGGGCGGCATATCCTTCGCCACGCCAGACAACGGGCAGATGGGCGATGCGGCCAAGCCGGGTCAGACCTTCGCCCTGTTCGGAGCCGTCGACGAGCACTGGCTCGAGTGGGCGCCGAAGATTTCCCTCACGGAAGCCGCGCAGTGATTGCGCGATTTATTTTAGTTAATGCAAGAGGAGTCAACTGATGTCCAGGCGTCTATTTTGTGTCGCTGTGCTCGCTGCCGGCTGCGCCTTTGCCGCGCAGGCCCAGGAAGTACAAACCCAGGAAGCGCAAGCCCAGGAACCCCTGCCTTCGGTGGAGCAGGTGATGAGCGATCACAAGGAGAAGATCAACAACCAGATCGAGACCATTAACTACAAGCGCAAGCGTGTGGTAGAGGCCAATATGGGGCTCGACAGCGGGCAGGCCGAAACCTTCTGGCCGATCTACGGCCGTTACCGTAATGAACTGGATAGCTTGAACAGGAACTCGTTCGAGCTGCTGCTTGAGTATGCGCGGGCGTACGGCTCCGGAGCGGTGAGCAATCAAGATGCGGCCAAGATGATCAAGGTTTACAAGGCTCTGCAGGTGAAGCGGCAAATGCTCTTGAGTCGCTATATCGATGAAGTCTCCGAAAAAATGTCGTCAGTCACCGCCATGCGCTTTTTGCAAATAGAAGAGCAACTGGATGCCGTGGAAATGCTGGAGACCGGGCAGCGCATTCCCCTGGTTGGTACTACCTCGAATCGTCTGTAAGCCCAGAGCGCCGCAAGCCAATGGCTCAGCCTGATTGCGGCCTAGCTCTTTCTCGGCGCACGCCTGCTTAACGTCGCACCTTGATGCTCGCCTGCGGTTTGCCATGATTGCAGGCGCAGCTGACCCGTGGCGATCGGCCAAAGACTACAGATAGCCAGTCACTTTTCCCGGCGCCGCCGGGCTCGAGCCCAGCACTTCAGTGTTCGGGGTATCGTGCGAGGCCTGCATGTCCTGTGCAAATCACACCAAAATAATAAAAATCTTGTGCACTTTGCACCTTGCCCCCCGGAATGCAGCAGACTTAATATGATCAAGCGATCAAATCATTTGATCAAGTCTCTAAAACACAACAATAGGAGGCGACATGTCTTCTCACGCAGTTCTTCCGGCTGAGCCGTTAGATGTACTAATCATGGGCGCTGGTGTGTCTGGAATTGGCGCAGCCGCATATTTGCGACGTCACCAGCCTGGCAAGGTCTTTGCGATTCTTGAGTCCCGTGAACGAGCGGGAGGAACGTGGGACTTGTTTCGCTATCCTGGTATTCGCTCTGATTCGGACCTGTATACCTTTGGGTTCGATTTCAAACCCTGGACCAAGGCCAAGTCCCTGGCGGACGCCAAAGACATCCTCGAGTACCTGGGTGAGACGGTCGACGAGTACGGGTTGCAGCCATACATCCAGTACAAGCAAAAAGTGCTTTCGGCAAACTGGCAGAGCGACAAGGGACTGTGGGCCGTTGAGGTCGAGGACGGCAACCTCGGAGAAATTCGCACGGTCCAGTGCCGCTGGTTATTCAGTGCCGGTGGCTACTACAGGTATGACCAGGGGTTCAGCCCACGCTTCGAGGGCTCGGAGCAATTCAAGGGGCAGATCATTCACCCGCAGCACTGGCCGGAAGACCTGGACTACGCCGGCAAGCATGTGGTGGTGATCGGCAGTGGCGCCACGGCAGTGACCTTGATCCCGGCCATGGCGGATAAGGTGGCCAGCATTACCATGCTGCAGCGCACGCCGTCTTACATCGTCAGTCAGCCCGCCAATGACTCCATTGCCGCCTTCCTGCGTAAAGTGCTGCCCGAGCAGACCGCTTATTCATTGACGCGCTACAAGAATGCCAAGATCACCTTGGCTTTCTGGGCGTTCTGTCAACGCTTCCCCAAACTTGCCCGCAAACTGATTATTTGGCTGACCCGCAAGGAGTTGCCGAAAAATTACCCTGTGGACGTTCATTTCAACCCGCCATACAACCCCTGGGACCAGCGACTGTGCTCGGTTCCTGAAGGCGATCTGTTCAAGGTCATCAGTTCGGGTAAAGCCTCTGTGGTGACCGACCATGTGCAGCAATTCACCGAGTCGGGGGTTTTGCTCAAGTCCGGAAAAGAGCTCAAGGCCGATATCATAGTCACGGCCACCGGGCTGAATGTTCAGCTCTTCGGCGGCATTGCCCTGCACAAGGATGGTGAGCCGGTGACCCTGAGCCAGACGCTGGCCTATAAAGGCATGATGTTGTCCGGCGTGCCGAATTTCGCTTTTGCGGTGGGTTATACGAACTCCTCCTGGACCTTGAAGGTATGCCTGCAGTGCGATCACTTCTGTCGCCTGCTGGGCTACATGGACGAGCAGGGCCATGCTGTGTGCGAGCCGCAGGCACCGGAAGGGATCGAGACTCGCCCCCTCCTGGACTTCGGTGCGGGATATGTGCAGCGCGCCCTGGACGGCATGCCGCGGCAAGGCCCCAGTGAGCCCTGGGTCATGTCGATGGATTACTTCCGCGATGTGAAACTGTTACGCCGTGGGACGGTGGCTGAGGACTGCCTCAAGTTCACGTCGGCACCCGCTGTTCGCCTGAAGAACAACGTTGAGCTGCAGCCAGTGAGTAGTGGCCGATGAGCAAAGACCAGTTCTGCATGGTGCCGGGCAAGGGAAGTCTCTGCTATCGCAGTTATGGATCTGAAACCGACCCCGCAGTGATCCTGGTGGTGGGCCTGGGATTGCAACTGACCTACTGGCCGCCATCGATCATTGCCGGTTTGGTCGCCAAGGGCTTGCGGGTCATCACCCTGGATAATCGTGATTCGGGCAGGTCATTTTTCACCGATGTAACACCGCCAACGGTTATCCAGCAGTTTTTCCGCAAACCGACCCCGGGCTACGACATAGGCGACATGGCGGATGACGTCATCGACCTGATGGACGCGCTGCAGCTAGAGGCGGCGCACCTTGTGGGGATGTCGATGGGCGGCATGATTGCCCAGACACTCGCTGCGCGTTACCCCCAGCGGGTCAGGACCTTGACCTCGATATTTTCCAATACCGGAGCGGCCCGGGTCGGGCAACCGGCGCTCAAGGCGATCTTGCAGGTCCTGCGTCGTCCGCCCAGGAACCAGAATGAAAGTGTCCGCGACTATGTCGATATCATGAGCGTTATTGGCTCCAGCCTCGAGTGGAACGAGGAAGGCTTGCGTTGTTATGCGGCAGAGGCCTGGGAGAGAGGAGGCTGCGAGTTAAACCACCTGGGTACATCCCGGCAAGTGGGGGCCATTATCAACTCGGGTGACCGCACCAAGGAACTTCAGCAAATCAGATGCAGCACGCTGGTGATTCATGGGGACAAAGACCTCATGGTTGCCACCAGCGGAGGATTTGCCACTGCAGCCGCTATTTCTGGGGCAAAGTTGGTTCTACTGCCGGGCATGGGGCACGACTTTCCGAGTTCGCTATCAGGCACACTGCTTTCGCTCTTGGCAGGGCACATGTTGTAGAGCGTATTGCCTCACAGAGGCTGTTATTGGGGAATTGAGAGAGGTATTGGCACTGGCCTCATACATCGAGGCGGCAAGCTGCAACGGCTTTCGATGCGTGATCTTTGCACTGCCGATATAAGGATTCCGACTGCATGGTAGGCCATCGGCCTGCTCTTTTACCGCCCTACGGGGCGGTTTTTTTTATTCGCGGCAAGGGGCCGAGGGAGAAGTACTTTTGGCAGTGAGAGAAGGGCGATATCAAACCCTGAAGGGAGCGTTACGTAGCAGGCGGGGCTGTCTTTTGACACCCTGTTGCTTTTGCCACTGCGACGGGGTTACTCCAAACCATCGATTGAATGCACGGTTGAATCCACTGGGGGTCGAATAACCAAGCAACCCGGACATTTGCGCCATGCTGATTGACGAATCCAGCAGGTATTGGCCGGCCAACTCCTGGCGTGTCTCATCGAGTAGCCGCTGGAAAGACGTGCCTTTGTGTTCAAGCCAATGCTGCAAGGTGCGTGGATGAATGGCCAGGCAGTTGGAAATCTTCTCGGTAGTGGCTCGCCCGCAGGGTAGTAGGTAGCGCAGCAATTGTTGGATGTAGCTGGATAACTCTTCTTCCGATAATCGCTCGACTTTGTTTATGTGCTTGGCAATCAAGCCATGCAGTGCCTCATTTTTGGCGCCCAATGCCAGGGCAAGATCAGATGAATCGAACTCTAGCGCGGTACTGGGCTCGTTGAACCTGGGCTGCTGACCCAGGGCTTGCAGATAGCTTGATTCATCAAGCAGTGGTGCATGCCGAAAGCGGATCGCTTTGGCTTGCCAATGGCTGCCTGCGAGAGTCCGCATTAGCTGCACTCCAACTCCGCACGCTGACTCCTCGACCTGTTGCAACCCAGGGGTATTCAACTCTTTTAGCCTGTAGCTGAGGATGGCGCGTTCACCTTCGATATCCAGCTCAATGACCGCATCGTTGAAATACAGCGAGTAACTTGCTTGCAACTCGGTCAGGGCATCTCCCAGCGTTTTGCTGTTGCGGATCAGATAGAACAGATCTCCGAAAACATCGACACCTTGATAAAGCCCGAGCTGCAGGCCAAATAGGGCATTGCCGGACTGCGCCGCGCAAAGCTCCAGCAACCTGCAGAATCTACGATAGGGGAGGAGCGCTTCCGGCTTTTGCAAACAATCCAGCGGCAATGAGGCACGACGCAACATTTCCGCCGAGTTCAGGCCCTGGCGTTTGGCAAACGCATGAAAGCCGTGAAGGGCGACGGCACGCACCAGAGGAGTGAACAAAACGCTGGAGCACCTTGGCAGTTTGATTGTCGGACTATTGGGTTGGATCAGAAGGCGGCGCAGATACTGTTGAGTTTTGTTGATCGATGCGTTTTTTCCATTTTTGCGGGCTCATGCCGTTCCAGCGGGTAAACGCGCGGGAGAATGCGCTGAGATCGGCATAGCCTAACAACTCTGAAAGTTGCGTCATGTTCATGGAGGAATCGCGCATGTAGCGAGCGGCCATGGATTGCCGTGTTTCGTCAAGAAGCCTTTGAAAGCTGGTACTTTCGGAGTGCAAGTAACGCTGCAGGCTTCGAGGGCTGATCTTAACCTTCTCCGCAATCTGATCGATAGTGACGTGGCCATTGGGAAGCTGTCTATGCAGCAGCTTCTTTATATAGGAAGGAAACTCTTGCAACCTAAGCTGAGCGAGCTCGCTGATATGGTCTTTTGCCAGTTCGTTGAATTTCTCATCTATTGTATTCGGGACCGCGTTCAGCAGTGATTCGGCAAAGACCCAGGCATTGGCCGGACTGTTGAAGTGAGGCGTTACACCCAGAAGCTGTCTGTAGACGCTGAGCTCTCCCAGTGCGGGGTGTCGCATCTGCAAGCCGAGAGGTTTCCAAGGGTATCCAAGTAAAGACTGGATGAGCCTGGCGCAGACAGCCATGGTCCACTCCACTGCCTGCCTGGTAGAAATCGCGTCTCCATCAATCAACTCGTAGATGAGTTGTGCACCAGTAGCCTTGCGCTGGAGATAGAGGTCCGCCCCGGTACTGTGAAAATGGAAGTACCGAGTCAGCTCTTCCAGTATCTGACCCAAGGTGCTGGTGCTTTTGATGACGTAGAGCATGCTGCCCAGGGCTTTCGGGCCTTGGTGAAGGCCAAGTTGCAGTCCGAACATCGGATTGTGCGATCGCCTTGCGCATAATTCCAGCAGGTCAACAAACTGCCTGCCGGAGATCACTCCGTCCGCGGCATCTTTGGGAAGTCCTACTTCAGCCAGAACGGTATGCGGTTCGAGGCCCTGGCTAATTGTAAACTCATCAAACCCTGCCAGGGCCGTGCCACGAATGAGGGAAGCCATTTCGATGTTTAGCCTGATTAGCACTGCTTTAGAGGCATTGTATTCCGATGGATAGCCCCTTTTGCCTGGATACCTTTCTCCATGTAGTCGTAGCGTTGATTGGGCAGGACTAGCGTTGATCACTGGCCTGTTTCGATGCGCGAATTGGCTATTTTGTGGCGCGATTTATCAAGCTTTATCGGGCCTCGCAGACCAGACTCAAGTTCACCAATAATAAAAACGCGATTTCTGGAGGTGTGCTATGCGTCGTCTTGGATTTGCTTGTCTGGCCGTTGTCCTGACCCTGAGCACTCTCTATGTATTGAAACCGGTATTTACCAGATTACCGCCCGACCCTCATATCAAGTATCCGACCGTTAGCATGACCGACGTCTTCCGGCATTTCTGACACGAATCGCCTTGCCGCTCAGGCACACAGATGATTCTGAGGAGTGCCAGGCAATAAGGGGCGAATGGAGGTCATTCAGGGCCGGGTCGGCTAGGGCGTGCTCGACAAAATCCGCTAGCCGCCTTGTGAAAATATCCAGATATGCGGATTGCCGCGCCATGCGGGAGCACGGCGCATCCGAATAGCGTCTCAGTAGCTAGCCACTAGCAGCTTCACTACCTTGCAGGCTGTTTCAGTTTCAACCTCCAGGCGTTCATGGTCGCCGTGAGCAGACCATGCAAGCAGCAGGCCATCGACGAGATTGAGGAACAGGCGACTGATGGTGGTTAACGCGGCCTGATCCAACGCATCGCCGGTCATCTTCCGAATGGCCTGCTGGGTTGCTTCAATGGAAACGGCATAAATCTTCGTCGCCATTTCCGGGTTGTTGCGCATGTTCCAGAAGAAGAGTTCGAACTGCGTAGTGGCCAGCTCGGGGTGCGCGGAAAACCACTTGACCAGTTGGCGCAACATTTCCCCAACCGACTCCGCTGTCGTGGAGCCTTTCGGGACTTGCTTCAGCAATTGCTGAGGCATGTCGATCAGGGACTCGTAGGCCGCATAGAACAACTCGTCCTTGGTGTGGAAAACATAGTGCAGCGAGGCCAGCGGAGAATTCGCTGCTGCCGCGATACGCCGCGTGGTGGCGTCGGCTATGCCGTACTCCGCGATCACCTTGATGGTGGCTTCAATAAAATCCTGTCTGCGCTCTTCCGCGCCTATTCGAGCCATTGAGCGTTCTCCCTTTTCGGTGTTGCCGCCAACCTTTGGTCCAGCGTTGACGGTGACGAATCCTATCGCAAGGTCACTCTCCAATCCATGAGGTCAGTCGATGCGATCCCATTCCTTTTGGAATGGCCACATCAGGTGTGTAGTTGAGGCAAGGGACAAGGTACCGAATCGACCTCGCCAAGGTCATCCCGCAGGCCCGCAAGCGGCAAGTAGAGCGCTGGAATTTGACAGGCGGTTGATGGCCGTGGGAAAGGTACAAAAAAGCCAGATCAACTGACTTGATCATATGTCCATATTCGGTAATTATGAGCTGTCGACGCCGGCAATGCTGGGCTGCAGTTGCGCAAGCACCAGAGTGCGCGCTGTGTCGATCAAGCCGGATTGCCCGGGCTCACTGGATATAACAATGACAAAGCCAGAGAGGTAGAAAGCAGATGGATACACGAAAACTCTCGACGATGAGCAGCGCTGCATCGGTCGATCACGGCGGTGGCGCCAATACCTCCTCTCCTTGTAGCGACCTGGCGATGGCCTACGGCCGAGCCTTGCTGCGCCTCGAAGAAAATCACTTCCATTGCGTTCCCGTTAGCCGCCATGAAGCAACCCGTGGTGGTAACAACGATCCATATTCTGGAGTCATGTGAATGAATGCCTTGAATGACTCGGCCCGCAGTGGCGCCGAACCGTTGAAATTTCGCAGTCTGGGTGGATGGGTGGAGTTGCCGAGCGATTTGCAGCCAGCACTCGAAGGGCAGGTGCAAGCCGATGTAATAGTGGTCGGTGCCGGCTTTGCTGGCTTATCGACAGCGTTGGAACTGAGGGCGCTCGGAGCTGATGTCATCGTGCTGGAGCAGGAGTTCGCCGGTTTCGGCGCCAGTGGTCGCAATGCGGGCTACCTGTTAGGCAGCATGGGGGTCGAGTACGAATTCTTTGCCAATCGGGTTGGGGTGAAGCAAGCAACGCAGTTCATCAGATTCTATGACGAGGCCGTGCCTTACGTGGAAGGCCGATTAAAGACCCTGGGGATCGACTGTGACTACAACCCTTCGGGCGTGCTCCGGGCCGGTGTTCATTCGAGTCAGGAAAAGCGTTTGAGGCAAAACATGGCACTGGGTCAGAAGCTGGGGGCCATGACCCGCTTCGTGGACGGCGACGAGATGCGTGCGCGGGGAATTCCGTCTGCCTTTCTGTTCGCTGCCGAACAGTGCGGCGGCACCTTGAATCCTGGCAAATACGTCAGTGGTTTGCGGCGCGCGGCCATCGAGGCCGGCGTCAGGCTTTACGAGCGCACGCCATTGCTCTCCTTCAGTGAAGGGGCGGTCATCACCTGCAAAACTGCGCATGGCAGTGCAACTGCTCCAGTCATGGTATTGGCGACCAATGCCTATACCCCCCAGTTGGGGGTGTTGCGCAACAAGATCGGGGCAATTCGCGTATCGGCACTCGAAACGCAACCGCTATCGACAGAGCAACTGGCTACCTTGGGGTGGCAAGGGCGGGAAGGGATCATCACGCCGCACTACACCATGGAGAGCCACCGCCTGACGGCGCACGGCACCATGGTGTTGACCGTCAAGAAGCTGGGTTATGCCTACGGTTCGAAAACCCCCAATATCCCTGACCAGGGTGCCTACAAGGCATTGGCCCAGGTACTGCGCGAGCGCTATCCGGCATTGCAGGGCCTTGGCATCCAGCACTGTTGGAGTGGCTACGTCAGTGGTGCCTATGACTTCCTGCCAGTAATAGGTGCAATGGGCGCGAAACAGAATATTTTCTACACGGTCGGCTGCACGGGTCACGGCTTGGGCACTCAATCGTTCGCTGGCTCACTTTTGGCCGCGCAAATCAACGGCGACAAGCCGGAACTGCTGGCGGCGCTGCAACACAAGACGCCCTCCATACTGCCTGAGCCACTGCAATGGTGCGTTATGCAGTCTGGGTTTGCGGCGGCCAAGTTGATGGATACCTGGACTGATAAAAAAGTGCGTAAAGACAAGGCTAGGAAAGGTTGATTGCAATTGATGCAACTGTCTTGTGTCAGTGGGCGTAGAACGTAGAACAACGGCGCGATTCAACTGAGAGAGGTTATTATTGTGCAGCCGATAGAAGTACTTGCCTTGGTTTCATGTGTGTTGCTGATGATATGTGGCCTGTCCTATGGAGTGGCATTCGTTAGGCGTAAAAATTATTTGATTGGAGTGGAGTTTTTGATTGTCGGGATATCTGCGACAAACTTCACAATATTTGTCGCGACGGGCTGGCAGGGTAATTACAATGTCGCCATGTTTCTCGATGCTTTTTCCCGAGGGGTGGGGATTCCCATTATTGCAACACTTGGTTTAATGGCAGTGACGCATAATTACAAGCCATCTCCGGCGAGTGATGTCACGTTGTTCTTAGCCGGGTTCGCGGCTACTGCTATTTACTTTCTATCGAGTGGGCTCAAAGAATACCTCCCCTATTTTTATGTGCTGATGTGGTCAGCTTACACCCTTTACCTGGCATATTTTGTATGGCGACTGGCTCGCGCCAGAGAACCTGTGCATGCGCTGGCGACCCTATTGGGTGGGGTGGCGGGACTCACAATAGCATTGCGATATGACTTCTTTCCGATTCCGGGTGACGACACCAAATTGGTATTTATGACCTTCGCCTTCTTGACCTGGTCTTACTCGATTGTCCAGTCGTTCTATGCCTACGGTGCACTTCAGCGCTCCAGGAAAAGTCCCAGTCAAATCGCGACTCAGTTCCGTTAAGTCGAGTAGGCAGTAGGCACGGCTCTGCTGTGTGCGGCTGTTTATCTGAAGTTACTCCATGGTGGGCCAAAAGCCTGCTTCTTTATCGCCTCTCGGGGCGATTTTTTTTGGTAATTCATCCGCTTTATGAGGGTTTAAAAAATAACTAGATAGCACTGGACACAATCAATGCCAGTGTAGTTCGAAGAGTACTCAAGGCTATGCGTGCACTATGGGCAAGCATCAATTGGTAACACGTGTTCCTTTATTTCCCATGGAACTACCGATATTCGCTGCGCATGAGTTCGGTGCAATGGATAACTAGCTGATTTATCTAAGTTAATCCAGCTGCATCGATTTATGGCATACGGTTTGCTTTTGGTCATTTGACACGATCAATTGACCATGTCGGTTGATCGGGGGTGACAACGCTGATTTTTGTCCGGAAGGCCGGGCAGCCAATTCAAGCCCTTTTTTGAGGAGCCTCCAATGAGAGAAGTCACTACACGGCTGAGGGGGGAGATTTCCACTCGCCATATTTTCAGGCAAGTGCTGGTTACCCTTGCAGCACTGACTGCGGTCTGCTCGGTACAGGCTGCGACCCAGGGAGCCGAGGCTCTGGGCTCCAAGCTGACGCCGCTGGGGGGGGAGGTCGCTGCCAACTCAAGCGGGGAAATTCCTGCCTGGACAGCACCGGGGC
>NZ_JBYSWT010000058.1:0-10646 GCF_058781435.1 Pseudomonas sp. FW507-12TSA
GGGCGGGGTCATAGGGACTTCGATCAGTCCGGAATTTCAGTTGGGGCAGGGCGCGGTGCCGGTGCGGTCAGCGAGGTGATCTTGATCAGCAGCGCCAGGTGGCCGTTATCCAGGTAGTTGAGCTGGCCATTCTTGGTATGGCTCTGCTGCTTCAGGCGCTCACTGCGGGTCACCAGGCCGTTGCTGTCGATCTGGTTGACCCAGAAGTCGGCATTCACGTCGGTGAAGCGCCCGAGGGTCAGGCCCAGGGTGCCCTCGATGGGGAACTGGCCGAACTGCTCGGGCCCGTCGCTGATGGCGACCTTGACCGGGGTTTCTCCCAGGTTTTGTTGCCAGGCTCGGTGCAGCAGCACGCTGTAGTTGCCGCTGGCGCCGAGCTTCTCGACGATCCCGCCCAGGGCCGGGGTGCGCTGGCTGTCCGGCCCCAGGCGCTGGGCGCCGGCGGCCCAGTCCTCCGGCGCGGCGCGGCTGATGATCTGGGGTTCGGCATTCTGGCGGACCAGGATCATTTCCACCTGGTACAGGTCATCGGCCAGGGCCATCGGCGCGACGACCAGGGCCAGGAGCAGGGGCAAGGAGCGGAACAGGCGCATGGGGCGTCCTTCAAGCTGTTTTCGGGGTGAGGCTCTCAAGCAGGGCCTCCAATGTATTAAAGCGCTCTTCCGGGCGTTCCATCGGCACCATGAACTTGAACAGGGTCGCGCCTTCGAACTTGTAGCGCTTGGGCTGGCCCTGGATCAGCTTGATCAGCGCCAACGGGTCCACCGGCGTGTCCGCGGCGAACTCGATGCGCCCGCCCTGAGGGCCACCGTCGATCTTCTTGATCCCCAGTTGCTCGGCCTGGAGCTTGAGCTGGGTCAGGCGGATCAGGTTCTTGGTCGGCTCGGGCAGCAGGCCGAAGCGGTCGATCATCTCCACCTGCATGTCCTTCAGGCCGTCTTCGTCGGTGGCCGAGGCGATGCGCTTGTAGAGAATCAGCCGGGCATGGACGTCCGGCAAGTAATCCTCGGGAATCAGCGCCGGCAAGCGCAGGTTGATTTCCGGGCCGCCGCCCAGGGGCTGGTCGAGGTTCGGCTGTTCGCCCTTGCGAATGGCCTTCACCGCCCGCTCCAGCATCTCCATGTACAGGGTGAAGCCGACGGCCTGGATCTGGCCGCTCTGGCCATCGCCCAGCAGCTCGCCGGCACCGCGGATTTCCAGGTCGTTGGTGGCCAGCACGAAACCGGCGCCCAGGTCCTGGGTATTGGCGATGGCTTCCAGGCGCTTTTCTGCATCCGTGGTGATCTGCTGGCGTGGCGGGGTCAGCAGGTAGGCGTAGGCCTGGTGGTGGCTGCGACCGACGCGACCGCGCAATTGGTGCAGCTGGGCCAGGCCGAACTTGTCGGCGCGCTCGATGATGATGGTGTTGGCGCTGGGCACGTCGATGCCGGTCTCGATGATGGTCGAGGCGATCAGCACGTTGAAGCGCTTGTGATAGAAGTCGCTCATCACCTGTTCCAGCTCGCTCTCGCGCATCTGCCCGTGGCCGATGCCGATCCGCGCTTCGGGCACCAGTTCGGCGAGGTCGGCGGCGCATTTCTCGATGCTCTTCACATCGTTGTGCAGGTAGTACACCTGGCCGCCACGCAGCAGTTCACGCAGCAGGGCCTCCTTGACCGTGCTCTTGTTCTGCTCCATGACGAAGGTTCGCACCGACAGGCGCCGGGCCGGTGGCGTGGCGATGATCGACAGGTCGCGCATGCCCGAGACCGCCATGTTCAGCGTCCGCGGGATCGGGGTGGCGGTCAGGGTCAGGATGTCCACTTCGCTGCGCAGGGCCTTGAGCTGCTCCTTCTGGCGCACGCCGAAGCGGTGTTCCTCGTCGATGATCACCAGGCCCAGGTTCTTGATCTTCACATCGTCCTGCAAGAGCTTGTGAGTGCCGATGACGATGTCGATCTTGCCCTCGGCCAGGTCCGCCACGGCGGCGCTGACTTCCTTGGCCGACTTGAAGCGGCTCATGACCTCGACGGTCACCGGCCAGTCGGCGAAGCGATCGCGGAAGCTGTTGTAGTGCTGCTGGGCGAGCAGGGTGGTGGGGACCAGGATCGCCACCTGCTTGCCGCCATGCACGGCGATGAACGCGGCGCGCATGGCCACTTCGGTCTTGCCGAAGCCTACGTCGCCGCAGACCAGGCGGTCCATCGGCTTGGGCGAGAGCATGTCCTCGCGCACCGCTTCGATGGTGCTCTGCTGGTCCGGAGTCTCCTCGAAGGGGAAGCCGGCACTGAAGGTGGCGTAGTCGGCCTTGGGGTCGGCGAAGGCATAACCTTCGCGGGCCGCCCGCCGGGCATAGATATCCAGCAGCTCGGCGGCCACGTCGCGCACCTGTTCGGCGGCCTTGCGCTTGGCCTTTTGCCAAGCCTCGGAGCCCAGGCGGTGCAGGGGGGCGAGGGCATCGTCGCTGCCGGTGTAGCGGGCGATCAGGTGCAGATTGGCCACCGGCACGTAGAGCTTGGCGCCCTCGGCGTACTCCAGGGTGAGGAATTCGGCGGCCTGGTTGTCGATCTCCAGGGTCGCCAGGCCCAGGTAGCGGCCCACGCCATGGTCGATGTGCACCACCGGCGCGCCTTCACGCAGCTCGGTGAGGTTCTTGATGACCGCGTCGTTGCTGGCGTCGGCGCGTTTCTCCCGGCGCCGGCGCTGCATCACGCGTTGGCCGAACAGCGGGCTTTCGGCGACCAGCGCCAAAGCCGGTTCGTCCAGGGCCAGGCCTTCATCCAGGGGGGCGATGGTGATCGCCAGGCGCTCCTTGCTGGCGACGAAGTCCGGCCAGTTGTCGACGGTCCTGGGGCGCAGCTTGAGGCGCTCCAGCAGCTCCAGCAACACCTCCCGGCGCCCGGCGGATTCGGCGGTGAAGAGTATCCGCCCGGGGAATTCGTCGAGGAACCTGGAAAGGGCCGCCAGCGGCTGGTTGGCCTTGGCCTCGATGGCAAGATCTGGCAGCTCGCGCGCCGGGAAGCGCTCGCGGCCGACGCCGGTCTCGATGTCTTGCTGGCTGGCCACCACTCGTGGCCAGTTCTTCAGCCGGGCGAAGCAGTCTTCCACCGGCAGGAACAGCTCGGCCGGCGGCAGCAAGGGCCGCGAAGGGTCGATCCGGCGTTCTTCGTAGCGGTTGCGCACGTCGTTCCAGAAGTTTTCCGCGGCTTGCTCGATGCCCGGCAGGGAGAACACCTGGGTGTCCTGGGGCAGGTAGTCGAACAGGGTCGAGGTTTCTTCGAAGAACAGCGGCAGGTAGTACTCGATGCCGGCGGGGGTGATCCCGCTGGTCAGGTCCTGGAAGATCGGGCAGCGGCGGAAGTCCACGTCGAAGCGTTCGCGAAAGCGTGCCTTGAAGCGGGTCACGGCTTCTTTCTGCAGGGGGAATTCCTTGGCCGGCAGCAGGCGCACCGAGTCGACCTTGTCGATGGAACGCTGGTTTTCCGGGTCGAAGGTGCGCAGGGTCTCGATCTCGTCATCGAACAAGTCGATGCGGTAGGGCAGCTTGCTGCCCATGGGGAACAGGTCGATCAGCGCGCCACGCACGGTGAACTCACCGTGCTCGTAAACCGTGTCGACATAGCGATAGCCGCTGGCTTCCAGGCGGGTGCGCATCAGCTCCACGTCGAGCTTCTGGCCCACGTCCAGCACCAGGCTGCTGCCCAGCAGGAACTGGGTTGGCGCCAGGCGGTGCAGGGCGGTGGTGATCGGTACCACCAGCACGCCGTGCTCCAGTTCCGGCAGCCGATAGAGGCTGGCGATGCGCTGGGAAATGATGTCCTGGTGCGGCGAGAACAGGTCGTAGGGCAAGGTTTCCCAGTCAGGGAAATGCAGGACCGGCAGATCCGGGGCGAAGAAGCTCAGCTCCTGTTCCAGCCGGTCAGCGCTTTGGCTGTCGGCGGTCAGCAGGAGGGTGAAGCGCTTGGCGGCGCTGGCGGCTTCGGCGATGGCCAGGCTCAGGGCGGCACCGGGCAGATTGCCCCAGTGCTGTTTCCCGGTGGCGGCGGGGAGTAGCGGTAGACGCAGGACAGGCACGGACGGTCAAGCTCCAGGCGTTGCGACAAAGTCGGTAATTGTAACGGGCCGGGGTCGCCACTGTCAGTGGCTGATGTGTCGATTGGGCCAGTTAGGGAAAATGTAGTGGCAATGACAAAATAATCGGCTTTTGACGGCAAGATGTAGTGCCGATTTCGGGCGGTGTTACGGAGGGTTACGGACAGAAGGCCTGGCGCGGGTAAAAATTGGCGTCGCTGGAAGCCGCGTGTTTACTGGGCTGCAGCGCGGTGTCAATTTTTTTGCAAGGGCTTTTGTTACGTTCCGCACGACAGGCGCGCATTGCTAGAGGAGGCTCTGGGCGGCATAATGTAGCCCCTTTTTTCTGCCCCTACATGTGGAAGGTTCCCGTGACTCAGAAGCCCGACCAGTGTCTTGGTGAATGGATCGACCGTGAAGCACTCGCAGAAGCGATGATTCCGCTTATCGGTCAGCTCTACCGCAACAACAATGTGGTGAGCTCGATCTATGGCCGCAGCCTGATCAACCAGTCTGTCATCGCGATTCTCAAAGCTCACCGCTTTGCTCGCCATCGTCAGTCCGACGACAGCGAATTGTCCGTCCACGAAACGTTCCCTCTCCTGAAGGCCATGAGCGAGCTCAAGCTCGGCGCAGCCTCGGTTGATCTGGGCAAGTTGGCTGTCAAATTCAAAACCCAGGGCAATGGCCGCACCGCCGAACAGTTCGTTCGCGAAGAGCTGGCCGATGTCGTGGGCCAACAAAACGCCTCGGCGCGCAAGGGCACTGACGTAGTGCTGTACGGCTTCGGCCGTATCGGTCGCCTGCTGGCGCGTATCCTGATCGAGAAGACCGGTGGCGGCGACGGCTTGCGCCTGCGCGCCATCGTGGTGCGCAAGGGTGCCGAGAACGACCTGACCAAGCGCGCCAGCCTGCTGCGTCGCGACTCGGTGCATGGTTCGTTCAACGGCACCATCACCATCGATGAAGCAAACAACACCATCACCGCCAACGGCAACCTGATCCAGGTGATCTACGCCAAGAGCCCGAGCGAAGTCGACTACACCCAGTACGGCATCCACGATGCGCTGATCGTCGACAACACCGGTGTATGGCGCGATGCCGATGGCCTGGGCCAGCACCTGGCCTGCCCGGGCGCTGCCCGCGTGGTCCTGACCGCACCTGGCAAGGGCGCGCTGAAGAACATCGTGCACGGCATCAACCACGGTGAAATCACCCCTGACGACAAGATCGTTTCCGCTGCTTCTTGCACCACCAACGCCATCGTGCCGGTGCTCAAGGCCGTGAACGACCAGTACGGCATCGTCAATGGCCACGTCGAAACCGTTCACTCGTTCACCAACGACCAGAACCTGATCGACAACTTCCACAAGGGCAGCCGTCGTGGCCGCGCCGCGCCATTGAACATGGTGATCACCGAGACCGGTGCCGCCACCGCTGCCGCCAAGGCGCTGCCTGTGCTCAAGGGCAAGCTGACCGGCAACGCGATCCGTGTGCCGACGCCGAACGTGTCGATGGCCATCCTCAACCTGAACCTGGAAAAGGCCACCACCCGCGACGAGATCAACGAGTACCTGCGCCAGACCGCCATGCACTCGGATCTGCACAAGCAGATCGACTTCGTCAATTCCCAGGAAGTGGTGTCCACCGACTTCGTCGGTTCGCGCCACGCCGGTGTGGTCGATGCTGAAGCCACCATCTGCAACGATAACCGCGTTGTCCTGTACGTCTGGTACGACAACGAATTCGGTTACAGCTGCCAGGTAGTGCGCGTGATGGAAGACATGGCCGGGGTCAACCCGCCAGCGTTCCCACGCTAAGCGTCTATCGATGTGAAAACGCCCCGACTTGTCGGGGCGTTTTTGTTTGTGGCGATTGCCGCGATGGGTTTACTGAGCGCCGCCAGTCACGGCCGCCTGCGCGGTCCGCAGGGCATGGCGGTTGCCGTGGAACAGCACCAGGGTGGCGATCAGCCCCAGCACGGCGGCGCCGCTGAGCCAGATCCCGGGAGCGGCCTTGTTGTCCAGCACGTGGATCAGGTAGGTGCAGGCTGCTGGAGTGAAGCCGCCAAAGGTCGCGGTGGCCAGGCTATAGGCCAGGGAGAAACCGGTGGTACGGACTTCGGCGGGCATGATTTCGGTCAAGGCCACCACCATGGCACCGTTGTACGAGCCATAGAGGAAGGACAGCCATAGCTCGACGATCAACAGGTGGCTGAAGCTGGGGTTGGCCACCAGCCAGGACAACGCCGGATAAGCGGTGAGAATCGCCAGGATGGTGGCACCCAGCAGCAGTGGCTTGCGCCCGATCTTGTCCGACAGCGAACCCATGACCGGCAACCAGAAGAAGTTGGACGCGCCGATGCACACGGTCACCAGCAGCGAGTCCAAGTCGGACAGGTGCAATTCGGCTTTGCCGAAGGTCGGGGTGTAGGCGGTGATCAGGTAGAAGGACACGGTGGTCATCACCACCAGGGCCATGCCGGCGATGACGATGCCGAAGTTCTGGCCGATGGAGCGCACGATTTCCTGCAGGGTCGGACGATGCTTGCGTGCCTGGAATTCCGGGGTTTCCTCCAGGGAACGACGAATCATGAAGATGGCCGGCACGATCATGCAGCCCACCAGGAACGGTACGCGCCAGCCCCAGTCGCCCATCTGCTCCGGGCTCAGCCAGTGGTTCAGGCCTACGCCCAGCAAGCCGGCGAACACCACCGCGGCCTGTTGGCTCGCCGATTGCCAGCTGACGAAGAAGCCCTTGCGGCCGGGAGTGGAGATCTCGGCCAGGTATACCGACACGCCACCCAGCTCCACGCCGGCGGAGAAACCCTGCAGCAGGCGGCCGAGCAGGACCAGCAGCGGTGCGGCCACCCCGAGGGTGGCGTAGCCGGGGACGCAGGCGATCAATACGGTGCCGGCGGCCATCAGCGCCAGGGTGATGATCAGGCCTTGGCGGCGGCCATGACGGTCGATGTAGGCGCCAAGGAAGATCGCCCCCAGGGGGCGCATCAGGAAGCCTGCACCGAAGGTCGCCAGGGACAGCATCAGCGACGCGAAGGCGCTGTCGGCGGGGAAGAAGGTCTTGGCGATCGCCGTGGCGTAGAAGCCATAGACCATGAAGTCGAACATCTCGAGAAAGTTGCCGCTGACAACGCGAAAGATCGCCTTGCCTTTGCCCGTGGTCGTGGACATGTTTTGCACTCACTTTGGCTGTCTTGTTAGCAATCCCTGGTCATTGGTCGTCCTCACTGCAAAGGTGGGGGCGCGAGGCTGCACACTGAACAGTTTTGTAACAATATGTGTGTGGGCGGCGCCAGGCAACTAAAACTCTCGGTCGTGGCCCGAGCCTCTGGTTCGTGGCTTTGCTCTCGGCCTGGGCGCGCCGGGAGCCTGGCGTCTGTCGCATAATGGCCCGTTGTTTGGCGGGCAGGCCCGGTAGGGCGCGGATCGGAAGAGGTGGACTTGGCAGCTTGCAGGTGGTGGATGTGGTGCGCGGTGATGGCGTCGCTGGCCGGGTGTGGCGCCGGGGAGCGGCTGGAAACTGTCTCCGGTCCGACCATGGGCAGTACCTGGTCGGTGCAGTACGTCAAGCCGGAGGGCGGACCTGCGGCCCCGGCGGTCAAGGCCGAAGTCGAGGCGATCCTGGCCGAGGTGGACCGGCAGATGTCCAACTATCGCAGCGATTCGGATATCGAAAGGTTCAATGGCTTGCCCGCCCACAGTTGCCAGCCCATGCCCGGGCCGGTACTGCAACTGGTCCGGCTTGGCGAGCAACTGTCCCGGGACAGTGACGGTGCCTTCGACCTGACGGTGGAGCCGCTGCTGGATCTCTGGGGATTCGGCCCGCAAGGGCGCGTCGAGAAGGTGCCGGACGTGGCAGCGCTGGCCCAGGTGCGCCAGCGTGTGGGGCATGGGTTGCTGCGCATCGAGGGCGCCCAACTGTGCAAGGACGCGGCGGTGGAGGTGGACTTCAACAGTATCGCTGCTGGCTACGCTGTGGATCGCATCGCGGCGCGGCTCGGGGAGCTGGGTATCTCCAGCTATCTCGCCGAGGCCACTGGCGAGCTCAAGGCGGCCGGGCGCAAGCCTGGAGGCGCACCCTGGCGCGTCGCCCTGGAGGAGCCCCGGGATGATCGGCAAGTGGCCGAGCGAGTGATCGCGGTGGACGGTTATGGCGTTTCCACCTCCGGCGACTACCGTCATTACTTCGAGCAGGATGGCCAGCGTTATTCCCACACCTTCGATGCCCGGCTCGGCCGGCCCATTACCCACAAGCTGGCGGCGGTAACGGTGGTCCACCGCTCGGCGCTGATGGCCGATGGCTTGTCGACGTTGTTGCTGATCCTCGGTCCCGAGGCTGGTTGGGACTATGCAGAAAAACACGATATCGCCGCATTTTTTGTGCTGCGTGCCGATACAGGTTTCGTCACACGTGGCAATCCGGCGTTCGAGCAATTGTTCGCCGGGCAGGCCAACTGACCTTGCATGGGGTTGTGGGCGCCGTAGTGCAGGCAAAAGTAGCTTACGACGCGACCAAGGGTTAATGTGCGCGGCGTTGACGCTTCTATAGACTGTGCCCGGGTTCGTAACCGAGCCAAATTGATCCTTCATGTCGCTGGCCGCGGCATGATTTAGCCGTCGATGCCAAGCGGGCATCGCGGCCTGTTCTGAGGAGTACGCATGGCTGTCTACAACTACGACGTAGTGGTGCTGGGTTCAGGCCCCGCAGGAGAAGGTGCGGCGATGAACGCCGCGAAAGCAGGACGCAAGGTGGCGATGGTCGACAGCCGTCGCCAGGTCGGCGGTAACTGCACGCACCTGGGTACCATCCCGTCCAAGGCCTTGCGTCACTCGGTCCGGCAGATCATGCAGTTCAACACCAACCCGATGTTCCGGGCCATCGGCGAGCCGCGCTGGTTCTCCTTCCCGGACGTGCTCAAGAGCGCGGAGAAGGTCATCTCCAAGCAGGTGGCCTCGCGTACCGGCTACTACGCGCGCAATCGGGTCGACGTATTCATCGGTACCGGCAGCTTCGCCGACGAGCAGACGGTCGAAGTGGTCTGCGCCAATGGCGTGGTGGAAAAACTGGTGGCCAAGCACATCATCATCGCCACCGGCTCGCGTCCCTATCGCCCGGCGGACATCGATTTCAACCACCCGCGGATCTACGATAGCGACACTATCCTCAGTCTCGGCCATACCCCGCGCAAGCTCATCGTCTATGGCGCCGGGGTGATCGGTTGCGAATACGCCTCGATCTTCAGCGGCCTTGGGGTGCTGGTGGAACTGGTGGACAACCGTGGCCAGTTGCTCAGCTTCCTGGACTCGGAGATTTCCCAGGCCCTGAGCTATCACTTCAGCAACAACAACATCACCGTGCGCCATAACGAAGAGTACGAGCGGGTCGAGGGTGTGGATAACGGCGTGATCCTGCACCTCAAGTCCGGCAAGAAGATCAAGGCCGACGCCTTGCTCTGGTGCAACGGCCGTACCGGCAACACCGACAAGCTGGGCATGGAGAACATCGGGATCAAGGTCAATGGCCGTGGCCAGATCGAGGTGGACGAGAACTACCGCACCAGCGTGCCGAACATCTATGGCGCCGGCGACGTGATCGGCTGGCCGAGCCTGGCCAGTGCCGCCCACGACCAGGGGCGTTCCGCTGCCGGCAGCATCGTCGACAATGGCAGCTGGCGTTTCGTCAACGACGTGCCGACCGGGATCTACACCATTCCCGAGATCAGCTCGATCGGCAAGAACGAGCAGGAACTGACCCAGGCCAAGGTGCCCTACGAAGTGGGCAAGGCGTTCTTCAAGGGCATGGCCCGGGCGCAGATCGCCGGTGAGCCGCAAGGCATGCTGAAGATCCTGTTCCACCGCGAGACCCTGGAGGTGCTGGGCGTGCACTGCTTCGGCTACCAGGCATCGGAGATCGTCCACATCGGCCAGGCGATCATGAACCAGCCGGGCGAGCTCAATACCCTGAAGTACTTCGTCAACACCACCTTCAACTACCCGACCATGGCCGAAGCCTATCGGGTAGCTGCGTACGACGGCCTCAACCGGCTTTTTTGAGCGGCTCCGGCCGGTGGCCTGAGCCGGCCGGGGAGACCGATTTCAGTAATTCTCGAGGGTGGCGCTGGCCAAACCGGGAAAGTCTGTAATCAGGCTGTCTACGCCGAAGTCGGCGAGCCTGCGCATCAGCGCTGGCTCGTTGACTGTCCACACTGACACATGCAGGCCCTGGCGCTGCGCCCGTTGCAGGCGTTCCGGGGTGCACAGGGTCCAGTTCAACGCAAGAATCTCGCAGCCATAGCTCTGGGCGACTTTCAACGGGTCGAGCCAGGCGTATTCGGCTACCAGTCCGCGGGACAGGTCCGGGGTCAGTTCAAGCGCGGCCTTGAGGACTTCGCGGGAACTCGAGGTCACGGTGACCTTATCCAGCAGGCCGAAGCGCTGGGCCATTTCGCGTATCGCCAGCACGGTGGTGGCGGCGCGGGTGCGCGAGGCGCTCTTGACCTCCAGTTGCCAGTGCTCGAAGTCGCATTTCTCGAACAATTCTTCCAGGCGTGGAATGGGGCAGGGGCTGACCCAGCC
>NZ_JBYSWT010000059.1:0-8817 GCF_058781435.1 Pseudomonas sp. FW507-12TSA
CCCCCACCCAACGCCACCACCAACCCCACACTCGCCTGCAACTCCCTTGTCCGCACCGCCTGCAACCCCCGCTGGGCCTGCAAGGCCGCGGTCTGCGCAGTGACCACATCCAGATAACTCACTGCCCCCGCTTGATAGCTGTTCATCGCCAGGGACTGGGTGTGCAGCGCCGCATTCACCGCCGCCTGCTGATCCAGCGCTTCCTGGCGCAAATCCCGTAGTTGCCCCAGGTTGTCTTCCACCTCGCGCACCGCTCGCAGCACTTGCCCACGGTAATGGGCGGCGGCCTCTTCAAACTCGGCATGGGCCTGGCGTTCATTGGCGCTCAGTCGTCCGCCATTAAAGATCGGCAGGTTCACCAAGGGCCCCAAGGCCCAATAACGATTGCCCGCCGACAGCAGATTACCTACGCCCTGGGTTTGCCCACCGAGCATGCCGGTCAGGCTGAAATTCGGGTACCAGGCCGCTCGCGCCACGCCGATGCCGGCATTGGCGGCGAATACCCGGCGTTCGGCGCCGGCGATGTCCGGCCGGCGTTGCAGCAGGCTGCTGGGCAGTTGCCGGGGGACTTCCGGCAGGCCCAGCAGTTGTTCCGAGGGCGCCAGGCGGAACTGGCTGGCCGGTTCGCCCACCAGCTCGCCGATGGCGTGTTCCGTGAGGTTGCGCTGGGCCCGGACTTCGTCCAGGTCGGCCTCGGCATTGGCCAGCTGGCTCTGGGCCCGGGTCAGGTCCAGCTCCGAGGCGATCTGCCCCTGGTAGCGGTCACGGGTCAGTTGCAGGGCCTGGCCGTAGTCCTCCAGGGAGCGGCTGAGAATCCGGCTTTGCGCGTCCAGGCCGATCAGCTGCACATAGAGCGATGCCAGCTGGCGTTGCAGGCTCAGGCGCGCCGCCGCCAGGTCATCACCGGACGCCTGGGCCTGGGCATCGCCCGCCAGCGCCTGGTTGCGCAGCCGGCCCCAGAGGTCGAGGTCGAAATCCAATGTAAAGCCCGCGCTGTTGCTGTTGTACACCGAGGGTTGGCTGCCGCCGCGCAGCGGTCGGCTGTCCGATTGGCGCTGGCGCAAGGGCTGGGCGCTGGCGCTGATCTGCGGGAACAGCCCGGCATGCAGCTGGCTGGCGTAGGCCTGGGCGCCGTCGTAGTGGGCCAGGGCCGCGGCGAGGTCCGGGTTAGCCTGGAGCAGGCGCTGTTGCAGGTCGTCGAGTTGTGGGTCGTGGTAGAGCCGCCACCAGTGCGCGTCGAGGACCTGGGGCGTGGCCGGGTGCCAGGGCCCGGCGGCGCTCTGTTCACGAAACTGCGCTGGCAACGCCACCTCCGGCGCCTGGTAATGCGGCGCCAGGGAGCAGCCGTGCAGCGCCAGCAGCACCAGCGCGGCGAGGGGCTTAAGCCTTGGGCACATGGGCACCTCCGGCGTCGGCCAGTTGCACCAGGTCGCCTTCGCGCAGGGCATCGGGCGGGTTGTCGATGACCTGATCCGTGGCTTGCAGGCCCTGGTCGATCACCAGGCGGTCGCCCAGGTCCAGGCCGATATGGATGCTGCGCAGGTGCACGTGTTTTGCGCTGTCGATGAGCGCCACCTGAGTGCCCTGGGCGCGGAAGATCAGGGCGCTGGCGGGGATGCTCAGGCCATGGGTGTCGGCCGCCAGCGCCAGGCTTGCTTCGGCGTAGTCGCCAGGATGCAGGGCACCGTCGGGGTTGGCGGCGACGAACTGCGCCAGCAGCGTGCCGGAGCGCGGATCGATGGCGGTGGAGTCGCCCACCAGTTGCGCGCTGAACTGCTGGCCGGGGTGCTCGGGCACCGTCAGCCGGGCCGTGAGGCCGGGGCGGATCACGCTGGCGTAGTTCTGCGGAATGGGCACGTACAGCCGCAGCTTGTGGGTATCGGACAGGTCGAACAGTTGCGGAACGCTGTCGTCGTCGGCCTTGATCAACTGGCCGATGTCGGTGTGGCGGGCGGTGAGAGTGCCGGCGAACGGCGCACGAATGGTCTTGTAGCCCTCCAGCGCCGAGAGCCGCGCATAGTCGGCGGCGGCCGCTGCGGCACTGGCCTGGGCGGCGGTGGCGTTGGCGCGTTTTTCGTCGGCTTCCTGGCGCGATACCGAGTGGCTGGCCACCAGGTTCTGCCAGCGCTCGGCGGTGGTCTGCGCCAGCCGCGCGGTGGCTTGCTGCTGGAGCATCCGTGCCCGGGCCTGGGCCACTTGCTGGTCCAGGTCGGGGCTGTCGATATGGGCCAGCACCTGGCCGGCGGCGACCTGGGTGCCGATGTCGGCGCTCCAGTCCTTGAGGTAGCCGCTGACCCGGGCGTGGATCGGCGCCTTGCTCCAGGCTTCCAGGTGGGCCGGCAGGCGCAGGCTGTCGCCCTGGGCGTTGGGTTGTGGTTGCACCGCCAGCACTTGGGGCACGGCGGCGGTTTCGGTCCAGGCGGCGACGGCCCGCTCATGCCGGGTGCGCGCGGCCAGGCCGCTGGCCACCAGCAGGGCGGCCAGGCTCAAGCCGCCGATGCCCAGCAGCATCAGGCGTTTGCGCGAAGGGGTGTGGTCAGGCGACATGGGTGGTTTCTCCAGCGACAGCGGGGTGGGAACGGCGACCGTGGACCAGGCTGAAGACCACGGGGACGAAGATCAGGGTGGCGACGGTGGCCAGCAGCAGGCCGCCGATCACCGCCCGGCCCAGGGGCGCGTTCTGCTCCTCGGGCAGGGCCAGGGGCAGCATGCCGATGATCATCGCCAGGGCGGTCATGCACACCGGGCGAAAGCGCGTGTAGCCGGCTTCCAGGGCGGCCAGCAGGGCATCGCCGTGTTCCGCCAGGCGCTCGCGGCAGAAGCTCACCACCAGGATCGAGTTGGCGGTGGCCACCCCCATGCACAGGATGGCCCCGGTCAGCGCCGGCACCGACAACGAGGTGCCGCTCAAGAACAGCATCCAGACGATGCCGGCCAGGGCCGCCGGTAGCGCGCTGATGATCACCAGCGGGTCGAGCCAGGATTGGAAGTTGACCACGATCAGCAGGTAGATCAGCACCACCGCCCCCAGCAGCCCCAGGCTCAGGCCGCTGAAGGCCTGGTGCAGGGCATCGATTTGCCCGTGCAGGCTGACCGTGGCGCCCTTGGGCCGCAGGGTCGCGGCGTCGTCCAGCACCTGTTGCATGTCGTGGGCCACGGCGCCCAGGTCGCGGCCCTGGACGTTGGCGTACAGGTCCAGGGTCGGCTGGATGTTGTAGTGGCTGACCACCGCCGGGCTGTCAACGCGGGAGATATTCGCCAGGCCACCGAGGATCTGCGCCTGGCCGTTGCTGCCGGTGACCGGCAAGGCCTCCAGGGCTGGCAGGCTGTCCAGGCGGTACTGCGGGGTGGCGGCGACGATGGAGTAGGACACGCCGTTCTTCGGGTTGAGCCAGAAGGTCGGCGCCACCTGGGAGCTGCCGGCCAGGGAGGCGACCATGCTGTTGGTCACGTCGCGCTCGGTGATCCCCAGGCCGTTGGCCCGCAGGCGATCGACCTTGACCGCCAGCGACGGATAGCCGGTGGACTGCTGCAGGCGCAAGTCGGCGATGCCCGGCACGTGGCGCAGGCGCCGTTGCAGCTCCAGGGCATAGGCGCGGTTGGCCGCATCGTCAGGCCCGGAGATCTTCACGTCCAGCGGGGCCGGTGCGCCGAAATTGAGGATCTGGCTGCTGATGTCCGCCGGCAGGAAGGCGAACTGGCTACCGGGGAAACTCTCCGGCAAGGCCTCGCGCAAGCGCTTCACGTAATCGGCGGTGGGGGCGTGGCCGGGCTTGAGGGTGACCTGGATATCGCCATCCTGGGGGCCGATGGTGCCGCTGTTGCTGTAGGCCATGTCGATGCCGCTCAGGGGGATGCCGATGTTGTCGATCACGCTGTCCAGCTCCTCGGGCGGGATCACCTCGCGGATCCGCGCTTCGATGCGGTCGAAGGCCGCCGCGCTTTCCTCGATCCGCGTGCCCAGGGGCAGGCGCACATGCAAGGCCAGGGCCCCGGCATCGGTGGCGGGGAAGAAGTCCTGGCCCAGGCTCGGCAGCAGGGCGAAGGAGGCCAGCACACAGGCCAGAAAACCCAGGAGGAACGGCCGACGCCTGGCCAAGGCCAGTCGCAGCAGGCCGTGGTAGGTGTCGCGCACATTGGAAAAACGCCGCTCGAAGCCTTGTTGGAACCCCAGCAGGGCGCGCACCAGGGCATGCCGGGGCGGGGCGTGCTGCTCGCCTTCGTGGTGGTTGATGAAGGCATCTTCCGGGTGATGGCCAGGGCCGGCTTCCGGCACGTGGGGCTTGAGCAGGTACAGGGCCAGGGTCGGCACCAGGGTCCGCGACAGCAGGAAGGAGCTGGCCATGGCGAAGATCACCGCCAGGGCCATGGGCCGGAACAGGTAGCCGGCGATGCCCTGCAGCAGGAACATCGGCACGAAGACGATGCAGATGCACAGCAGCGAGACGAACGCCGGGCCGACGATCTGTTTGGCGCCGTCGAGGATGGCCTCCTTGACCGTCTTGCCCTGTTCCAGGTGCCAGTTGATGTTCTCGATGGTCACCGTGGCGTCGTCCACCAGAATTCCCACCGCCAGGGCCAGGCCGCCCAGGGTCATGACGTTGAGGGTCTGGCCGCTGGCGGCCAGCAGGGCGATGGCGGCGAGCACCGCCAGGGGAATCGAGGCGGCGATGATCAGGGTCGAGCGCCAACTGCCGAGGAACAGCAGGATCATCGCGCTGGTCAGCAGCGCGGCGATGATGCCCTCCTGGGCCACGCTGCCCACCGACTGCTTGACGAACACCGAGGCGTCGCCCAAGAGCGAAGTCTTCAGCGCTGGCGGCAGGGTCTCATCGATGCGCGGCAGCATCTGGCGGATGCCGTCGACGATGGCCAGGGTCGAGATATTGCCGTTCTTCAGGGCCGGCATCAGCACCGCGCGGTGGCCGTCGACCCGCACGATATTGGTCTGCGGCGGCGAGCCGTCACGCACGTGGGCCACCTGGCCGATGGTGATCAAGGCGCCGTCGACGGTCTTGATCGGCAGGTCGTTGAGCTCGTCGATGGCGCTCGGGCTGTTGTTCAGCAGCACCGTGTATTCATTGCCACCCAGCTTGGTGGTGCCCACCGGGATGATCTGGTTCTGCGCCGCCAGGGCGTTGCCCACGTCCTGGGCGGACAGGCCCTTGGCCGCCAGCGCCTGGGGATCGAGGTCGAGGGTGATTTGCCGCTGCTTGCCGCCCATGGGCGTGGGCATCGCCAGGCCCGGCAGGGCGCTCAGGGGCAGGCGGATATTGTTCTGCACCAGGTCGCGAATCTTCGCTTCGGACAGGGTCGGGCTGGAAAACGCCATCTGCAGAATCGGCACCGTCGAGGCGCTGTAGTTGAGGATCAGCGGTGGGGTGATGCCCGGCGGCATCTGCTTGAGCACCGTCTGCGACACCGCGGTGACCTGGGCGTTGGCGGTGCGGATGTCCACCCCCGGCTGGAAGAAGATCTTGACGATCCCCATGCCCGGCAGCGACTGCGACTCGATGTGCTCGATATCGTTGACCGTGGTGCTCAGCGAGCGCTCGTAGGTGTAGATCACCCGGCCGGCCATGGCGTCCGGCGACAAGCCGTTGTACTGCCAGACCACCGCCACCACCGGGATGCCGATGTCCGGGAACACGTCGGTGGGCGTACGCAGGGCTGCCAGCGGCCCGATGATGCAGATGAAGATCGCCAGCACGATAAACGTGTAGGGCTTGAGCAGAGCGGTCTTGACCAGCCCGAGCATGGGGTGGACCTCCGAGACGGAAACGAGGCTCGGCAGTCTCCGGCGACCCACCTAACACGCGGCTTTCAGCCAGGTGAAGGAAGTTTTAGGTTGGGCCTTAACTTTCCTTCATGGGGATTCATTTGTCCTCGTTGCCGGGCCTCGACAAGCTGGATGGCAATCCGGCGCGGCTGGCGTTTGCGGTCGCACCCCGTGTTCCTTCTCACTGCCGAGGTACCTGCCATGAATGCCAAACCGCTGCTGCTGATTCCCGCCCTGAGCCTGGTGCTGGCGCTTTCCGCCTGCGCCGGCCCGATGCCCAAGGCCGACCCCAACGACGCCTGGATCAGCCTCGAGGAAGAAGCCCCCAGCGACCTGATGGCCGAACGCGTGGACGGCAAGAACGTCGACGACGGCCGCTACTTCCAGGTCCGCCCCGGCGCCCACCGCCTGGACGTGACCGTATTCGAAGACAGCACCGGCGACTCCAACCAGCAAGACTGCAACGGGCATGTCAGCTACAGCGGCTTCAAGGCCGGCGAGCATTACAAACTGGTGGAATCGACCCTGGGCACCGAAGTGCGGGCGCGGCTGTATAACGGGCAGGGCAAGCAAGTGGCCAGTGCGAGTGGGTTCAGGTGTATGCCGGGGTGACGGCGCCTCTGGCACTGCGCAAACCAGGACATTTCGCTCAATAGAAATAGAAGCGGCTGACTGCACGTTCAGGGAGGGAGGTCCAATGATGAGGACCTGAATCCTTCAAGCGGAGCCCTGTTTATGACTCAACCCGCCGGAGCCAAGCCGACTTCCACCGATGCGGCCTTCAGCGAAGTGGCGCAAATGATCGCCGCCGCGCGCCAACGCGCGGTGCGGGCGGTGAATACCGAGCTGCTGGAGTTGTATTGGCAGGTCGGTGCCTATATCAGTCGCAAGATCGAGACGGCGGAGTGGGGCGATGGGGTGGTGCCGCAACTGGCGGATTATCTGGCGCTGCAGCAGCCGGGGCTGCGAGGGTTTACCCGGCGCAACCTGTTCCGCATGCGTCAGTTCTATGAGGCTTATCGAGACGAGGAGAAAGTGTCAGCACTGCTGACACAATTATCCTGGACCCAGAACCTGATCATTCTTGCGCAAGGAAAACGCCCAGAAGAGCGCGAGTTTTATCTGCGCATGACAATCCAGGAACGGTGGTCAACCCGGGAACTGGAGCGCCAGATCAAATCAGCCCTCTTTGAACGCTCGCTGACCCGCCCGGCAAAAGTCTCGACAGCGTTGAGACAATTTCATCCCGAGGCGCTACAGGTGTTCAAGGATGCCTATGTGGTGGAGTTTCTCGACCTGGCCCAGGGGCATAACGAAGCCGACTTGCATCAAGGGCTGGTGCGGCAACTCAAAGACTTTCTGATCGAAATGGGGCGTGACTTCTGCTTTGTCGCCTCGCGCTATCCCCTGCAAGTCGGCGGGCGCGATTTCGTGCTGGATTTGCTGCTGTTCCACCGCGGACTGAATTGCCTGGTGGCCATTGAGCTCAAGGTCGGGCGTTTCGAACCTGAATTTCTACCTCGAGGCCCTGGACCGCCAGGTGCGCAAACCCCATGAAAACCCGGCCCTGGGCGTGTTGCTCTGCGCCAGCAAGGACGATGAGGTGGTCGAGTACGCCCTCAACCGCTCACTCTCACCGGCCTTGATCGCCGAGTACCAGACCCAACTGCCGGACAAGAAGCTGCTGCAGGCCAAGCTGCATGAGTTTTATGCGCTGAATCCTCAGGTGGATTGAATCGCGTTATCGGCGCCCGAATTATTTTTCCGCCACCCCGTCACAACCCCCCCGGCTGGCCCGTCATGTCGATGTATCCCTCAATTAACGGAGCCACCCCATGACATCCAGCCACCCCACCCAAGCCGTCAACCTGCTGCAAACCATCCCCGAGATCTTCGAAAGCCTGGGCCAGGTTCACGGCCTGATCGACGCCCATGGCCTGGATCGCAAGCTGCATCACCTGGTGGTGCTGCGTGCCTCGCAGATCAACCAGTGCGGCTTCTGCGTGAAGATGCACACCCGCGAAGCCCGGGAAGACGGCGAAAGCAACGAGCGTCTGGACCGCCTGGTGGTCTGGCGCCACGTCAGCGACTTCAGCGCCGCCGAACGCGCCGCCCTGGCCTGGACCGAAGCCCTCACCGTGCTGCACGAAGACACCGACTTCGGCCCGCTGCGCGCGGCCCTGCGCGAACATTTCAGCGACGCGCAGATCGCCGCCTTGACGGCCGATATCGGCATGATCAACCTGTGGAATCGCATGCAGGTGTCGAGGCACTGAGGATGGATCGAATCGATGACGCGACGGTGTTCGCAAGCCGTCGCAGCTTCCTGCTGGGCCTGGCCTACCGCCTCCTTGGCTCCCGCGCCGAAGCTGAAGACGTGGTGCAAGACCTGTTCATCAAATGGCTGGAGGCCGACCAGGCCTCCATCGCCAACCCCGCCGCCTGGCTGACCACCGCCTGCACCCGCCACTGCATCGACCTGCTGCGCTCCGCCCGCCGCGCCCGGGTCGACTACATCGGCACCTGGCTGCCGGAACCGATCCACACCCTGCACCACGACTCCCCCGAACAGAGCCATGAACTGGCCTCGTCGCTGTCCACCGCGTTCCTGCTATTGCTGGAACGCCTGACGCCCAAGGAGCGCGCTGCCTATCTGCTGTATGAAATCTTTGACCTGGACTACTCACAAGTAGCCGCGGCCCTCGATGTTCAGGAGGCCACCTGCCGCAAACTGGTGTCCCGTGCCAAGGCCAGCCTGGGTAATGCCCAGGTCCGCCACCAACCGGAACCGTCCCGCCAGCAGGAACTGCTGAGTGCCTTTCATGCCGCCATCGCCAGTGGGTCGACCCAGGGGTTGGCGGCGTTGTTGTCCGAAGACGTTGAGCTGTGTGCCGATGGTGGCGGCAAGGCCAGCGCCATTCGCGAGACGCTGTATGGGCTGGAGGCGGTGCTGGCGTTTGTGGGGGAGTCGTTGAGCCGGTACTGGCGGGAGTATCAGTGGCAGGAGGTGGAGATCAATGGTGGGCGTGGGGTGGTGT
>NZ_JBYSWT010000005.1:0-256332 GCF_058781435.1 Pseudomonas sp. FW507-12TSA
GGCCAGCTATGCTGGGCGGGGAGATCGACCTGGAGCGGGCCGGCCAGCGGCGGCGCCTGGGGCTGCGGCAGGAAAGCCAGGCCAAGGCTGGTGTTCAGCGCCGGGCCCATGCCACCGGTGGAGCACAGCGGGCAACCGAAGGCCTTGGCCAGGGTCGGCAGCGAATCCTGGTCGGTGGGGGCTTGTACCGGCGCCTGGGTGGCCGGGTCGACGCTGCAGAACTGCCCGCCGATGCCGTTAAGCTGCATGCCCAGCATCTGGCCATGGCCGATGCTGCAGGCGAACACGTTGAACAGGACGCAGCAATACAGCATCCAGGCAACGAGCGAGCGATCGGAACGGGCGAATTTCATGGGCCGGCACTTTAGCATCGAAGACGACGAACGTACTTACCAAAACGCGCAATCAGGTCCATTCTTCAGCGAAATTTTCCAGGGACGTCCAACATGACTCATCTGCTTGCACAGGGAGTGGCCGGAACCTTTTTATCGATCAGCCTGTTGCACCTGTACTGGGCCGCTGGCGGCAAGCGCGGCAGCGAGGCGGTGATCCCGCAGGTGCCTGGGCCTGCGCCCGGGCAGAGCCAGCCGGCCTTCCAGATACCGGCGCTGGCGACCTTGCTGGTGGCGCTGGCCCTGTTGCTGGTAGCGCTGCTGGTGTGCCTGCGGGTCGGGCTCTTGTTGCCGAGCGTGAGCCATCCGGCATTGCAGTGGATCATCAGCGCCATGGCCTTGCTGATGTTCGGCCGGGCCATTGGCGATTCGGAACTGGTGGGGTTCTTCAAGCAGGTGCGGGGTTCGCGCTTCGCCCGGCTCGACACGCTGTTCTATTGCCCCTTGTGCGTGGTACTGGGGGCTGGGCTGCTGGTGCTGGCCTGGGCCTGAGCAGCCCAGCAAGGCAGGCGCGGGGCGAGCCCGCGCCTGCTCAGTTGCCGGTTTCCTGGCGTTTGCTGCTGACTTCCGCCGGCACGTCGTCGCCGGCCATGCGCTTGCGAAACAGCGCGGCGCGGGCCAGCAGCAGGGTCGTCACCGGTACGGTGATCGACAGCAGGATCGGGATCAGCCAGGCGTGCAGCACCGGCCCCGACTTGAGCGCCGAGAAATACAGGATCGAGGCCAGGGCCACGGTCCACGAGCCCAGGGTCGAGGCCAGGGCCGGCGGGTGCATGCGCTGGAAGTAGCTCTTCATGCGCAGGATGCCCAGCGCGCCGATCAGGGCGAACAGGCTGCCCAGCAGCAGCAACAGGGCCACCAGGATTTCCACCCACAGGGGCAGTTGTTGCAGGTCGTTCATTCGATCACCTCGCCACGCAGGAGGAATTTGGCCAGGGCGAAGGAGCCGACGAAGCCGAACAGGGCGATCAGCAGCGCCGCCTCGAAGTAGGTATCGCTGGAGTAGCGAATGCCCAGCACCAGCATCATCAGCATCGCCAGGATGTACAGGTAGTCCAGCGCCAGGACCCGGTCCTGGGCCGAAGGCCCCCGGAACAGGCGTACCAGGGTCAGGACCATGGCCAGGGAAAAGATGAACAGGCTCAGCAGGATCGCGTTATCCATCAGTGCGCTCATTCGAAGATCTCCATCAGCGGGCGCTCGTAGGTGGCCTTGAAGTGCTGGATGAATTGCGCTTCATCCTCCAGGTCGAACACGTGCAGCAAGAGGATGCTGCGGTCCAGGGAGAGCTCGGACCAGACCGTGCCCGGCACCACCGTGGTAATGGTCGACAGCGCCGCCAGCCCGTTGGCGTCGCGCAGGTCCAGGGGCACTTTGACGAACGCCGAGCGCACCGGACGCCGGCCGTTGTTGAGCACGCCCCAGGCCACCAGCAGGTTCGACACCAGTACGTCGCGACCCACCAGCAGGAACAGGCGCAGGATGGTCCAGGGCCGGCGGATGCGGATCGGTTGCGGGCGCAGCGGGCGCATCAGCAGCGGCGCGAGAAAACCCAGCGCCGCGCCCAGCAGCAGGTTGCCGGGGCTGACGGAGAGGTTCAGCAGCAGCCACAACAACCACAACGCCAGGGACAGGAAGGGCGATGGGAACAGGCGTTTCATGGCTGCACCTCCATCGACAGTGCAGCCTTGGCCTCGGGGCTGAGCACCGTCCGGGTGCCCAGTACCGCCATCACGTAGTGCTCGGGATGATTGAGGTTGTCGGCGGTGTCCTGGGTGAAGCGCAGCAGCGGCTCGGCCTTGAAGCTCAGCACCACGCACAGGCCCAGCAGCGCCACTATCGGCACGCACTCCAGGCGCCGCAGCACAGGCGAGGGTCGCTCCTCGGGCGTCCAGAAGCGGCGGATGCCCAGGCGCGCGAAGGCGATCAAGGACGCCAGGCCGGAGAGGATCAGCAGCGCCAGGAAGCACCAGCCCGCCACCGGCACCTGGGTCTGCAGGCCACTGCCCAGGCCCTGGGGGTTGAGCAGGGCGGCGATCAGGTTGAGCTTGCCGATAAAGCCCGACAGCGGCGGCATGCCGATGATCAGCAGGGCACAGGCGATGAAGCTCAGGCCCAGGAAGGCCATGGTCCAGGGAATCACTTGGCCGACCACCACCTGCTGCTCATCGTCGAGGTTGCTGCCCCGGGGCGGCGAGGCCCCCAGTGGTTGCGGCAGGATCTCGCCTTCGTCTTCCAGGGGCGCCTCGGTGGCCGAGCGCGAGCGTTCGATCAGTTCGGCTAGGAGGAACAGCGCGCACATGGCCAGGGTCGAGCTGAACAGGTAGAACAGCGCCGCGCCGGTCAGTGCCGGTTGGGCGAAGCCGATCACCGCGAGCAGGATCCCCGCCGAGACCAGGATGCTCAGGCTGGCCATGCGCTCCAGGCGTTGCGCGGCGAGGATGCCCAGCGCCGCACAGCAGATCGTCGCCAGGCCGCCGTACACCAGCCACTGGCTGCCGAAATAGGCCGAGGCTCCGGCCTGGCCGGAAAACAGCAGGGTCCACAAGCGCAGCACGGTATAGACCCCGACCTTGGTCATCACCGCGAACAAGGCCGCTACCGGTGCGCTGGCCGAGGAATAGGCCGGCACCAGCCAGAAGTTCAGCGGCCACATCCCGGCCTTGGCCAGGAAGGCGATGGCCAGGATCGCCGTGCCGGCGTGCAACAGGCCACGGTCGGCCTCGGGCACCAGGGGGATCTTCATGGCCAGGTCGGCCATGTTCAGGGTGCCGGTGACTCCGTAGATCATCGCCGTGCCGATCAGGAACAACGACGAGGCCAGGAGGTTGATGGTGATGTAGTGCAGTCCCGAGGACACCCGCGCCCGTCCCGAGCCATGCAGCATCAGGCCATAGGACGCTGCCAGCAGCACTTCGAAGAACACGAACAGGTTGAACAGGTCGGCGGTGAGGAAGGCCCCGTACAGGCCCATCAGCTGGATCTGGAACAGCGCGTGGAAGCTGGCGCCGGCGCCGTCCCAGCGGGCCATGGCGAACAGCAGCGCGCTGACTCCGATGATGCCGGTCAGCACCAGCATCAGCGCCGCCAGGCGATCGACCACCAGCACTATGCCGAACGGTACCTGCCAGTTGCTCGGCAGGTACACGCCGAAGGAGCCGGTGGCGCCATCGGCCTGGGTCCAGTACAGCAGGTACAGCGCCAGGCCCAGGCCCAGCAGGCTGGAGAACAGGTTGAGCCGAGCCTTGAGCGGCCGGTGTTTTTCTCCCAGCAACAGGAGCAGGGCCGCGGTCAGCAGCGGCAACAGGATGGGGGCGACGATCAGGTGCGACGACAACAGGTTCATTCCTTGGGCTCCCGACCGTCGACGTGGTCGGTGCCGGTCAGGCCCCGGGATGCCAGGAGTACCACCAGGAACAGCGCGGTCATGGCGAAGCTGATGACGATGGCGGTGAGCACCAGCGCCTGGGGCAGGGGGTCGGTGTAGTGCAGCAGGTCCTGGGGCACGCCGTCCTTGACGATCGGCTCCTTGCCGATGAACAGGCTGCCCATGCTGAAGATGAACAGGTTGACCGCGTAGGACAGCAGGCACAGGCCCATCACCACCTGGAAGGTCCGGGGGCGCAGCACCAGCCAGACTCCCGAGGCGGCGAGGACACCAATGGCGATTGCAATGACTTCTTCCATCAGGCGGCTCCGCTCTTGATCAGGGATTTGGACTGGCTGGTAGGCTTGTGGGCCCGCACCGACTGGTGCGCCAGGGCGGTGAGGATCAGCAGCGTCGCGCCCACCACCACCGCGTACACGCCGATGTCGAAGAACAGCGCGCTGGCGATATGGATATCACCGAACAGCGGCAGGTCCAGGTGCAGGGTGTGGGTGGTCAGGAACGGATAGCCCCAGGCCAGCGCGCCCAGGCCCGTGGCCACCGCGAACAGCAGGCCGGTGCCCATCCAGCGCAGCGGTCGCAGGCTCATCTGCGCCTCCACCCACTGGGTGCCGGCCACCATGTACTGCAGGATGAACGCCACCGACATCACCAGCCCGGCGACGAAACCGCCACCCGGCAGGTTGTGCCCGCGCATGAACAGGTAGAAGGACACCACCAGGGCGATCGGCAGCAGCAGGCGCACCAGCACCGCAGGCACCATCATGAAGCCCAGGGCGGTGTCGCTGGCCTGGCGCGGGTTGACCAGGTCGGTGACCACGTCCGGTGCCAGCAGGCGCTGCTGGGCCGGCAGCTGCATGCTTTCCTTGGGCGGGCGGAAGCGTCGCAGCAGGGCGAACACGGTCAGGGCCACGGCCACCAGCACGGTGATCTCGCCCAGGGTGTCGAAGCTGCGGAAATCCACCAGGGTCACGTTCACCACATTGGTGCCGCCACCCTCGGGCAGGGCCCGGCTCAGGTAGAACGAGGAGATGTCGTTGGGCGTCGGCCGGGTCAGCATGGCGTAGGACAACAGCGCCATGCCCAGGCCCACGGCGACCGACAGGCTCAGGTCGCGCAGGCGGCGGATACGCGCCTTGGGCACGCTGCTGGGCAGCGGCGAGACGTCCTCGATCCGCCGCGGCAGCCAGCGCAGGCCCAGCAGGATCAGCACCGTGGTCACCACTTCCACCACCAGCTGGGTCAGGGCGAGGTCGGGAGCGGAGAACCAGACGAAGGTCACGCAGGTCATCAGCCCGCAGACGCTGACCATGGTCAGGGCGGCCAGGCGGTGATACTTGGCCTGCCAGGCGGCGCCCAGGGCGCAGGCGATGGCCAGCAGCCAGAAGGTCACGAAGACGATGGAACCGGGGATCTTCGGCCGGTCGCCCCAGGTCAGGCTGCTGTAGAGCATGGGGATCAACCCGGCGATCACCGCCGCCAGCACCAGCAGGAACAACTGGCTTTGCAGGCGCTTGGTGCTCAGCCGCCGTTCCAGGCCACGGGCCAGTCGGGTCAGGGCTACCAGGCAGCGTTCGAACAGGCGCTTGCCATTGAAGCGGCCCACGCCCGGCGGGTAGGCGAAGCGGCCACGCACCAGCGGCTTGCGCAGCAACAGGTAGAGGACGATGCCGCAGGACATGGCGATCAGGCTCATGATCATCGGCGCATTGAGGCCGTGCCAGATCGCCAGGCTGTATTCGGGCAGGGTCCCGCCCACCACCGGCCGCGCAGCGGCGGCCAGCAACGGCCCGATGATCTGGGCCGGGAAGATCCCCACCAGCAGGCAGGTGAACACCAGCAGCTCCACCGGCGCGCGCATCCAGCGTGGCGGTTCGTGGGGGGTGTGGGGCAGGTCGGTGGCCGGCTCGCCGAAGAACACATCGACGGTGAAGCGCAGGGCATAGGCGACGCTGAAGGTCCCGGCGATGGTGGCGATCACCGGCAGGGCGATCTCGACCCAGGCGCTGGAATTGATGAACACCGTCTCGGCGAAGAACATCTCCTTGGACAGGAAGCCGTTGAGCAGCGGCACCCCGGCCATGGAGGCGCTGGCCACCATGGCCAGGGTCGCGGTGTAGGGCATCAGCTTGATCAGGCCGTTGAGCTTGCGGATGTCGCGGCTGCCGCTCTCGTGGTCGATGATCCCGGCGGCCATGAACAGCGAGGCCTTGAAGGTGGCGTGGTTGAGGATGTGGAATACCGCGGCCACCGCCGCCAGCGGGCTGTTCAGGCCCAGCAGCAGGGTGATCAGGCCCAGGTGGCTGATGGTGGAGTAGGCCAGCAGGCCCTTGAGGTCGTTCTGGAACATCGCGCAATAGGCGCCCAGCACCAGGGTACAGGCGCCGGCGCCGCCGACGATCCAGAACCATTCTTCGCTGCCGGACAGCGATGGCCACAAGCGGGCCAGGAGAAACACCCCGGCCTTGACCATGGTCGCCGAGTGCAGGTAGGCCGAGACCGGTGTCGGTGCGGCCATGGCGTGGGGAAGCCAGAAGTGGAAGGGGAATTGTGCGCTCTTGCTCAGCGCACCGAGCAGGATCAAGGGAAGCAGGACAGGGTAGAGGGCATGGGCCTTGATCTTGTCCGCGGCAGCCAGTACCTGGTCCAGGTCATAGCTGCCGACCACATGGCCGAGCAGCATGACCCCCGCCAGCAGGCATAATCCCCCGGCACCGGTGACCATCAACGCCATGTAGGCGCCACGGCGGGCGTCGGAACGGTGATGCCAATAGCCGATCAGCAGGAACGAGAAGAGGCTGGTCAGTTCCCAGAAGAACACGATCTGGATCAGGTTGCCGGAGATCACCAGGCCCAGCATGGCGCCCATGAACGCCAGGAAAAAGGCGAAGAAGCGCGGCACCGGGTCCTGGGGCGACATGTAGTAGCGCGCATACAACGACACCAGGGTGCCGATGCCCAGCACCAGCAGCGAGAACAGCCAGGCGAAGCCGTCCAGGCGCAACACGAAGTTCAGTCCCAGGCTGGGCAGCCAGGCGTACTCCTCGCGAATCACTCCGCCATCGGCGATCTGCGGATACAGCAAAGCCACCTGGATGGTGCCGATCAGGGCAACCAGGCCGGCCAGCAGCGATTCGGTGTTACGTGCGTTGTGCGGCAACAGGGCCGCCAGACAGCTGCCCATGAATGGCAGAAGCAGTAGAACTATCAGGGACATAGGCTTCTAATCTGCGGAAAAGTATGACGCATAATACGTGCCAGGCCCTTGATCACCAACCGCCAAGCGCGGCCAGGCAGCCATCAGAAATGTTACATGCGCTTTCAAAGGTAGGAGACAAATGCCCGCTTCGCCCGTTCGCCGGGTGTTCGCACAAGGTTTGCCCTGCACGCAACTCATCGGACAAGGATCGACACGGATGCACCCAGCCAAAACCACCACCAGCAGCCGATTGCTCCGGCGTGGCTGCTTCGCCCTGCTGTTCACCTGCCTGGGCGCCGCGTTGGCCATCGGCCTGGAACGGCTGTACCCGCCGGCCCAGGAGATGATCAGCACTCGCAAGGCCCTGGTCATCGACGGCCCCCCGGACGACGGGCACCGCTACCTGTTGCCGCCAGGCACCGTGCTGTATTACGAAAAGGCCATGCCGGAGGGGCATGTCCGCTACCGGGCCTATTTCTATTACAAGGGCGAAATTGAAGGTGATCCGCTGCCGCTGGAGCCCAAGCACCATGGGTCCTTGATCGCCCCGGGCTGGCTTTCGAGCCCCGAGCCCGATGCGTCGTCCTTGTAGGTGGCTGGGGTCAGGGCGGGGTCGACTCACCGCCCAGGGAGGCTTCTGGCCTGTGCGTCGATCTGCGGTTGATCTTCAGCTCGCTGACGATCACCGCCAGCACGATCATTGCCCCGCCCAGCAGGGCCAGGGCGGGCAGGCGTTCCCCGGCGATGCGCCCGACGATCCCGGCCCATACCGGCTCGCCGGCATAGATCAGCGTGGCCCGGGTCGGCGAGACGCTCTTCTGGGCCCAGTTCATCGCCACCTGGATCGCCGCGCTGGAGACGCCCAGGCCCAGGGCGATGACCAGCAGCAGCCAGGAGAACTCCGGCAGCGTTTCCCCGGTGGGCAGCACCATGGCAAAGGCCAGCATCGAGGTCACCGCCAGTTGCACCACCGTCACCCGGCGCACATCCACGCGCCCGGCAAAGCTGCTGATGAGGATGATCTCCGCGGCGATCGCCACGGTGCTGATCAAGGTCGCGATCTCTCCGGGGCTGAAATCCAGGGAGGCGCCGTTGGGCCCGGACAGCAGCATCAGCCCGGTGAATGCCAGCATGATCCCCAGGCTGGGCAGCAAGCCCGGGCGCTTGCCCATGAACAGCCATTGCAACAGGGGCACGAAGGGCACGTACAGCGCAGTGATGAAGGCCGACTGGCTGCTGGGGATGGTTTGCAGGCCCACGGTCTGCAAGCCATAACCGAGCATGATGGCAACCCCGATGAAGCTACCGGCGCGCAACTCGAACAGGGTCAGGCCGCGCAGGCGCGACCAGGAGAAGAGCGCGACGATGGCGGCGGCCGCGGCGAAGCGCAGGCCGACGAAGAACATCGGGCCGCTGACGCCCATGGCTTGTTGCACCAGGAGGAAGGTGCCGCCCCAGATCATGGTGATCAGCACCAGTACGGCCTCGGCCTTGCTGAGCTTGTAGGAAAAAGTGCTGGAAGTCCCGGATGTCATGGTCTTGCGTGCTACCTGAGGGGGACGCACAATGCGCCGGAAATTGGGCAGTATACTGCGCAGGCCCAGGGAGCGAGCGAATAGAGTGCATAAGGAAAACAGTCATCGGGCTTCGGTCCTGCAACATGTCAGCCTCAATGTCCGGCGCCTGCGCCACGCCGCCGGCTTGAGCCAGAGTGCCCTGGCGCAGAAGTCGGCGGTCAGCCGGCGGATGCTGGTGGCCATCGAGGCGGGGGAGAAGAACGTCAGCCTCGGGACCCTGGATCGGGTCGCCGAGGCCCTGGGCGTGGCCTTCAGCGACCTGATCCAGGCCCCGGATTCCCGGGACTCCAGCCGTATCAACGAGCTTGCCTGGGCGGGGCTGATTCCCGGCAGCCGCGCAGTGCTGCTGTCCAAGGCCGAGGCCAGCCGTGAGGTGGAACTGTGGGAATGGCACCTGGAGCCTGGCGAGGAGTACCGCTCCGAGTGCGATGCCCAGGGCTGGAGCGAGCAGTTGTATGTGTTCGAGGGCTGCCTGACGGTGTTCTTCGGCGACACCGAGCGCCGCCTGGAAAGCGGCGACTTCTTCATGTTCGCCAGCCATGTGCCCCATGGTTACCGCAACGATGGCACCCAGCCCACGCGCTTCGTGCGCAACGTGGTGATCTGATTCCGCGACAACTGTCCGCCTGCCAACAGTGGTTGGGCAGTTTGCCTGTTTTGTATTGCGGTGTTTTGTCGGTTTTATTCATAGCTCATTGAAATAGAAGGTTTTTATTCCTGGGCACGAGTTCTGCAATGGTCTTGGCGGCAGGCACCCGACGGGTGTCGATCTTGACCACCAGCAAGCGGAACCGGCCCATGACAGCCCCAGCCCAACCTCCTCGCACTGCCCATATCATCCGCAGCGATGCCGAAGCCATCAGCATCGCCCGGGACCTGGCCCGGCGCTTCGCCGTGGAAGCCGCAATACGCGACCGTGAACGGCGCCTGCCGGTGGCCGAGCTGGACGAGTTCTCCGCCAGCGGCCTGTGGGGCATCACCATTCCCCGCGAATACGGCGGTGCCGGGGTGTCCTATGTGACCCTGGTGGAGGTGATCAAGATCATCTCCGCCGCCGATCCATCCCTGGGCCAGTTGCCGCAGAACCACCTGGGGGTGGTGGACATCCTGTTGCAGACCGGCAGTGAGGAGCAGAAGCGCCGCTACTTCAGCCAAGTGCTGCGGGGCTATCGCTTCGGCAACGCCTTCTCCGAGGCCGGTAGCAAGCATGTCGGCGCCTTCCAGAGCCAGATCCGCTTCGACGGCGACCAGGCCCGGATCGATGGGCAGAAGTTCTACTGCACCGGTGCCTTGTTCGCCCATATCGTCCCGGCAGTGGCCGTGGATGAGAACGGCCAGGCCCATATCGCGTTCATCGAGCGGGACAACCCCGGGCTGACGGTAATCGATAGCTGGGACGGCTTCGGCCAGCGCACCACCGCCAGTGGCGGGGTCAGCCTGCAGGCGGTACAGGTGCCGCGCAGCGCGGTGATCCCGGCCCACCGGGCCTTCGACCAGCCCACCGCCGATGGGCCGATCTCCCAGGTGATCCAGGCCGCGGTCGACACCGGCATCGCCGTCGCCGCCCTGGAGGATGCCAAGCTCCACGCCCGGCAGTCCCGGCCCTGGATCGACAGTGGCCTGGACCATGGCTGGCAGGATCCCTACACCATCGCGGCCATCGGCGACCTGGAGTGGCGGGTGCACGGTGCCGAGGAAATCCTCACCCGCGCGGCCCAGGCCATCGACCAGGCCCTGGCCAGCCCTGATGCGGACAGCGTCGCCCAAGCCTCGCTGGTGGTGGCCCAGGCCAAGGTGCTGTCCACCGAAAGCGCCTTGCTCGCGGCCAGCAAGCTGTTCGAACTGGCCGGCACTCGTTCGGTGTCGGCCAGGTACAACCTCGACCGCCACTGGCGCAATGCCCGGACCCACACCCTGCACGATCCGGCCCGCTGGAAATACCACCTGATCGGCAATTTCCTGCTCAACGGCGTCAAGCCGGCCCGCCACGCCTGGAACTGAAGGACAGCCCCATGAATGCCTTGACTCGACCCGATACCCCCCAGGATGCCCTGGCCCGCAATGCCGAGCAGTTGCAGCGGGCCCGAGCCCTGTTGCACCAGACCCTGGCCTACGTACGCCAGCAAGCCCGGCCCTGGCCGGGCAGCGGCTTGGCGCAGGCCAGCCAGGACCCCTACGTGATCAGCCGCTTCGGTGACCTGCAAATCCGCATCGAAGTGGCCGCGGCCCTGCAGGAGCGTGCCCAGCGCCACTTGCACGCGGAGCAGGACCCGGCCCAGACCCGGGTCGCCCTGGCGGAGGCGGCGATCGCCGTCGGCGAAGCGTTGCTGGCTGCCAGCAACGCCGAGTTCGAACTCACCGGCCAGCGCAGCCCGCATCCCTCGACCCTGGACGACCCGCTGCGTTGGAAGTACCAGTTGATCGGCAACTATCGCCTCAATGGCGTGTTGCCCGAAGGTTCGGGAGTGCTGCCTGATGCCCCGTGAGATCCGCCTCAATGCCTTCGACATGAACTGCGTCGGTCATCAGTCTCCCGGGCTCTGGGCCCACCCCCGGGATCGCTCCTGGCAGTACAAGGACCTGGAATACTGGACCGACCTGGCGCGAATCCTCGAGAGGGGCAAGTTCGACGGGCTGTTCATCGCCGATGTGCTGGGCATCTATGACGTCTACAACGGCAACGGCGAGGCGGCGATCCGCCAGGCGGCCCAAGTGCCGGTGAACGATCCGCTGCAACTGATTCCGCCCATGGCCCTGGTCACCGAACACCTGGGGTTCGGCCTCACCGCGTCGCTGTCTTTCGAGCACCCTTATCCTTTCGCCCGGCGCCTTTCCACCCTCGATCACCTGACCAAGGGCCGGGCCGGCTGGAACATCGTCACCTCGTACCTGGAGAGCGGCGCACGCAACATCGGCCAGCAGGCCCAGACCGAGCACGACGCCCGCTATGACTACGCCGAGGAGTACCTGGAGGTCTGCTACAAGCTCTGGGAGGGCAGTTGGGAAGACGGCGCGGTGCTGCGCGACCGCGAGCGGCGGATCTTCAGCGATCCAAGCAAGATCCACGAGATTCGCCACCAGGGCAGGCACTTCCAGGTGCCGGGCATCCATTTGTGCGAGCCTTCGCCGCAGCGCACCCCGGTGCTCTACCAGGCCGGGGCCTCCAGCCGGGGCAAGCAGTTCGCTGCCGAGCAGGCCGAATGTGTGTTCGTCGCGGCGCCCTCCAAGGTGTTGCTGAAAAAGACCGTGGCCGATATCCGCCGCCGCGCCGCCGAGGCCGGGCGCGATCCGTCGAAGCTGCTGATCTTCAACCTGCAGACGGTGATCCTCGGCGAAACCGATGCCCAGGCCAAGGCCAAGTTCGAGGAGTACAAGAGCTGGGTCAGCTACGAAGGCGCCATGGCCCTGATCAGTGGCTGGACCGGCATCGATTTCAGTCGCTTCCGCCCTGACGAGCCGCTGCAGCATGTGCATACCAATGCCATCCAGTCGGCGGTGGAGGCCTTCTCCACGGCGGATCCGAACAAGGTCTGGACACCCCACGAGCTGGCGGACTGGGTGGGCATCGGTGGTTTCGGCCCGTTGTTCGTCGGTGGTCCCCAGACCGTGGCCGACCTGTTGCAGGAGTGGGTCGAGGAAACCGACGTGGATGGCTTCAACCTGGCCTACGCCTTGACCCATGAAACCTTTATCGACGCGGTGGAACTGCTGGTGCCGGAGTTGCAGAAGCGCGGGGCGTACAAGACCGACTATGCGCCAGGCACCCTGCGCGAGAAGCTGTTCGGCGCAGGCCCCAGGTTGCCCGAGAGCCATCCGGGCAGCGCCTGGCGCGATCTCGGCGCGCAACGCCAGGTGGTAGCCGCTGCCGAGCCGGTGCGGCTGCGCCCGGCGGCGCAGCGGCCGTAGTGCGTCACTCGATGTCCGCTGGCGGCAGCGGTCACGCGGGGGCACCAGGGAGCGGTCATGGAAATGTACGAGTCGCTGCGACACTGGGCCCGGGTGCGACCCTTGGCCAATGCCCTGCGTCACAAGCGCCGGGGCCATTGGCATGGTTGGCGCTGGATCGATGTACTGCGCGATGTCGAGCGCCTGGCCGATGGCTTGCGCCAGCATGGCCTTGGCTGGCGCTCCCGGCTGATCCTGAGTGGGCCGTTCGAGCCAGACCTGCTGCTTTTGGCCCTGGCGGCGCGCAGCCTGGGGGCCGAGGTGGCGAGCCTTGGCGACCAGTCGCCCATCGGGGCCTTGCGTCAATGCCTGTGGCGCTGGCGGCCCAGTCATGTGTTCGTCGGCAGCGGCCGGCAACTGGCGTGCTGGATGGCGGCGGGGGAGAACGGCGTGGCTCCAGGCCTGCTGATCGTCCGTGAGCCGCCAGTCGACTTGGCGAGTTCGCGCCAGCCCTGGCTGGCCTTCAGTCAGTTGCTGGGGCCCGGCAGTGGCTCCCGGCGCCAGGCAGCTTGGCGCCAGCGCAACGCGGGCGTGCAGTTGTGGAGCGAGGAGGGGACCCAATGGCAGGGCGGGCTGGAGGTGCTGCTCGGGCAATGGCTGGGTAGCGGGCACAGCCTGGCGTTTCCTGAGAGCCAGGGTTCGGCGGCCCGTGACCGGCGCGAAATGGCTCCCAGCGACCTGTTGCTGTCACCGCTGCGTTTGCAGGGCCTGGCAGAGGAGATCGAAGGCCACCTGGGCGCCGTCGCTAGCTGGCGCCGACGCTTGTGGGGCTGGACCCTGCGCCACCCGAGCAGCACTCTGGCGCGGCTGCTGGAGCGCCAGGTGCGGCGTTTCCTGGGCCTGGCCCGCCTGCGCTTCATCTGGCAACCGATGCCGTCCCAAGGAGCGCTACCGGGCTGGATCGGCCGGTTCGAACGCCGCCACGGATAGGCCACAGCGAATGGCGTCCTACTTTGGTACTGCCTGGCGAATCCGGTCGTGGCGCAGGCCTATTATCTTGCTGGGGATGTTCCAGGTGCCGGGCCAGGCATTACCCTGCTGCACGGGGATGTGCCCCACGCCCTCCGGGACAGGGTCCCGGCCAACACTGACCATGAGCCTTGCATGAACCAGACCCCTATCGGGCAGCCGGATCCTGCCCCTTGCGATGCCGAAGTACTGATTATCGGTGGCGGCCTCAGTGGCGCCTTGCTGGCCGCGCAATTGCTACGCCTGCCGGGCGCGCGCCGCATCCTGGTGATCGAGCCGCGTGCCGAGCTGGGGCGCGGCGAGGCCTATAGCGCCACCGAACTGGGCCATACCCTCAATGGCAATGCGGCGCGCATGAGCATCGACCCGGACAACCCCGACGACCTGACCCAGTGGCTGACCCAGCACATTGCCGAAGGCGGTTGGCCCGAGTCGGCCGGCCAGCCAGTGCCCATCAGCGAGCTCTTCCCGCCCCGGGGTTTGTTCGGGGTCTATGTCCAGCAGCGTTTGGCCGAGGCCCGGGCGCTGGGTTTGGAGCAGGGCTCCTCGGTGGAGCATGTGCACAGTGAGGTGGTGGACCTGCAGCATAAGGACGGCGGGATTTCGCTGGTCCTGGCCGATGGGCGCCAATTACAGGGCGCGCGGGCGGTACTGGCCACGGGCATGTTCCCCGCCGCCCGTACCCGGCAAACCCATTCCAGCGGCCTCAACGCTGCCGCCCTGGACCCTTGGGATGTGAGCGCCATGGCGCGCCTGGACCCTATGTCCAGGGTGCTGATCATCGGTTCCGGGCTGACCATGGTCGATGCGGTGGTGTCGCTGGAGCAAGCCGGGCACCGGGGCCCCATCGAAGTGTTTTCCCGCCACGGGCTGCTGCCCCATGTCCGTCGGCAACCGCCGGCCTGGGTCGACTTCCTGGGCCTGGACCCGGCGATCCGCAGCCCCCGCCAATTGCTCCGCGAGCTGCGTCGCCAGTGCCGGCAGGCCCTGGCCCAGGGCATCGACTGGCAAGCGCCGTTGGACACGGTGCGGGCGCATATCCCGCGTTTGTGGAGCCAGGCCAGCGATTTCCAGCGTCGCCAGTTCGTACGGCATGTGCGGCCCTGGTGGGAGAGCCATCACCATCGTTCGCCGCCCTTGAGCGATGAACTGGTGAGGCGCCTGCATGCCCAGGGGCGGCTGCGGATCCATGCCGCCAGCTACCAGGGGCTGGAGCCGGACAGCGAGGGGCGCCTGGCGATTCGCTTGCGTCATCGCGGCAGCCGGGAAAGCACGCGGGTGTTGGGCGATGCCTTGATCAACTCCAGTGGCATCGAGTACGACTGGCGCCGGGTGGACCGGCCCTTGCCCCGGCAGCTGCTGGCCCGGGGCCTGGTGCAACCGGGACCGCTGGCCCTGGGCATCAGTGCCGAGCCCGACGGCGCGGTGCATGACGCCCAGGGCCGGGCCGGCGAACGCCTGTTCGCCATGGGCCCGCCATTGCGTGGCCTGTGGTGGGAAAGCACCGCGGTCACCGATGTGGCCCTGCAAGCCAAGGCCCTGGCCATACGCCTGGCAGCGTTGTTGTAGCCGCTGGCGGGCATTGGGCTTGGCGTGATGAAGGCCTCGTCCCGGCCCGGCAGCGGTTACAAGGTGATCCAGCGTTGTTCTTGGGCGGCCAGGCGGATCGCTGCCGCCAGTCGTTCCACCTCCCAGGCTTCCTGGAAATCGGTGCCGTCTCGCCCCTGGCCGCACATCGCCATGAGCAGCTCCTGCACTTCCAGGGTCTTGAGTTCGTTGTAGCCCAGCTGGTGCCCCGGCGCCGGGCTGAAGGCCGCGTAGCCGGGGAGGGCCGGGCCGGCCAGCAAGCGCTGGAAACCCGGTTGGCCGGCCCGATACAGACGCAGTTCGTTCAAGCGCTCCTGGTCGAAGGCCAGGGTGCCCAGGGTGCCGCTGATCTCGAAGGCCAGGTGGTTCTTGTAGCCGTGCTTGATCCAGCTGCTGCCCACGCTGCCCCGGGCGCCATTGGTGAAGCGCAGCAGCGCATGGGCCTGGTCGTCCACGGCGATGGCGCGGCGTTCAGGGGCGCCGGCCCGAACGGGGCGCTCCTGATGCACGGTGTGGGTATCGGCGCACACGGCGGCTACCGGCCCCATAAGAAAACGCGCCATGGCCAGCAGGTGGCTGCCCAGGTCCGCCAGGGCGCCGCCCGCCTGTTGCGGGTCACAGCGCCAGGTCCAGGGTGAGTCCGGATCGGCCATGAAGTCCTCGCTGAATTCGCCCTGGAAACTCACCAGTTGCCCCAGCTCGCCATTGCCGATCAGCTCCCGGGCCAGGACGATCAACGGATTGTGCTGGTAGTTGTAGCCGACCCGGGTCACCACTCCAGCCGCCTGTGCGGCTTGATGCATCTGCTCGGCCTGTTCGCTGGTCACGGCCAGGGGTTTTTCGCAATACACCGCCTTGCCGGCTGCCAGGGCCGCCATGGCCATGGGAAAGTGCAAGTGATTGGGGGTGGTGATCGCCACCAGGCCGACCTGGGGAGCATCGATCAACTGGCGCCAATCCGCGTGGGCCTGGGCGAACCCCCAAGCTTTGGCACACTGCGCGGCGCGTTGCCCATCGGCATCGGCCAGGGCCGCCAGGCGCAGGCGCACCGGCAGTTCGAATACCGCACCGACACTGCGAAAAGCCAGGGCGTGGGCACGCCCCATGAATCCGGTTCCGATCAGCCCAACGCCCAGTTCATCCATCGCCGCACCTTTAAAGTTGTTGTGGTAGGGATGGCTATTTATGGAATAAAAATTCACTAATTTCAATAAAGAGAATAAATATTCATTTGTGGGGCAAAACCCCGCACGAGCGAGGCTTGCCCGCGATGAACCCGGGGGCGCCGCGTTCCGTCAGACGTTGCACGTCATCGTTAACGAGCCTCGCGCGCAATCGAGCGTCCACCGGCTGCTCCTGCAGGTTTATGTGGGGTATGAAAAAGGCAGCCCGCAGGCTGCCTTTTTGTACAGCGCAGGTGGCTCAGGACAGGAAACCGCCATCCACGTTCAGCGCAGTGCCGGTGGTGTAGCTGGAAGCGTCGCTGGCCAGGTAGAGCACCGCACCGGCCATCTCGCTCGGGTCGGCCACGCGCTTGAGCGGGATCTGCGCCAGGGCGGCGTTGCGGATGCTGTCGTTCTTGACCAGGGCCGAGGCGAACTTGGTGTCGGTCAGGCCCGGCAGCAGGGCGTTGCAGCGGATGCCGAACTGCGCGCATTCCTTGGCGAAGACCTTGGTCATGTTGATCACCGCGGCCTTGGTCACCGAGTAGATGCCCTGGAACAGCCCCGGCGATACACCGTTGATCGAAGCCACGTTGATGATGCTGCCGCCACCGTTTTCGCGCATCAGCTTGCCGGCTTCCACCGACATGAAGAAATAACCGCGGATATTCACGTCGACGGTCTTCTGGAAGGCGCCCAGGTCAGTGTCCAGTACATTGCAGAACTGCGGGTTGGTGGCGGCGTTGTTGACCAGGATGTCCAGGCGCCCGAACTGCTCGCGGATGGCGGCGAACACCTGCTGGATCTGCTCCATTTCACCGATGTGGCAAGCAATGGCGGTGGCCTTGCCGCCGGCGGCGACGATGGCCTCGGCCACCTGCTGGCAGCCTTCGAGCTTGCGGCTCGAGACGATCACGTGAGCGCCTTGCTGGGCCAGCAGCTTGGCAATGGCCTCGCCGATGCCACGGCTGGCGCCGGAGACGAATGCGATCTTGCCGTCGAGGTCGAACAACTGAGTCTTGGACATGGTTTTTCCTTGTTGGGCGGTCAGGCGCCGAAGCGCGCTCAGAGGCTGGATTTGCCGATGACTTGCAGGCTCATCTGCTCCAGCAGCTTGTTCATGTGGATGAACTGCGCGAAGCGTTTGTCCTGGGTCTGGCCGTGGTAGAAGCGGTAGTAGATCTGCTGCACGATGCCCGCCAGGCGGAACAGGCCGTAGGTGTAGTAGAAGTCGAAGTTGCCGATCTGGATGCCGGAGCGCTCGGCGTAGTAGTCGACGAACTGCTGGCGGCTGAGCATGCCCGGGGCATTGCTTGGCTGGCGGCGCATCAGTTGCACCGGCCCTGGGTCGCTGGCCTCGATCCAGTAGGCCAGGGTGTTGCCCAGGTCCATCAGCGGATCGCCCAAGGTGGTCAGTTCCCAGTCCAGCACGCCGATGATCTGCATCGGGTTCTGCGGGTCGAGGATCACGTTGTCGAAGCGGTAGTCGTTATGCACGATGCTCGAGGTCGGATGGTCGGCGGGCATCTTGTCGTTGAGCCAGGCCTTGACCACGCCCCACTGCGGGGCATCGGGAGTCAGGGCTTTCTCGTAGCGGTCGCTCCAGCCCTTGATCTGGCGCTGCACATAACCTTCGGGCTTGCCCAGGTCGCCCAGGCCGCACGCCTGGTAGTCGACCCGGTGCAGCTCGACGAAACGGTCGATGAAGCTCTTGCACAGTGCCTGGGTGTGGCTGGCGTCGAGGTTCAGTTCCGCTGGCAGATCGGAGCGCAGGATGATGCCCTTGACCCGTTCCATCACATAGAACTCGGCCCCGATCACCGATTCGTCGGTGCAGTGCACGTAGGCCTTGGGGCAGTACGGGAAGCCGTCCTTGAGCTGGTTGAGGATGCGGAACTCGCGGCCCATGTCGTGGGCCGACTTGGCCTTGTGGCCGAACGGCGGGCGGCGCAGGACGAATTCCTGCTCGGGGTATTCCAGCAGGTAGGTGAGGTTCGAGGCGCCGCCGGGAAACTGGCTGATCCGTGGCGTGCCGGTCAGGCCGGGAATCTGCGCCTTGAGGTACGGATCGATCAGAGCGGCGTCGAGTTCTTCACCGGAGCGGGTTCGGGTGGACTGGTCTGTAAGCGCCATGCTTATCCCTTCTGCTTATTCTGGAGGCCAGAGATTATTGACTAATCTAATGCGCGCGCTGGCCCCCCACAATCGCGGTGGGCCGTTATTGGCGTGGGTGTTGCTGGACAATCATTGTTTTTGATACAGGCGTTTGAACCGCTGCCAAGAGCATAGGCGCTGTTCGGGATTCAGCCGCGACCGGGTAGCGGCAGGGCCAGGGGGGTCAGCAACGGCTGGCCGCAGAAGTGCGCCTGCAGGTTGCGGCCGACCATGTCCACGGTGTCGCGGCTGGCCTCTGGCGACAGCCCGGCGACATGGGGGGTGAGCACCACGTTGTCCAGGCGCTTGAAGCGCTCCGGAACTCCAGGTTCGGCATCGAACACGTCCAGGGCCGCATCGGCGAGCCGACGCTGCTCCAGTGCCAGCAGCAGGGCCTCGGTGTCTACCACGCTGGCCCGCGCCACATTCACCAGGAAACCCTCGGGCCCCAGGGCCGCCAGCACCTCGTGGTCCACCAGGTGCCGGGTCTCGGCGCCGCCGGGGGTGGCGATCACCAGCAGGTCGACGTCCCGGGCCAGTTCCAGCAGGGTCGGGCAGAAACGATAGGGCTGCTCCGGTCGCGGCTGGCGGCTGTGATAGCTGACCTGCATGTCCAGGCCCAGGGCGCAGCGCCGGGCGATGGCCTGGCCCACCGCGCCGAGCCCGAGGAGGCCCAGGTGCATGCCGGTCAATGACGGGCGCGTGACTTTCGGCCAATGCCCCTGGCGTACCGCCGCGTCCGCCTGGGGGATGCCGCGCACCAGGGCCAACAGCAGCGCCAGGGCGTGGTCGGCCACCGACGGGGCATTGATCCCGGCGCCAGTGGTCACGGCGATCCCCCGGTTGCTCGCCGCTTGCAGGTCCACCTGCTCGTAGCCGGCGCCAATCACGCAGATGATCTGCAACCGGGGCAGGGCGCCGATCTCCTGTGCGCTCAGGCCCAGGGGACCACGGGTCAGCACGGCGTCGATCTGCCCGGCGTGGTCGACGATCGCCCGGGCCCGGGTAGCGGGCGTCTGGGCCAGGATCAGCTCAAAGCCCAGCGCTTCGAGCCGTGGCAGGTAGGCGTTGAAATTCTCAACCAGGACCAGGACGGTGGCGGGCATGGTGGGCTCCTCAGGTTATCGAGACAGGGTTTGCCGCAACTGGAAGATATTGCCTTCCGGATCGATACCGTCGCAGACCCGGGCGCCCTTGAACTGCCATTCACGTTCGGGTTCGTACAGCCGCCCGCCGGCACCGGCGGCGCGTTGCCGGGCCAGATCCAGGTCACTGACCCAGAACACTGGCTTGCAGGCGGATTCGCTGCGGGGCAGGGGGGGATCTTGCAGGACGATGCGCGCGGCGATCGCCGCCGGTACCTGGATCAGCGTCAGCTCCATGCCCTGGTGTTGCAGTTGCAGGTAGTCGGGCTGTCGCTCGCTGACGGGCCAGTCCAGCAGTGCGCTGTAGAACCGCGCCAATGCCTGTGGATCAAGGCTGTAGAGCACGAAGCCGGCAACACTCATGGGCAACTCCAGTCGGACGATGGCGAAGGCTCAAGGGTGCGTATTAGCCGGGCATTTGGCAATGCCCGGAACAGCCGTTGCCGGGGAGTGGCGCCGTCGTCGGCGCGTCCCGGGCATTGATTGCAAGATCAGAAGGCGACGTCGGCGGTCGCGGCGAGGGTGACGAAGGCGCCATCCAGGGTGGTGTTGTGATGATCGATGATCTTGCGCGCCCCCAGGTATGGGGTGTCCATGCAGGTATGGGCATCCTGCACCAGCAGTGCGGTAAAGCCCAGGTCGCCGGCGGCGCGGCAAGTGGCATCGACGCAGTACTGGGTCTTCATGCCGACGATCACCAGCTCGCTGACCTGGGCCTGGTGCAGGCGCTCGGCCAGCCCGGTGCCGGTGAAGCAATTGGGGCGCGTCTTGTCCAGTACGCAGTCTTGTTGCTCGTCCACTTCCAGGGTCGGCAGCAACTGCCAGAACGGGCTGCCGGGAGCGATGGGCGAGTCGGCCGTGCCGGTATGGCGCATGGCGAAGATCGGCGCCCCGGCCTGGCGGGCGCGACGGATCAGCTGGTTGATATGGTCCAGGACCTGTTCGCGCTGGTAGGGCTTGTCCGGTCCGTTGAACAGTCCGACCTGCATGTCGATGATCAGCAGGGCGCGCTTGGCGTTGGGTGAAGGCATCTTGTCTCTCCTTGTTGTGCCAGCCGGACGGAGAAACAAAAGGCCCCGTCCATTGCTGGCGGGGCCTTGGTTGTCACTGTGCTCGCTTCATCCTGCACAGCCACCACACGACCCGCCGGAGGCAGTCGTGGTGTAGGTGGTAGGGATGAGCGGATAGGCATTCATGGGCCCGATCATGCCGTTCGTCGCCGACTCCTGTCAACGCAGGCGCGGGTCGGCCGGAATTCGCCAGGGGTGAGGCGATAAGCCGCTTTGACGGGCCGATCGGCACCTGCGAAAAAGCCGCAGGACCAGGGAGAGGGCCGGGCCAGACGCCTTGCGACAAAAACGGACATTATTGTTGCAACGCAGGTCCCATTCCTCTGCTGAGTCTATGCAGCGCCCTTGGAATCCCGGACAATCGCGCCCCCCTCTGTTTGCTCGGGGTTCTGTCTGTCGGGTATTCCGACGCGCTTCGAGCCAACGGCAAACGACCGGAATGTGGAGATCCCACCGGATGAATGATCAGGCCAACAGCGTTGATCAACGCTTTGAAACGGCGGCCCCAGCGACCCTGAGCAGCTGGAATCGCCAAGACACCACTTGGATGCTGGGCCTGTTCGGCACTGCCATTGGTGCCGGTACCCTGTTTCTGCCCATCAACGCTGGCCTCGGCGGCTTCTGGCCGTTGCTGATCCTGGCGCTGCTGGCCTTCCCCATGACCTTCTACGCGCACCGTGGCCTGACTCGCTTCGTGCTCTCCGGACGTGACGGCGCCGACATCACCGAGGTGGTGGAGGAGCATTTCGGGATCAAGGCCGGGGCCCTGATCACCTTGCTCTACTTCTTCGCCATCTTCCCCATCCTGCTGATCTACAGCGTGGCCCTGACCAATACCGTCGGCAGCTTCATGGAGCACCAGCTGCACATCGCCCCGCCGCCGCGGGCGATCCTGTCCCTGGTGCTGATCCTCGGCCTGCTGGCGGTGGTGCGCTGTGGTGAGCAGGTGATCGTCAAGGCCATGAGCCTGATGGTCTATCCGTTCATCATCGCCTTGCTGTTCCTGGCGGTGTTCCTGATCCCGCACTGGAACGGCGGCATCCTCGCCACCGCCGGCGATATCCCGGCGCCATCGGCCTTCCTGCATACCCTGTGGCTGGCGATTCCGGTGATGGTGTTCTCCTTCAACCACTCACCGATCATCTCGGCCTTCGCCGTGGACCAGAAGCGCCGCTACGGCCAGCACGCCGAGCAGCGCAGCTCGCAGATCCTGTCCCGCGCCCACCTGCTGATGGTGGCCATGGTGCTGTTCTTCGTCTTCAGCTGCGTGCTGACCCTGTCGCCGGCCCAACTGGCCGAAGCCAAGGCGCAGAACCTGTCGATCCTGTCCTACCTGGCCAACCACTTCAGCAACCCGACCATCGCCTTCGCTGCACCGCTGATCGCGTTCGTGGCCATCGCCAAGTCGTTCCTGGGCCACTACATCGGTGCCAGCGAAGGCCTCAAGGGCCTGATCATCAAGAGCGGGCGGCGTCCGGGCGCCAAGACCCTGGACCGGGTGACCGCGGCCTTCATGCTGGTGATCTGCTGGGCGGTGGCGACCTTGAACCCGAGCATCCTGGGCATGATCGAGACCCTGGGCGGCCCGGTGATCGCGGCCATCCTGTTCCTGATGCCGATGTACGCCATCCGCAAGGTGCCAGCCATGGCGCGCTATCGCGGCCAGGCGTCCAACGTGTTCGTGACCCTGGTGGGCCTGGTGGCCATCACCGCACTGGTGTACTCGCTGGCCTCCTGAGGCCGGGCTTGCCAGTCGCAACCCAATAGCTGCAAGCAACGCCGCCGGTGCTTCACTGCACCGGCGGCGTTGTCGTTCATGGGGGGGATGCGGCAGCTGTGCAGCGGGAAGCGCAGCACGAGCGGGTTGGCCCCAGTCTTGTTCCGGACTCGAGGTCGAACAGCGCGGGGTTGGCGCGGCGCTCTGTTGTCCGGGGGGGAGAAGGGGCTGAGGTCGGGCAATAAAAAACGCCGCGTATCGTGGAATACGCGGCGTTCTTTCTACAGCGCTAGAACCTTAGGCTTGCACCACCGGGATCTTGGCGTTGGCTGCCGCTTCGCGGAACTCGGCGATCTGATCGAAGCTCAGGTAGCGGTAGACGTCGGCAGCCATGCTGTCGATGTCCTTGGCGTACTGCATGTACTCCTCGACGGTCGGCAGCTTGCCGATGATCGAAGCGACAGCAGCCAGCTCGGCCGATGCCAGGTACACGTTGGTGGCGTCGCCCAGGCGGTTCGGGAAGTTACGGGTCGAGGTGGAGACCACGGTCGAACCGGTCTGCACACGTGCCTGGTTACCCATGCACAGCGAGCAGCCTGGCATTTCCATGCGCGCACCGGCCTTGCCGTAGATGCCGTAGTAGCCTTCTTCGGTCAGCTGGTGAGCGTCCATCTTGGTTGGCGGAGCCAGCCACAGACGGGTCGGGATACCACCCTTGACCTTGTCCAGCAGCTTACCGGCAGCGCGGAAGTGACCAATGTTGGTCATGCACGAACCGATGAACACTTCGTCGATCTTCTCGCCCTGTACCGAGGACAGCAGGCGGGCGTCGTCCGGGTCGTTCGGCGCGCAGAGCACAGGCTCCTTGACGTCGGCCAGGTCGATTTCGATGATTTCGGCGTATTCGGCATCGGCGTCGGCCGACAGCAGCTCAGGCTTGGCCAGCCAGGCTTCCATGGCCTGGGCACGGCGCTCCAGGGTACGGGCATCGCCGTAGCCTTCACCGATCATCCAGCGCAGCAGGGTGATGTTGGACTGCAGGTACTCGGCGATGGCCTTTTCCGGCAGCTTGATGGTGCAGCCGGCAGCGGAACGTTCGGCCGAGGCGTCGGACAGTTCGAAAGCTTGCTCGACGGTCAGGTCGTTGAGGCCTTCGATCTCCAGGATGCGGCCGGAGAAGGCGTTCTTCTTGCCTTTCTTCTCGACGGTCAGCAGGCCTTTCTGGATGGCGTAGTAAGGGATGGCATGAACCAGGTCACGCAGGGTGATGCCAGGTTGCAGCTTGCCCTTGAAGCGCACCAGGATCGACTCCGGCATGTCCAGCGGCATGACGCCGGTGGCAGCGGCGAAGGCTACCAGGCCGGAACCGGCCGGGAACGAGATGCCGATCGGGAAGCGGGTGTGGGAGTCGCCACCGGTACCCACGGTATCTGGCATCAGCATGCGGTTCAGCCAGCTGTGGATGATGCCGTCGCCAGGACGCAGGGACACGCCACCACGGGTGCGGATGAAGTCAGGCAGGGTGTGGTGGGTGGTGACGTCGATCGGCTTCGGATAGGCCGCGGTGTGGCAGAACGACTGCATGACCAGATCGGCGGAGAAGCCCAGGCAAGCCAGGTCTTTCAGTTCGTCGCGAGTCATCGGGCCAGTGGTGTCCTGGGAGCCGACGGTGGTCATCTTCGGTTCGCAGTAGGCACCCGGGCGCACGCCCTGGCCTTCTGGCAGGCCGCAAGCACGGCCGACCATTTTCTGCGCCAGGGTGAAGCCCTTGCCGGAGTCGGCAGGCTGCTCTGGCTTCTTGAACAGGTCGGAAGCACCCAGGTTCAGCTCGGCACGGGCCTTCTCGGTCAGGCCGCGGCCGACGATCAGCGGGATACGGCCGCCGGCGCGGACTTCGTCCAGCAGCACTTCGGTCTTGAGTTCGAAGTTGGTGACCAGCTCGTTGCTGTCATGGCGACGTACTTCGCCCTTGAATGGATAAACGTCGATGACGTCGCCCATGGCCAGGTTGGTGCAGTCGAATTCGATCGGCAGGGCGCCGGCGTCTTCCATGGTGTTGTAGAAGATCGGGGCGATCTTGGTGCCGAAGCAGAAGCCACCGGCGCGCTTGTTCGGAACAAACGGGATGTCGTCGCCGAAGAACCACAGCACCGAGTTGGTGGCCGATTTACGCGAGGAACCGGTACCGACCACGTCACCGACGTAGGCGACCGGGAAGCCCTTGGCCTTGACCGCTTCGATCTGCGCCAGTGGGCCGACCGAACCTGGTTGCGAAGGCTCGATGCCATCGCGAGCCATCTTCAGCATGGCCAGGGCGTGCAGCGGGATATCAGGGCGCGACCAGGCGTCCGGGGCAGGGGACAGGTCGTCGGTGTTGGTTTCGCCAGGCACCTTGAACACGGTCAGGGTGTATTTGTCGGCGATGGCGGGACGGGCGGTGAACCACTCGCCAGCGGCCCAGGAGTCCAGCACGGCCTTGGCGTGGGCATTGCCGGCCTTGGCTTTTTCGGCCACGTCGTGGAAGGCATCGAACATCAGCAGGGTGTGCTTGAGCTGTTCGGCGGCGACGGCGCCCAGTTCGGCGTCATCCAGCAGCGCGACCAGAGTCTCGATGTTGTAACCGCCCTGCATGGTGCCCAGCAGTTCGGTGGCGTGCTTGCGGTCGATCAATGGCGATTTTGCTTCGCCCTTGGCCACGGCGGAGAGGAAGGCGGCCTTGACGTAGGCAGCTTCGTCGACTCCTGGCGGAACGCGGTTGGTGATCAGGTCTACGAGGAAGGCTTCTTCGCCGGCCGGCGGGTTTTTCAGCAGCTCGACCAGGCCTGCAGTTTGTTCGGCGTTTAGCGGCTGGGGAACGATACCCAGTGCTGCACGCTCTTCGATATGTTTGCGGTAGGCTTCAAGCACAGTTATTACCCTCATCAGTGGTCCCAAATGGGTGTCCGGGACGCTCATCCCGAAATTGCCGTACTCATGCGCTGCGTGGCGTTGTGGGCCACTTAGCCAGAATTACCGACAATTCCTTACAGAAGCTGCTTTCAAAGTTTTACGCCTGCAGAACGGGAGCTGATGAGGGTTGGCTCCGGGCTTTTCCCCGCTGGAAAAACCCTTCGCCAACACCGCTCTGAAGGAACGACTGTGCTCGTGACGCTTTGAAAACAGCTTCAAACGGACATTGGCGCCTAAAAAGGCTGGATGATTCTACGGCAAAAAAAATCTAAACGTAAGTTGGCGTATTGAAGTTTGAGGGGTGATCAATGTTAGACAAAGGGCTAACATGCCGGCCTGTTTTGCTTTCCCGCGTGACCTTCACCTATGCCTAACCAGACCATCAAGACCCCCTGCGTCGGCCTCTGCTCCACTGTCTACGGCGACCTGGTGTGTCGTGGCTGCAAGCGCTTCCACCACGAGGTGGTCAACTGGAACGGCTACAACGAGGATGAGAAGCGCGCGGTCTGGCTGCGCCTCGAACAGCTGCTGGTGCAGGTGATGACGGCCAAGCTGGAGGTCTTCGATCCGACGCGCCTGCGGGCCCAGCTGGAGCAGCGCAAGATCCGTTTCGTGCCCCACCAGTCGGAATACTGCTGGGCCTACCAGCTGATCGCTCGGGGCGCGCGGGTGATCAACCAGTTGGATGCCTACGGGATGGTGCTGTTGCCGGAGTTTCGCGATTGGGGCTTGCCGGAGTTGCGCGACGCCATCGATCGCGAGTTCTTCCTGCTCTCCGAGGCCCACTACCAGCGCTATATCGCCCCGGGTTTCCTCAAGGACGCGCTGGGCTCCTGAGTGAGCCGCGTGGCGGGGCGGCTTGCCTCGCCACGGTTCGCTGCCTCAGGCCTTGGCGGCCAGTTCTTCGAGGTGGCTCATGATCTGCGCCGGCTTGAGCACCAGCACATCGCTGTCCAGGGCATCGAGCACGACCTCGGCGGTATTGCCGATCAGCGCCCCCGAGAGGCCCGTGCGGGCCACGGTGCCGATGATCGTCAGCGCCGCTTCCAGCTTGTGGGCCATGTGAGGAATCAGTACGTCCGCCGGGCCTTCTTCTATGTGCAGGTGGCCATCGTCGATATCGAATTCGCTCTGGAACGCCTGGCAGGCATCGCGGTAGCGTTTTTCGATGGTTTCCTTGAGCTGGAACACCGGATCGGCCGCCGACAGCATCGGCGACGGATGGGCGCTGATCACATGCAGCTGGGCCTTGGCCAGGCTGGCGATGTCGAAGCCATGGTCGACGATGCTGGCATGCAGGGCGCGATGCTCGCCATCCAGGTTGCCGACGTCGATGGCCGCCATGACCACTCCGCCGGTCCAGGGCGTGGCGGTCTTGACCAGCAGGACCGGAGTCGGGCAATAGCGCAGCAGTTTCCAGTCGGCTGGCGTCAGCAGGGCCTTTTTCAGCGGGGTGTCGGGCAGGTGCTGCTTGATCACCAGGCCGCAACCTTCGGCCTGCTGCACGTCGATGATGGTCTCGTGCAGGCTTTCGTTCCACGCTTGTTCGGTGGTAACGCTGTAGCCCTCGCCGGTGAGGCTGCTCTTGAGCACGCTGAGCAGTGCCGAATGCTCATGCTTCTTGTCGCAGACCAGCAAGTGCAGGTGGGCCTGGGTGACCCCGGCGATCAGCTTGGCGCGCTTGAGGGCCAGGCTTTCGCCAGGCGCGGGATCGATGACCACCAGGATGCTGCGGATGCTTTGCATGATCGTGAACTCCGGCAAAGAGTGAATGGGAACTGCTCATAACTATAGTTGCTGGCACTTGGGCGGGACGTTGATGCATATCAATCGCGGTCGCTGGTGGTCTGCGGCGTGGCCGGTATAATCGCCGCCTTTGCCTGTGAAGCCCTGCCTGTACCGTGAGCCTCATGTTATCGACCACTGCTGATGCCGCCCGCCAGTCCCGCGCTGGGGCGGACCGCCCGGAAACCTGCCGATGAACTTCCCGCCCATTGATCAATTCCTCGGCTGCCGGACTCCCGATGCCTGGGTCCAGGCAGCCCTGGCCGACCAGGAAAACCTGCTGATCGACCACAAGAACTGCGAGTTCAAGGCTGCCAGTACGGCCCTGAGCCTGATCGCCAAATACCACTCGCACATCGACCTGATCAACATGATGTCGCGCCTGGCCCGCGAAGAACTGGTGCACCATGAGCAGGTCCTGCGCCTGATGAAGAAGCGCAAGGTCGAACTGCGCCAGTTGTCCGCCGGGCGTTATGCCTCGGGCCTGCGCAAGGTGGTGCGCAACCACGAGCCGGTGAAGCTGGTGGATACCCTGGTAGTGGGGGCCTTCATCGAAGCCCGCAGTTGCGAGCGTTTCGAGGCCCTGGTGCCGCACCTGGACGAGGAGTTGGGCAAGTTCTACTTCGGCCTGCTCAAGAGTGAGGCCCGGCACTACCAGGGTTACCTGAAGCTGGCCTACCAGTATGGCGATGCCGACGATATCGCCCGGGTGATCGACAAGGTCCGGGCCGCCGAGCAGGAGCTGATCGAATCCCCCGACCAGGAGTTGCGCTTCCATAGCGGCGTGCCGGCCTGGTGAACCCTGGCCCCCGGGGCGCGCCCGGGGGCAAATTGTTAAAAACTCTTAAAAAGATGAAACCTTGCATAAAACCGTGCAGGTTCCAGGTTTTGTGCTGCGCTTTAGCCTTTCTTTAATCCTCTGCCGCATATAATGCGCGCACTCAAATCGTGCGTTCGCAGACTGGTATTTATGGATAACCTGGGTCTTGGCAAAGTATTGCTGGTGGAAGATGACGAAAAGCTCGCCGGGCTGATCGCGAATTTCCTCTCCCAGCATGGCTTTGAAGTGTTGACGGTCCATCGGGGCGATGTGGCCCTGGCGGCTTTTGAAGAATTCAAGCCGAAGCTGGTGGTGCTCGACCTGATGCTGCCAGGCCAGAGCGGCTTGCACGTGTGCCGGGAAATCCGCGCGGTATCGGACGTCCCGATCGTCATCCTCACCGCCAAGGAGGATGATCTGGACCATATCCTGGGCCTGGAATCCGGCGCCGATGACTACGTGATCAAGCCGATCAAGCCGGCGGTGCTGCTGGCGCGCCTGCGGGCCTTGCAGCGCCGCCAGGTGCCCGAGCCCGCGGCCCAGCGTGGCGCCCTGGAGTTCGGCGTGCTGAGCATCGATCGAAGCAGCCGCGAGGTGCGCTTGGGCGGCGAGTCGGTCGAGTTGACCACCATGGAATTCGAACTGTTGTGGCTACTGGCCAGCGCGGCGGGCAAGACCCTGTCCCGGGACGACATCCTCAACCGCATGCGCGGCATCGAGTTCGACGGCCTCAATCGCAGCGTCGACGTCTACATCAGCAAGCTGCGCTACAAACTCAAGGACAACCCCCGTGAACCGGCCTGCATCAAGACCGTGTGGGGCAAGGGCTACCTGTTCAATCCATTCGCCTGGGAGATCTGAATGCTGCGGCTGTTTCTGGGGCTCTACCTGTTCCTGGTCCTGGGTTTCGCCGGGTCGATGGCGGCAGTGCAACACATCTTCCTCAATTACCTGGCAGCCGACCTGATCGAATCCTACAACCGCGAGGCGGTGCGGGGGCCGGCCTACAGCCTGGGTGAACAACTACGCCCGCTGGACGAAGCCGGGCGCCAGCGCCAGCTGGAGGAGCTCAAGCCTCACTATGGCCTGCTGCTGGCGCTGGTGAATGCCGATCAACTGAACCTGACCCCTCGCGAGCAGGCCCTGCTGGACTCCAGCCAGTTGGTGGTGCGCGGTGGCGATTACGACGAGTTCATCTCCAGTATCGACGGCGGCTCGCAGCTGTTGAGCATCAAGTTGCCGGAAGAGCAGCCGGTGACCCTGCACTACAACATTGCCGGCTATGCCTTGCTCGGCGCCCTGCTGGGTATCGTCCTGTACTTCTGGGTGCGGCCGCACTGGCGTGACCTGGAACGTTTGCGCCTGGCCGCCGAGCGTTTCGGCAGCAACGACCTGGGCACTCGCCTGCACCTGTCGCGGCGCTCCAACATCCGCGACCTGGCCCAGCACTTCAACCGCATGGCGGCCCGTATCGAAGGCCTGATCGCCAACCAGCGCGAGCTGACCAACGCGGTATCCCATGAACTGCGCACGCCCATCGCCCGGCTGTCGTTCGAGCTGGACCAGCTCAAGCAGAACCCGGCCCCCCAGGAAAGCCAGGAACTGATCTGCGACATGTACGCCGATCTGGGCGAGCTGGAGGAAATGGTTTCCGAGCTCTTGAGCTACGCCAGCCTGGAACATGGCGCGGCCTCGATCAACCGCGAGAACATCCAGGCCCAGAGCTGGCTCGACAGCGTGGTCGGCAGCGTGACCCTGGAAGCCGAGGCGGCCGGGGTGCAGTTGCTGATTCGTTCATGCCAGGTGGACTACGTGAGCATCGAGCCACGCTTCATGGCCCGGGCGGTGATCAACCTGCTGCGCAACGCCATCCGCTACGCCGAGCGGCGGGTGGAGGTATCCCTGGTACGCCTGGATAACGGCTATGAGGTGCGCGTCAACGACGATGGCCCCGGTGTACCGCTGGAGGGGCGGGAAAAAATCTTCGAGCCATTCTCCCGGCTCGATGCCAGCCGCGACCGGCGCACCGGCGGCTTCGGCCTGGGCCTGGCCCTGGTGCGCAGGGTCTCGCAGTGGCATGGCGGCAAGGTGGAAGTCGTGGACTCGGAGTGGGGCGGCGCCTCGTTCCGCATGACCTGGGCCAGCGCCGACTGACGCGGCACCGGGCGAGGGGGCAAGCGCCCTGCATCAAATGACCAGGCCCCTCGCGGGGGCTTGGTCTTCTACACCATACGGCCCGTGATCACGGGCCGTGTTCTTTGCTGCCTTAGAAGCTGTATTCGATCTGGGTGGACAGCACCGTCTGCAGGCGCCGGTCGACGATCGGGCTGTCGGCAGCCTTCTTGCCCAGGTAGTCCATCGACAGTTGGGTGGACAGCTTGGTCTGCTCGTTGAGTGGCAAGGTCCAGGTCAGGTCGGCACCGCTGCTGACCAACCCGCCCTTGGCGTTGTAGGCGCCAAAGCGACTGTTGGCCGCCTGGGTGCTGCTGACGCCGTACCAGGTCTGCATGTAGTCGGCGTTGCCGAACAGGGTGTTGACGCTGGCGTCCAGGCTGCCGTAGCTGCCTTCATACAGGTTGGTGCCGATGCTCAGTTCCAGCTGGCTGTAGGCCCGGCCGGTATCGCGGTTGTTGTTCTTCTTCACGGCGTGGGTCACGGTGGCGCCCAGCTCGAATGGGCCCAGGTCGTAGCCCAGGTGCGCGCCGTATTGCGCCCGGGTCTTGATATCCCCCATGCCCCTCAGGCGCTTGGAGCCCTGGCCCATGTGGTTCTTGTCGCGGCGCGACTCGCTCGGGCCGACCCAGGTGCTGAACGACAGGTCGCCCCATTTGTTGCCCCAGCCCAGGCCCTGCTGGGTGTTGAGGAAGATGCCGTAGGGGCTGACGACCTCGGCGCCGAGGATCGGCACCACGGTGCGCTCGTCGCTGCCGCTGTAGCGTGGAACGCTGGCCACCCCGGCGTTGACGCCGAATTTCCAATCCTCGGCATGGGTCACGGCAGAGGCCGTGGTCAGGCCCAGGGTGCCGAGCCACAGCGCGGTGGTGGCGGAGCGTTTCAGGGTTTTCATATCGGTCTAGAACCTCAGGTAGTTGGTGTTATAGGAACGCTTGAACGAGTAGCCCAGGACGTTGACTCCGTTGATCTGGCGTCGCACGGTGTCGCCCAGGCCGGGACCATGGCCGGCGATCACCGCATGCGCGTTGTCCACCGGGGCCAGGATGTAATCAGTCAGGGTGCGGCCCTGCTGCAGGCTGCGGATCATCAGGAAGCCCTCTTCCAGGGCGATGCTGACTCCGCTGACGGGAGTGTTTTCCTCGCTGTCGGCAAGGGCTTCGTAGGTGCCCACCGTGGCCAGCCAGTTATCGGGCAAAGGCACCGGATCGATGCGTTCGCCCACCGCCAGCAGTTGGCCGTGGCTCTTGGCGGTGAATACCCGATGTCCCTGGATGCTGACGACATCCAGTTGCACCCGGCCCAGGTCGCCCAGGTCCCGGAGCCAGAGGCCGAGGATTTTTTTCTGCGCCCGCAGCCAGCCATGTTCGTCGCGCAGTAGCTCGAAGCGCACGCCAGCCACCTCGCCGAACAGGCGCTGGCCCTGGTCCCTGATCCGCAGCACGCCATAGGCCGTGGCATAGAAACCGGCCAGTTGCTGGCGGTCGGCGGCTTCCGGCACCCGGCGCCGTACTGCCAGCTCACGGGGTGGCAGGCCAGTGCCCGTGTCTTGTTCCTCGGGAGCGCCGTGGGCCTGCAGCAGCAGGCGCAAGGCCTGGGTCACCAGGCCCGGGACCAGCGTTTCGCCGGTGTCGGAGTTGCTCATCACGATCACCGCCAGCTGTTGTTCCGCCAGCACGCTGACCTGGGCATGGAAGTTGTTGCCGATGCCGCTGTGCTGCCAGGTACGAATGCCGGGGCGCACCCACTCGTCGCCGCATGGCGAGAGGAACCAGCCCAGGCCCACTTCACAGTCGAAATCCAGGGCATTGCCGATGTTCTGCGGGCGGGTCATCTCCTGGATCGAGCTGGCCGACAGCAACTGGCGTTGCTTGTAGTGACCCTGGGCGAACAGCATCCGGACGAACTGGCTCAGGTCCCGCGGGCTGGTCCACAGGCCGCCGGCGGGAATGTCGCGCTCCGGGCTATGGCCGCTGGCGGCACCATCCTGGTAACCGCGGGCGCGATAGGGCTCCTGGCGGCTGTCACCGATGAAGCTCGACTGGCGCATGCCCAGGGGCCGCAGCAGGCTGGCCTGCAGGTGCTGCTCGAAGTCCTGGCCGGTGCTGCGTTCGATAGCCGCGCCCAGCAAGGCGTAGCCAAGGTTGGAATAGGCGGTGCGGGTGCCGGGGTCATTGTTCAGCCATACCCCGCTGACCTTCTGCGGTAGCTGGCCCAGGACATGAGGCGTGCGCAGGTCATGCAGGTATTCGCCAGGCATCCCGGCCTGGTGGCTGAGCAGGCGGCGCAGGGTCACTGCCTGGTCGGCGGCGTCCTGGTCGTCGTGAAAGCGCGAGCGGACGTAGAACTCCTTGAGCGTGGCTTGCAGGGGGGCATCGAGCTGCAAGCGACCTTGCTCCACCAGTTGCATCACCGCCGTGGCCGTCAGCAACTGCGACAAGGCACCGGCACGGAACGCGGTGTTCTCGGTCACTTGCAGCCCCCGCTCCTTGTCGGCGAAACCAAAGCCCCGGGCCCAGATCAACTCCTGGCCGTCTACCAAGGCGATGGACAAGCCGGGCACCTGGTGCTCGGCCATTTGCTGCGGGATGTACTGCTTCAGGTAGCGAATGATGCTGGCGTAGTCACCCTGGACGATGCTCGGAGGTGTCGGCGGCTGGCCGTTGCAACCCAGGTTGCTGAGCAAGAGGCCCAGCAGCGGCAGGCCAAAGAGTTTGGCGGACATGAAACACCCGGGCACAAGGATTGGATGCCGGGAATGCTAGGGAAGGGCGTGTGGCCAGTCTTTGGCAGCTTTGTCAGGAAAATGTCAAAGAGTGTTAAACCGGCAGTTAACCGGGGGATGCAGGGCCGCTGATGAAATTTTCACAAGTGGCGGGTTAAGCTGCGCGCCTCTTTGGGGAGTAGCCTGCCACCGCTTCTTGCGGTGGAGCCCGTATCAACACTCTCGGCAACCTGCCGTGGTGCGGGCGCCGTTGCGGTTGGTGAGACCATCGACATACCTGCGCTGAAGTCGGGCGCGTGGGCATGTCGTGGACTCAAGCCCGACCGGAAGACCCAAGATGAATCCAGCCTCGATCATTTTCCTCGCCTTCGCCATGTCCACCGACGCCTTCGCGGCTGCGGTCGGCAAGGGTTCGGCCATGTTCAAGCCACGCCTGCTCGAAGCCCTGCGCATCGGCCTGATATTCGGCGTCATCGAAGCCATTACCCCGGTAGTCGGCTGGTTCATCGGCCAGGCCGCGGCCCAGTGGGCGGCCGCCTGGGACCATTGGATCGCCTTCGCCCTGCTGTCGGCGCTGGGCCTGCACATGATCTACAACGGGGTGCGGCTGGAGACTGAAGCCGAGCCGCAAGCGCCCAAGGCGCATGGATTCTGGTTGCTGGCGGTCACCGGTTTCGCCACCAGCATCGACGCCCTGGCGGTAGGTGTAGGGCTAGCCTTCGTCAACGTCAATATCTGGGTGGCGGCCACCGCCATCGGCCTGGCCACCATGACCATGGTCACCCTGGGCGTCATGCTGGGCCGGGCCATCGGCACGGTCATGGGGCAGCGTGCCGAGGCCCTGGGAGGCCTGGTGTTGATCATCGTCGGCAGCGCGATCCTCTATGAGCACTTGTCGGCGGTGGCTTGATCCTATAGTTGGTTTTTACTGGCGATCATCTCGGGCTGAGGCACGGCCTGGAGGGTTACAACGCCAGGCTGTGGATCACCTGGGTGGCGTCGTCGGGGTCGATGGCGCTACGCATGCCCAGGAGCTTGGCCAGGCGGCGCATGCTGTAGTTGGTGGCCGAGTCCACCGAGTACATCTGCTGGTAGCCGTTGTGACGGGCCTCGTCGATCAGGTGCTGCATCAGCAGGGCACCAAGGCCCTTGCCTTGCCATTCATCGGCGATGGTCACGGCGAATTCGCAGCGCCAGGGCTGGTCGTCCACCTGGGCATAACGGCTGATACCGACTTCCCGCAGTTCGCCGTTGTCATGTACCAGGGCCACGTAGGCCACCCGTTGCGCGGTGCCGACATCCATCAACTGGTCGAGCAGTTGATCACCCACTTCCTTGACTTCGCCGAGAAAGCGCTGGTGCCGGGTGATGGGCGAAAGGTTTTCGATGAAGGCTTTTTCCCGCTGCCGATCCTGCGGGCGCAGTGGGCGGATCAACACATGGCTGCCGTCGCTCAAGGCGTCGATCCAGTACTGGCCTTGCTGCGCCGGGAACGGCGGGTGAGGGAGCATATCGAGAGCGCTGCTGGACATGGTCAAGTCTCCTGGGAGGCGAGGGGCGGGCTGCAACCACAGCCCTGGTTGCCCAAAGCTTCATCCTTGTGGAGGTGCGGTTGCTTGACCGGCATCAATATCTCTGGCTGTACCGGCAATCGGCGGATCACCGGTCATGGCGTGGCCACTGATAAGGCCATTGGCTATTAGGGCTATCGCTTAATATTCTGGAACTTCCCGGCTGTGCTGCGAATGAGCTGATCTACGCTCTCGAGCAGGACAGACAGGAGTCATGATATGGAGCGTCGGACCAGCGGTGCGAGGTGGTTGTGCAAGTCGTTTGCCAGTGCCCTGGCCAGCGCCGCGATGCTGCTGGGCGCCAGTGCCCATGCCCAGTCGCTGGCGATCACGGTGTCTCCCAACGTGCCCCGGGACATTCCCGGAGGGGCGCCCCAGGCCTCGCTGGCGGCCGCTGCGGCCTTCGTCTGGCAAGAGTTCATCGCCCTGAACTGGCCAGCCCGCGCCGGGCAGCGTGATGTGCCCGATTTCAACCGGCCTTTCGGTGCCTCGGGTGGGCCATTGGTCTGGCAGACCTACCGCAGCAAGGTGGAGATCTTCCCGGGCAACGGTAATGCCAATGTCGGGCCGCCAGGCTATTCCCCAACCGGGGGCCCCAGCTATGGCTACAACACGACCCCGATCTACAACTACGCGATCCCGGTGCCCGCCTGTCCCGGCCAGGCCCCCGTGTCGCAGCCGGCCTGGGTCAACCTCGATGAGATCACCCAGATCGGCCTGAACCAGATGTTTGCCGGGATCTCGTCCACGGCCCCGTCCAACCGCAATTCGCAGCCGCAACTGGTGCGCTTCCTGGCCAAGGCCAACCAGACGCAATACAGCTATGTCGCGGCCAATCAGTATTGGTACACCAATGCCGCACTGCGCCAGGCCGCGCAGAACTTCGTCAACGGGATCAAGCAAGTGCCGCCCAGGTTCGCGGCCAGCCGAGTGGCGTTTCCCAGCGGCACCATCGAGGTCAAGTCAGCCTGGCGCAAGCTGGCGCCAACTGAAGATCCCTCGCGCTTTCACCGCCAGACCGTACGCTTCTACGAACGCAAGGGGACGAACAACGGCCTCTGCTATTTCGAAGAGCAGTGGGCCATGGTCGCGCTGCATATCATCCACAAGACCCCCTCGGCCCCCAACTTCATCTATGCCACCTTCGAGCAAAGCGACAACATCCTGTTGGCCGACGGCTCGCGGGTCGAAGACCAGAACGGGGTCATCCTCAGGCGTCCGCCGGTCTCGTCACCGACCACGCCAGCCCTGAGCTACCAGGACTCGCCGAGCAATCCCCAGGTCAGGGCCAATGGCCCTTTCTGCCAGCCGGCCAGGCAGCTGTACTACCAGGAAACCCCGGGCAGCGGGAAACCCGTCGGTGGCTCGATCTGCGTCAACCAGCGCTATGAGTCGATCACCGCCGAGGTGATCCAGGCCAACCGCGATGCGCACCAGGCCATCCAGGCCTATACCCTGGGCCGGGGGATCGGGAGTTCGCCCTGGCAGTACTACAAGCTGGTCTCGGTCCAGGCCCAGCCGTTCGATGTCAGCCAGATCTCCAGAAGCGACGTCAGCCACGGCCCGGCGGTCTTCTACCAGGCCAATATCATGGTCGAGACCGACTACACCCTGCAGCAGTTCAAGGGCCGCATCGCTGCCAACGGTGCGCCGACTTCCTTCCAGGCCGCAGGGGCGCCGCCGCCACCCAATGTGTACTCCCTGACCAACCGGCCGCCGGTGGCCCAAGGGGTGAACATGGGGGGATGCATGGGCTGCCATGGCAATGCCCAGGTCGCCGGCTACGACTTCAGCTTCATCCTCAAGGGCGGCCAGGTCCGACTGCCCGAGGCTCCTGGCGGCAATGCGCTGGCCGAAGCCAGCGCCCGTTACCAGGAAGTGTTCAACCCCCACATAGAGGGCGATAGCCATGGCGCTCAATAGTTTCAAGGATGTGCAGGCCCTTCTCGACAACTTCGTCGCGCAGAACAACCTGGATATTTCCGGCGCGCCCCATGGCGCGTTCTGGCAGACCTCCTACCAGGCGTTCGTGACGGGCAACGTGCCGGGGGTACAGAACCCGTCGACGGGGCAGGCGCTGCCGATCCTGGTCAAGGGCGATGGCGCCCACTCCAACATCATCTATGCCCTGAGTGGCACCCAGGGCACCTTCTGGGGACCGACCGGAGCCTTTGGCCAGATGCCTCCGGGCGGCCCCTACCTGCCGCAAGCCCAGATCGATGAGCTCAGCGCATGGATCAGCAAGGGCTGCCCGCAGTAGGGGCAGGGGTTCGCGGCGGAGGCGATCAGTTGCTGTAGCTGGGCAGGGCGATCTCGCCGCTGACCGGCGGCTTGCGCCCACGGGTCCGCCAGTGCTCCACCAGTGCCCGGCCGTGGGCCATGCCGGCTTGCAGGGCGGCGTCGGTACTGGCGTAGTCGTTGCCGTAGGGCGGGCAGGCGAAGTGCAGGGAAAAGCACGGATGCTGGCCCTGTCCGGCCAGGCGCCCGACATAGCTGTAGCTGGAGCCGGACTGGTGCGGGTCAAGGCTCGGCGAACCGGGCTCGCGGATGACCATCACGTAGATGTCATGCTCGAACTGGGTGTCTTGGTACCAACTGCTTGAAGAATCCATGGTCCACCTCCTTGTCCGTGTCGCATCGCTGGCTGGCAGCGACAGGTCGTGCTTTTACGTTATTGTTCGATACCCGACGCCTCAGGGGCGTCGGCCAGGCCGTGGGGATGTGCGAAGGGTGCCATGGGCTGGAGTTTTTCCAGGGTCCTGGCCGCTCGCAGTACCAGGTCGTCGCGACCGAAGCGCGCGACGATCTGCAAGCCGATGGGCAGGCCGGCGGCGCTCAGGCCGCAAGGCATGCTCAGCGCCGGCTGACGGCTGTAGTTGAATGGGAACGTGGTCGGCTGCCACATGCTGCTGGCCTGTTGCGGCCAATCGGGCGGACTCGACAATTCCACGGCAAATGGCTCGACCACTGCGGTCGGCGTCAGCAGCAGGTCGTAGTCGCTGAGAAAGGCATGCAGGACCTGGGCTACCTGGTGCCGTTCCTGCACGGCGTTGGCATAGTCCAGGGCATTGAGCTGGCGGGCCCGCAACTGGCTCTGCTGGAGAAAGTCGCTGAGCAGGTGCTGTTGCTCCCCGGGAATCTCCAGGTCCACGGCGCTGGCCGCTTCCACGGGCCAGGAGCGCACGAAACCGGGGGCGGGGTTGCCGATGTCCGGCGAGGCCAGCACCAGGGTCGCGCCGGCAGCCTCCAGGCGTCGGGCCGCAACCAGGCAACTGGCGGCGATCTGCGGGTCGACATAGGCGGCATAGCCCAGGTCCGCGCTGAAGGCGATGCGCAACCCCTGGACGCCATCCTCGATCTGTTCCAGGAAACCCAAAGGGGCATGGGGCCAGGCAAAGGGCTCGCCGGGCTCATAGGCGCTCATGTGCTCCAGCAACAAGGCGATGTCGCGCACATGGCGGGCGATCGGGCCCTCGGCGGACATGCCACCTGGATCGATGGCCGGGCTGGTCGAAACCAGGCCGTGGCTGGGCTTGAGGCCGATCACCCCGCAGAAGCTCGCCGGGGTGCGGATCGAGCCGGCCGCGTCGTTGGCCGTGCGGCCGGGGCATAACCGGCCGCCACCCCGGCGGTGCTGCCACCGCTGCTGCCGGCGGCATGCAGGGCGAGATCCCACGGATTGCGGGTGACTCCGGTCAAGGGGCTGTCGGTCAGGGGCGTGCAAGCCAGTTCCGGCAAGGTGGTCTTGGCGATGAAGATTGCCCCGGCTTCGCGCAGGCGCGCCACCAGGGCGCAGTCGTGCTCCAGGGGCGGGCGGTTGGCCAGGGCCCTGGAACCGTTGCGAGTCTGCCAGCCCCGGATGTCGTGGTTGTCCTTGACCAGCACCGCGATGCCGTCCAGGCGGCCCATGGGTTGCCCGGCGGCCCAGCGCTCGGCACTGGCCTGGGCGGCCAGCAACGCCGCCGCATCCTGGCGCGCGCACAGGGCGTTGAGCCGTGGCTCATGCTGCTCGATGCGCGCCAAGAGGTCGCGCAGCAGGTCTACCGGGGTGAACTGCAAGGTGGCGAAACCGTGCAGCAAGGCCTCGATCGACAGCTGGTGCAGGGGTGGATGGCTGGGCATGGCTGGCGACATGGACAACTCTTCTTTCAAGGGCGCCGGATGCGCTGGCAAGTCGGCGGTGAAAGCTTGCGGTCGGTTCTGCATCAGGCCGCAAGGCTTTCGGGGCAAGTGGTTCAGCGGCCGCTGGTGACCTTGATCCAGGTCCGGGTCCGGGTGCGTTCGGCCTTGGCCGGCAGCGGCGCCAGGGGGAACAGGCGGGTCATGGTCTCGGCGCTGGGGAACAGGTCCGGGTTATCCAGCAGCGACTGTTGGATGAACGGCTTGGAGTCCGTGACGCCGTTGGGGTAGCCGACGAAGTTGCTGATGGAGGCGATGACGTTGGGTTCCATCAGGTAGTTGAGGAAGGCATGGGCGGTGTCCACGTGCTTGGCGCCGCTGGGGATGGCCACGGTGTCGATCCAGGCCAGGGTGCCTTCCTTGGGAATGCGCATCTGGATATGCACGCCGTTCTTGGCCTCGTTGGCACGGTTGGCGGCCTGCAGGAAACCGCCGGAATAGCCCACTGCCACGCAGATGTTGCCGTTGGCGATATCACCCATCCACTTGGCGCTGTGGAAATAGCGCACGTAGGGACGCAGCTTGAGCAGCAGGGCCTCGGCCTTGCGGTAGTCCGCAGGGTTCTGGCTATTGGGGTCAAGGCCCAGGTAGTGCAGGGCCAGGGGCAGCATCTCGGTAGGCGAGTCGAGGAAGGTCACGCCGCACTGGCTGAGCTTCTTCAGGTTTTCTTCCTTGAACACCAGGTCCCAGCTGTTGACCGGCGCATCGTCGCCCAGCAGTTGGCGAACCTTGTCACGGTCATAACCGATCAGGTTGGTGCCCCACATGTAGGGGATCACGTAGCGGTTGCCCGGGTCGCTCTGTTCCAGCAGCTTCATCACCGCCGGGTCGAGGTTCTTCCAGTTCGGCAACTGGGCGCGGTCCAGGGGTTGGAAGGCCCCGGCACTGATCTGCTTGCTGACGAAGCCACTGGAGGGCACCACCACGTCGTAGCCGCTATTGCCGGTGAGCAGCTTGGCCTCGAGCACTTCGTTGCTTTCGAAGATGTCGTACTTGACCTTGATCCCGCTGCTGGCCTGGAAATCCTTGATGGTGTTGGGGGCGATGTATTCCGACCAGTTGAAGATGTTCACCGTGCGCTCGGCGGCTGCCATGGCACTGGAGGAACAGGTCAGGGCCAGGCCAAGGGCCAGGCTGGTGAACGCGGTATGCAGCGATTTCATGCGACAGCTCCATGTCTTGAAGAAAGCGAAACCTTCCGTGCGTTATTTTTCGCCGGAAGTGTCCCACAGAGAATGTTGGCAACGGTCAATAGGGGATATTTGACGTCATTCTTGCGAATTGTCTGACAGCGGACCCAGCTGGCCGGCCAATTGCCGGAAACGCCCCGGAGCGACGCCGCTCCAGCGTTGGAAGGCATGGCGGAAGCTGGCGGTCTCCTTGAAACCCAGGGCCTCGGCGATGCGGTAGATGGGCAGGCTGTGCTGTTCCAGCAACTGGCGGGCCCGGGTGTAGCGCAGCTCGTCGAGCAATTGCTGGTAGCTGGTGTCCTGGGCCCGCAGGCGCCGGCGCAGGGTGCTGGGCGAGCAGTGCACCTGGCGCGCCAGGCTGTCGAAGTCCGGCACGGCGTGCAGCTGTTCGTTGAGGATGCGCCGCACCTGGTCGATCCAGGTCGGGCGGGCGCTGAGTTCCTCGTTCAGGCGGATGCAGCGTTGCAGCATGTCGTTCTGGGTCACCAGGTCCGCCAGGGGCAGGCGCCGGTCCAGCCACTCCGGGTCGAAGCCGATGGCGTTGCGCCCGGCATTGAATTGCACCGGGCAGTTGAACGCCTGCTCGTAGCTGTCCAGGTAGGGCTGAGGCCCGTGCTTGAGATGCACTTCGCGCAGTGGCAGCGAACAGCCCAGCAGGTCCTGGCAGGTGACCCGGTAGGACGACATGCAGAAATCGGTGTTGAACACTTCCAGCTCGCTCTCGCTGTACTGGTCGGCGGTGAGCCAGGCCAGGCCGTCGCGCAGTTCCAGGTCGAGGTGGAAGAAGGTGCCCAGCAGCAACGGATAGCGCAGCGCCAGGGACCAGCCCTCGCGCAGGGTGGCGCTGGTCAGCAGGGTCAGGCCGAACATGCCGTAGGCGCAGATGTGCAGGTTGCGCCCCAGCACCAGCCCGAGGTCCGGGCGCAGGGCCACGGCATTGCCGAAGACGCGCATTTCCTGGCTGATATTGATCAGGCTGTTGGGCAGCTCCAGGTCTGCCAGCTGGATGCCGCTGCCCTCCAGCAACACCTGGGCCGGGACGTCGCTGTCGCGAAAAGCGTCCAGTACTGCTTGGGTGGTGTGCAGGGTGGTCAGGCGAAGGGCAGCCATCGACGATCTCGAAGCAGGAATCGGAAAGGCGAGACTTTAGGGGTTACGCAACGGGGGTTCAATCGACGATGCGACTTTTGTCGACCGATACCGGCATGTTCCGCTCGTATCGCCCCGTGCTACCGCCCGGAACCTGCCTATGGGCTCGCGCCCGACTCGCGCCAGGCGCGGTAGGCCTGGGGCAGGCAGCGAGCGCAGGGACGGTAGCCGGCGGCGAGCGCGGTCTGGGCATCGAGGAAGAACACTCGCTGGCGCACGTAGCCGCCCCGGGCGATGGCGGCCAGGGCGCAGGGGCAATCCAGGCGGCCATAGATCCGGCTGCACCGATGACCGCCCAGGGTCCCGGGGCAGGGGCTGGACCAGGGCTGGCCGTGGCGGTCCAGCAGGGTCCAGTGCCGCGTTGCCTGGTCGCTCATGGCGCCGGTACCCGCCACAGGTACCAGGCGGCGGTGGTGCGCCAGGGGCTCCAGGTTTGGCCCAGTTCACGCATCAGGCGCGGGCTGGGCTGGCGCTCCAGGCCCTTGAGGCGCCGGTAACCCTCGCGTACGCCGAAGTCGTCCACCGGGAGTACGTCCTGGCGCTCCAGGCTGTAGATCAACAGCATCTCCACGGTCCAGCGACCGATCCCGGGCAGTTGCGTCAGCCGTTCGACCAGTTGTTCGTCGTCCAACTCCCGTGCAGCGTCCGCCGACGGCACCAGGCCGTCTAGGGTGGCCTGGGCGATACCCTGCAGGGTGGCCGCCTTGCGCGCGGAAAAACCGCAGCCGCGCAGCTGTTCGACGCTGCTCGCACAGAGCTGCCCGGGGCTGGGAAAGTCCTGGTCGGGAAACAACGCCCGCAGCCGGGCGAGGATCGCGTCGCCGGCCTTGGCATGCAGTTGCTGGTAGGCCACGGCGCGCACCAGCGCCTGGTAGGGCTCGCGTTCCGGCCTGGGCTGGTGCAGGCAGGGGCCGATGGCGGCGATATGCCGGGCCCAGTCGGCATCCAGGGCGGCGAGGAAGGTGCTGGCAAAGTCAGGGCTGGCGGGCATCGGTGATCCGGGGCAAGGGTCGGGACGCCTGGCAGGTTAGCCGCTGCGTCCCGTCCTGGCACCCCGTCCCTTGCGCTGGAACTGGGCCTCAGTCCTTGTCCGGGGACAGGTACAGGCGCTCCAGCACATAGTGCAGGGACGCCGCCAGGGTCTGGCCGTGGCTGAGTTTCTCGAAGCTGTGGTACTCAAGGGCCAGCCCGGGGACCTGGGCCAGTTGCGTGCGCAGTTGCCGGGCCCGTTGGTCGGCGTCGGGGGCCGGAATCGACGTGGCGGCCTGGCGTGGGTCCCCCGGCTCGGCATCACCGCGCATCAGCAGCAGTTGCGCCCGATGCCCCTGCATGTGCTCAGCCAGCCCCCGGGCCTGGTCGAGGATCAGCCCATCGCCCCACCACAACGACGGGCTGGCGGCGGCGTAGTGGCGAAACTCCCGGGGCTGCTTGAACAATGCCTGCAGCACCAGCAGGCCACCATAGGAGTGCCCCCACAAGGTCTGCTGCGCAGGGTCGATCGGTACCCGGGCGGCCACAGCTGGGCGCAGGCGCTCGCGCAACAGTTGCAGGAACGCTTCGCCGCCACCGCTGGGTTGTCCGGTCAAGGGGTCTTGCTGCACTTCGCGGCCAGGCTGGCGCGGGGTGTAGTCGTAGGTCCTGGCGGTACGCTCGATGCGTAGCGGCGTCTGGTAGCCCACCGCCACCAGCAACGGCGCCTGGCCCTGGTCCAGCTGCTTGAGCTGCTGCGGGTCGAGGGCGCCGATGGCGGCGTTGCCATCGAGCATCCACAGCACCGGATAGCCGTGCTCGGGGGCGGCCTTGAGTGGTTGGCCGATCCATACCTGGTAGTGCCGCTGGCCGTCGGTGGAATCCAGTTGCAGGCTGCTGAAGCGATAGGGCAGGTCCTGGCGTTGCAGCAAGCTGCTGTCCATCCGCTGCTCGGGAGCCGGTTGGGCCGTCGCCAGGCCACTGGCGGCGGCCAGCGCCCAGCCCAGGGCCAGGCGCAAGGTCGTGGTTCTCATCAGGCTTTCTCGTTATGGGCTTAGAACGACGCACTCAGGCTGGTGTACAGGGTGCGCCCCGGTTCGTTGTAGGTGGCGGCGCCGGCCCCGGCGATATCCACCACGCCCTGGGCATTGCCTTCGCGGTACAGGCGCTTGTCGAACAGGTTGTCGACCCCGGCGGTCAGGCTCAGGTTGCGGGTCAGGGCGTAAGTGCCGCTGATGCCGGCGATGGCGTAGGGGGCCAGTTGCTGGGTGGCGCTGCCGGTGACCCGGTCGCCGTGGTAGTCGAATTTCTTCGGCGTCTGCTTGCCGTACCAGGCCACGTTCATCTGCAGCGACAGGTCCTGGGTGGCTTGCCAGTCGAGCATCGAGTTGAGGGTGAAGCGCGGGGTCACCGAGAGGTAGTCGCCGGTCTCCTTGTTCTTCGATTGCAGCATGTAGGTGAAGTTGTTGTTCCAAGTCAGCTGGCTGGCCAGGGGCACGGTCAGGGTGCCTTCCAGGCCTTCGACCACGGCCTTGGGCACGTTTTCCCACTCATACACCGCGGCGTTCTTGTATTGCGCCGAACTGCCGCCGCTGGCCCGGCCGGTGGGGGCCAGGCCCGACTCGACCTTGTTCTTGTAGTCGTTGCGGAAGTAGGTCAGGCCGGCCACCCAGCCGTCGGCCTTGTACTCCAGGCCCAGCTCCTTGTTGACGCTGGTTTCCGCCTCCAGCTTGTCGTTGCCCCGCAGGTAGCAGCTGGTGGTCTGGCCATAGCAGCCCTGGCCACGGCTGTAGAGCAGGTAGTCGGGGTTGAGCTGGTACAGGTTCGGCGCCTTGTAGGCCCGGGCGATACCGGCCTTGAGGGTCAGGCTGTCGCTCAGGGCATGGGACAGGTTCAGCGACGGGCTCCAGTTGTCGCCGACGATGCTGTGGTGATCGAAGCGCAAGCCGGGGGTGAGCATGGTGCCGGGCGCCAGCTCGATGTTGTCCTCGGCGAACAGCGAGAAGATCTGCGCGCTGATCTGGCTGCTGCGGTTGTTCGAGGCCAGGCCGGGGATGGCACCGGCTTCCTTGGTGTCCTGGGTGTTGGAGCTGGGATCGTCGAGCTTCTGCTGCGTCCACTCGCTGCCCAGGGTCAGGGTCTGCTCGAAGCCTGCGTGCAGCGGCAGGTTGAGCTCGCCATGGGCGGTCAGGTCGCGCAGCACCGAGGTGTAGAAGTTGGCGTCGCTGAAGATGCCTTCGGTACCGCCGGCCAGGCCTTCGTTGATCCGTGTATTGCGGGTCTTCTCGTATTGCAGGTAGGCCATGGAACTGCCGAAGTCCCACTCGCCGCGGTGGGTCAGCGAGTAGGTCTGGCGGTAGGTGCGGTTGGTCTCGTGGCCCAGGAGGCTCTTCACGTTCTTGTTGCTGTTGGTGTTCTGGGTGTCGCCGGTATAGATGTTGCCCTGGCGGCTGAAGCCGGCTTCGAAGTCCAGGCTCTGGTCCGGGGTCAGTTGCCAGCTCAAGAGGCCGTTGAGGTCCTTGTTGCGCACGCCCTCACGGCCGGCGGGCAGGGTGCCGGCCTGCTTGCCGGTGCGCAGCGACTCATGGCCGGCGTTGATGTCGGCGTCGTCGGAGTCGGTGCGGGCCACGTTGCCATACACCCGGTAGCTGAGGGTGTCGGTCAGTGGCCCGTTGAGGCCAAAACTCATGCGCTGGGTCGCGCCTTCGTCCTTGTGGGCGGGGAACGAGCTGTAGAGCGTGGCATTGCCGTGGGTCTGGCTGCCGGCCTGCTTGGTGATGATGTTGATCACCCCGCCGGCAGCGCCGTTGCCGTAGCGGGCGGCGGCCGGGCCGCGGATCACCTCGATGCGCTCCACCTGGTCGGCCGGCACCCAGTTGGTGTCGCCCCGGGTATCGCGCTCGCCGCGCCAGCCATAACGCACCGAGTTGCGGCTGCCCACCGGCTTGCCGTCCACCAGGATCAGGGTGTTCTCCGGGCCCATGCCGCGAATGTCGATCTGCCGGTTGTTGCCGCGCTGGCCACTGGTGGAGTTACCGGTGAGGTTGACCCCGGGCATGGTGCGGATGATCTGCGACAGGTCGTTGGCCGGCGGGCGCTTCTGGATGTCCTCGGCGGTGATCACCGAGACCCCAGGGGCCTGCTTGGTCTCTTCCTTGGCGGTGGCGACGATGCTCTGGGGCTGGAGTTCCAGGACCGGCTGCGGCGCCTCGGCATTGGCCGCCTGGACGGCATGGCTGAGCAGGCAGCAGCTGGACAGCAGGAAGGGCGCGAAAGGACGCATCGAGCGCATGGACATCGGTGATCTCCGGGACGAAAGCTGGAACAGGAAGATCACGAATGATAATGACTGCTATTTGCGAGTAAAGCGCATTAACTTTCTAAACACTTCGGCGGCGACGAGGCGGCAGCGCCTGCCTTCAGGCGGCCGGCAACAGCAGGTGCATGCACAATCCCGGATGGCCGTTGCTGGCCCAGATCCGCCCCTGGTGCAGCTCCACGGCGCGCTGGGCGATGGCCAGGCCCAGGCCGAAACCCTCGCCCTGGGCCGAGCCCAGGCGCTGGTAGGGCTGGAAGATCCGCTGCAGGTCCTGTTCGGCGACCCCCGGGCCCTCATCTTCCAGGCACAGGTGCCAGTGGCTGCCCTCGCGCCAGCCGCGCAGGCTGACCCGGCCGCCCTCGGGGGAGTAACGGATGGCGTTGCGCAACAGGTTCTCCAGGGCCTGGGCAATGCTGTCCAGGTGCACCTGGACCCGGCAATCGGCGTCCAGCAGGCAGGGCAGGCGCTCCAGGTTCCAGCCGCTCTCGAAGCAGGCGTCTTCGCGCAGGGCCTCCCAGATCGACAACACCTGCACTGGCTCGGTGGACAGTTGCGGGCGTTCGGTGTCGAGCCAGGCCAGGTCCAGGGTGTCTTCCAGCAGGCGCTGCATGTCGAGGATCTCGCGGTCCAGGCGCTGGCGCAGTTGCTCCGGCGGTAGCCGGCTGTCATGGGCGATGCGCAGTCGTGCCAGGGGCGTGCGCAGCTCATGGGACAAGGTCCGCAGCAGCAGGCGTTGCTGGGCCAGGCTCTGGCGCAGGCGCTCGGCCATGTGCTCGAAGGCCAGGGCCAACTCGCCGAGTTCGTCGCTGCGCCGGGCCAGGGGCGTACCCAGGCCCGGGCTCTCCAGGTCGTCGGCGCGCAGGGCATCGGCGCGGTCGCGCAGGCGGTTCAACGGCAGCACCAGATGACGGTAGAGCAACAAGCCGAGCAGCGCGGCCAGCAAGGTCGGCACCACCCCGTGGCTGAGCACGTGGGTCCAGGGCGTGAGGCCGCTGGGCAGCAGGCGTTCGGGCAGTTGCAGCACCAGCCGGCCCTGCTCGGGATGCTCCGGGAACTGGATGCTGACGTAGGGCAACTCGTCCTGCAGGCGCCGGCTCATGGGCCAGTCCAGCTTGCGCATGAAGGTCAGGTGGCTGGCTTCCTCAGCGCTCAAGGGCGTACTGCCGAGGCTTTGCAGGCGCTCGCCAATCACCGCGACCCAGGTGTGTTCCCGGGCCGCCAGCTGGCGCTGGAAGGCATCGACGCCGCTGGTTCCTCCCTGGCGCCAGGCAGTTTCGGCCTGCTGAGCGTAGCCGGCCAGGTACTGGCGGTCGGCCGGGTCGAGAAAGTAAGTGCTGCGCTCGGCCGACAGGCCCCAGGTCCAGATGATCCAGGTCAGCAGCAGGCAGAAGCCGATCTGCAACAGCGCCAGCTTCCACAACAGGGGGTGGCGGCGCATCAGCCGCGGTCCGCTTGTACCAGGATGTAGCCGGCACCGCGCACGGCCTGGATCTGCAAGTGCTGTACGCCAATTTCGGCCAGCTTGCGCCGCAGGTTGCAGACGTGCACGTCCAGGCCGCGATCCAGGCGGGTGTAGATGCGGTGCAGCACCTGCTGGTAGAGGAAGGGTTTGCTCAGGGTCTGCCCGGGATGCTCGCGCAGGGTCACCAGCAGGCGGTATTCGGAGCCGGTGAGGCCGGCGGCGCGGCCTTGGCTGAGCACGTCCTGGGCCTGGTCGTCGAAGGCGGGCAAAGGGTCCTGGCGTTGGCTGGGGGCCGGCTGGACCCGGGCCATGCGCCGCAGCAGCGCATCGACCCGGGCATCCAGCTCGGCCAGGCTGAAGGGCTTGGGCAGGTAGTCGTCGGCGCCCCGGGTGAACCCGGTGATGCGGTCCTGTTCGGCGCCCAGGGCCGACATCAGCATCACCGGGATGCCTTGTTCGTGGCGCAGGGTATCGAGCAGGGCCAGGCCATCGAGGCCGGGCAGCATGATGTCCAGCAGTACCAGGTCGAAGTGCCCGGCGCGCAGCGTCGCCAGTCCTTCGCGACCATCGATGCAGGCGCTGACGGCGAAGCCGCGCTGGCGAAAATGCCGGTCCAGGTCCTGGCGCAGCCGGGCGTCGTCTTCCACGAGAAGCAGATTGGGGGTCATTGGGTGGGGTACTTTGCGCAAGCGGCTGGAGGGAAGACTTAAATGAGAACGTTTAACATCCGCGAATATTGCAGCAATGCCCCTGGCGATGCAATTGCCGTGATGGCCAGGGTTGATCGAGGTCAGGTAAACAAAAAGTTGAATATTCAACATTACGTTGATATTTTTCGCCAAAGATTTTTCCCGGAGTGTCCATGAGCCAGCCTTCTTCCGCTGTCTTGGCCGAGCGCCAGCTGGTCTTGCAGGTACTGCGCAGTACCTTGCAGATGCTGGCCGGTGTGGTGGGGCCGCATGTGGAGATCGTCCTGCACGATCTCGACCAGCCCGAGCGCTCGATCATCGCCATCGCCAACGGCCATGTCACCGGGCGCCGGGTCGGTGGTCCGGTGCTGGGCGGACCGCGCCAGGACCTGGGCTTCGCCGCGGTGCTGCGGGCCTTGCACGACCGTTCCGGCAGCACTCCGCTGGTGCTGGAGAACTACCCGACCCTGGCGCCCGATGGCCGCGAGCTGCGCAGCTCCACCGTGGTCTTTCGCGACAGCAGCGGGCAGCCCTTCGCCAGCCTGTGCAGCAACAGCGACCTGAGCGGGATCGCCGCGGCCCATGCCTGCCTGGGGCAGATGCTGGGCCTGGGCAGTGCGCCGGAGCCGCGGGGCGATGAGCCCCAGGACATGGAGCAACTGCTGGCCCAGATCATCCAGGCGGCCTGTCCGGAGCCCGGGGCGCGGTTGACCAAGCAGCACAAGCTCGAAGCCGTGCGCCAGATGCAGGAGCGCGGCCTGTTCATCGTCAAGGGCGGGATCGAGAAGGCCGCTGCGGCCCTCGGCGTGACTCGCTACACCATCTACAACTACCTGGACCAGATCCGCGCCCAAGGCGCTGAGGAATGACCGCGATGCAGATCGATATCTTTCAAGTGGATGCCTTTACCTCCAGTGTCTTCGGCGGCAACCCGGCGGCGGTCTGCCCGCTGCAGGCCTGGCTGCCGGACGCGGTGCTGCAACGCATCGCCGAGGAGAACAACCTGTCCGAAACCGCCTACTTCGTGCCCAAGGACGAGGGATTCGAGCTGCGCTGGTTCACCCCGACGGTAGAGGTCGACCTGTGCGGCCATGCCACCCTGGCAGCGGCCTGGGTGCTGTTCGAGCAGTTGGGCGAGCAGCGCGACGTGCTGCGCTTTTTCACCCGCAGTGGCGAGTTGCGGGTCAGCCGCGAGGGTGGCTTGCTGTCCATGGACTTCCCGGCCAAGCAGCCCGAAGCGGTGGAGATCCCCGCGGCCTTGTTGCAAGCCCTGGGCTTGAGTCGGGCCGAGGCGTTGTATCGCACCGACGACTACCTGCTGGTGGTGGACGACGAGCGCCTGCTGGATGAGCTCCAGCCGGATTTCGTGGCCCTGGCCCAGTTCGGCGTGCGCGGCATCGCGGTGACCGCGCCGTCCCGGGAGTTCGATTTCGTTTCCCGCTGGTTCGGTCCCAGCGTCGGGGTCAATGAAGATCCGGTCACCGGTTCCGCCCACACCTCGCTGGCTCCCTATTGGGCCGCGCGCCTGGGCAAGAGCCAGTTGCGGGCGCAGCAGGGCGGGGCGCGCAAGGGCCAGTTGCAGTGCCAGGTGCTGGACAACGGACGGGTCATCATCAGCGGCCATGGCGCGCTGTACCTGCGTGGCAGCATTTTCCTCTGAGGCGGTTCCCGGGAGCCTGGGCTCCCGGGATTATTTGTGTCGGAAGCTGGCGAGGTTTAGAGTCGCGATTTTTTTCGCCTGACCCGGAAGCTTCTGACAATGGATTTGATCCGCGCCATCTCCCGCCATTCACCCAAGCCCCTGGCCCTTGTGTTGAGCCTGTGGGCCGGTAGTTCGCTGGCGGCCAGCCTGAGCGACAGCCTGATGCAATGCCAGCCGGCGTTCTTCAAGGACCTGTACCAGCAGCGCGCTGAACTCGGCCGGGTAGTGGCTCTCAAGCACGATGACCAGCAAGGTATCGCCTGGATTCCGGTGCCCGACCGGCACGACAGCTCGACCTCCACCGCCACCTTCTCCCGCCCACTGCAAGACAAGGGCCTGAAGTTGACCGGCTACTACGACAGCGTGTTCGACCTGGGCAGCGAGGGCATCTACTACTTCTGGGGCCTGGAGATCGATGCCAGCCGGGAAGCGGTGATGGCCGCCATGCCCCAGGCCGGCTGGCAGGAGGCTGGCGAGTACTTCATCTCCCGGCCGCAGATCAAGCCCAACGCCCAGGCGCCCTGGCAGGACAACCCGGCGGCGGTTTCCGAGATCGCCCCGGCCCCGGGCTCCGCGGAGAAGATCCTCATGCTCAGCGTGGAGCACGGCAAGACCCGCATGCTCTGTTCGTTGCAAGGCAGCGTCGATGCCACGTTGTTGCGCCAGGAGCGGCCAGACATGGCCCAGGGAGCAGCGCAATGAAGCGCCTGTGGTGGCTGGGTGGCGTGCTCCTGCTGGCGGGCTGTGCCCATGACCAGGCCGGCGATGCTGGCGCGGCGCGTCCCGAGGCCATGTTCAAAGTGCTGGACACTCCGGAGTCGGCGACTTACTTCGCGGCCAACTCCCTGGCCCTGTACCAGAACAACCCGCATCTGCGGCAGTTCTACCTGGTCAACAACTACAGCAAGCCCACCGCCCCGGGAGATTCCAAACCCCTGATCCACAGCTCGCGGGTGGTGCGGATCATCAACTGCGAGCGCGATGAATCGGCGCAACTGGGCCGGGTGTATTTCTCCGAACCCTTCGCCCAGGGCGTGGAGGTCATGCGCAAGGAGGCCCACGCGCAATGGGCGGCCTTTCCCCGGCAGTCGGTGATCGGCGAGCTACGCAACATGGCCTGTGGCATCGATGCGGCACGCTTGGGCGCGCCGCCGTTCAAGGGCCCCCAGGGCGATTGAGGGCAGGGCGATGGCAGCAGGACCGATACGCGAGAACAACCGCAAGATCACGCTCACCGCAGACCAGGCGCTGCAAGCCCTGGCGCAGCTGGAGTTCATCGTGCTGTCGCTGCACCGCATGGGCAGCCATTACGTGGACAAGCCCGTGGCGGACTACCAGCGCGCGACCACCGACTTCATCGACAACGAGCGCGTCACCGGGCGTTTGGCGCAGGTGCGCAGGATCCTCACCGAGCCCTTCGACCTGACCCTGGGCGAGGACGACATGGATGACATCGAGCGGCATCTGCAAGGTGTCAAACCCTGGCGTCCGGACTAGGGTCGAGCCCCACCGACTTTTTTGCAGGATCAGGACATGTCCAGAATCAGCATCGCCTTGATGGCCCCCAGCACCGACCTGGCGCTGGTGAAGTTCCTCCACCAGCGTCTGGGCATGTCGCTGCGTATCGCCCGCGAGCACTTGGGACAGGGGCCCCAGGGGGTGTTCTACAGCGCCTGGCTGTTCCATAACGACCATGTGCAACGGGAACAGGAAGTGCGCGACATCCTGGCTTTTTTCGGCGCCGCCCAGCTGCCCTTGCGGGTGCTGGAGTGCATCTCGGACCCGGACCAGGCCGGCCCCGTTGGCCTGGACGACGAGCAGATCGATGAGCAACTGCTGCTCAACCTGCTGGAGGCCTGCGATGGCTGTTATGAATGATTGCGCTCGCCTGCGACTTGCAGTCTCTGTGTTGCGCGGCATGAATGATTAAGTTGATTGCCAGCTAATTATAAGTTGGCTATTCGCTTCTGCTTAAGTTGCGTTGTTTACCAGTTTTCATATTCGACATTTCAGCATTGCATCAAACTATCAGTGTCGTTGCTTTGATTTTATTTATTTTTTCTTGGATGTTTTCTAGTTAATGGCTATTTGATATTTGCTGACTATATTCAGGCTGTAGTCAACGGTGCGTGCAGTTGCTGCACGCCAGCCAAGAATAAAAAATACAACTGTCAGCAGCCGGGTCAAACATGACCCAGGGAGTCAGTCATGGCGAGTCTGAAGTGGGCGGGTATCTGGATCCTGGGTATCAGTATCGCCGGTTGTTCCGGGCCCGGTACGGTCATGGAGCCCTATGAGTCGGCGTTGGACGTCGAGAGCACCAATGCGCAAGGTTTTCATTCCAGCCTGTACTTTCCCTCCGGCACGGCCCTGCATTACCCGGGCTACGTAGTGGCCCTGGAAAAGAGCCCGCAAGCGACGGTGGGTGGGCCCAAGCCCTATCCCCAGGTCAGTTTCGTCAAGAGTGGCCGGTACATCCAGGCCGAACAACCCAGCCGCTGGGGCACGTCCAGCCAGATCGAGCGCTTCCAGAACAGCGATCCCAAGGCGATGTTCGTGTCGCACATCATCAAGAACTCGGTAGCCAGGGACGATCGTGGCGGTAATGTTCCTTACTTCTCGAAAAGCCACTGCTTTGTATATAACGCTTATGCCGCCAAGCCCATATCCTTGACGCGAAAAGACTACGACCTGGCCAAGGTCAGCGATTGGCACGCCTGCGAAATCTCGACCAATCTCGACAAGGTAGATGCCAAGAAGTATCAACTTTATGATTATGGAAAGTACGCGCTGGTGTCATTGCAAGACAACTTGACCAAGGACCTGAAACAGGGCAACTACACCCATGTCCTGGTAATAGTGATGGGTTGGAACACCGCGCAACAGGAAGCCATTCGCAACTTCAACGACCTGACCGGCAACTTGATGGCGGCTTCGCTCGAAGCGGCCAGTGGCCAGCAGGAAAGTCCCATCGACCGCACCAAGGCGATCCAGCCGCTGGCCAAGGACCGTCCTGCAGGCAGCTTCCGCCCCCTGGTGATCGGGGTGACCTGGCCTTCCTACTGGTCCAACTCGTTCGGCAACGTGTTCAGTTACTCCAACAAGGCCAACGATGCCGACGAGATCGGTTTGTCTTGGTTGAACAAGCTGCTCAACGAAACCATCCCGCTCAGCCTCCAAGCTTCCGGCAGCCACGCCCGGGTGGTGGCCCTCGGGCACAGCTTCGGTGCTCGCGCCATGACCCGGGCGGTGTTCAGTTCGCCGGCACTGGTGCCCTTGCAGGGCGGCTTTCCCGACCAGTCCATGGTGAGCAGCCCGGTGGACTTGGCGGTCGGTCTGCAGGGAGCCATGAGCATCAACCGGTTTGCAGCGCAGCTAGGCAGTGAAGGCGCCCCTTACCGTGACTTCGCACGGCTGGACAAGACCAAGATCGTCTTGACCGCCGCCACCGAAGACTCGGCCACCGGCGCGCCTTTCGTGGTCTGGACCGACCCGGCCGGTTCCATCGGCTCCTACCGCAAGGCTTGCGCTGCGCCGGGCTCGCTGTATCAGCCGATATTCGATTGCATGACCGCCTCCGATACTTCCGCCACTCCCGGTGGCCGGTTCGAGGTCTGCAAGTATGGCCAGGCGGGATGTGTCGACCCGTTCGACGGCACCGGCCAGGGGCACAAGGTGGCCTATATCGATGCGTCGAACGGCATCACCCAGTTCAACTCGCCCGGATCGGGTGGCGGTGCCCACAGCGATATCTACCGCCTGCCCATGGGGCGCCTGTTGTGGAAGCTGGTGGAGCAGTACGCGCCTGCTCGGTGAGGCGGCAGCAACGAGGCGCTGGGGGAGGGCGAGTGTTCAGACCTTCAGCGCCTTGAGCAGCGTTGCGAAGGCTGTCGCGCTCAGATGGGCCTCGTTCTTCCAGGTCGTCATGATGGTGCTCAGGGTGAGGTCGTCGATGGCGGGCAATGGGTACCACTGGCCCTCCAGGTACAGCTGGATGTCTTGCCGGGGAATGTGCAGGTTGTTGGCATTGCAGATGATGTACTGGCAGCTCTGATCGTTTTGGGTTAGGTCGACATGATTATGTCGGCCAACCAAGGCTGCAGTGGTCTTCCTGTAGCGGGTCAGCAAACACAGCAACATCTTGTCGGCACAAGTCACTGGCATGCCGTTATCGGCACGGACGACCTGGCGATGAAAACTGTTGATCTTGGCCTGCCCGTCGTTGAACGAGGCGTAGTAATAGAAGGCATGCACCAGGGCGCCGCCTGCGGCGGCCTGTAGAAGAGGCGGATTCTTCCTCAAGTCTTGGGTGATCCCGCCATCTGGGTTACGACAGGTCACGCGAAACTCGGTGGTAAAAAAATCTCCCCACCTATTGGCGGCCTCGGTTCTGTAGTAGAAGTCGCCCGCTGGATCCTGAGCGCAGGTCTGCATGGTTGCCAGCAAATCCGTGAGCGTCGGTGGGGCGGGCTCGGTGTGTGTTGCCGAGGCATCACGGCCAAACAGACGCTTGATCCATTCGATCATCGGGCATTCATCCTTGAAGAGCCGGGCTCGCCAGAGGGGCCCGGTGGGTGTGCAGGCCAGAGAGGCGGCGGTGGGATTAGCGCTGGCTCGACCAGTACTGGTGCAACTGGCGGGCGGCCGGTTCGATGCTCGCCAGCTGCTGCTGGTGCAGGGCGATATCCAGGTCCGCCGGCAGCTCGAAGTGGTCCTGCTCGGCGCAGTCGATGATGGTCTGCAGCAAGGCGGTCTGCGGCGCCGGCATCTGCGGCCAGTTGCCCACCGCGACCCCGCGCAGGTAGCCGAAGCACCATTCCTCGGCCAGCAACAACGATTGGCCCTGGTGCTCGGTGGCTTCCAGGCGCGCCTTGAAGCCTGCGGCGTCGCTGTCCAGTTGCACCGCCAGGCTGTTGATGTGGCGCACGCACAGGTCGATGAACTGTCGGCATTCCTGCGGGCTTTCCCAGGCCGGGTTCTCGCCGCCCCAGATCGCCGGGAACCATTCGGCGATATCGACCTGGGCCGGGCCCGACACCAGGGCGGTGAAGTAGCCGTCCAGCTCGCAGGGGTTGAGTACCGAGTGGTCGTCGCCGTACTTGAGCAGGGTGTCTTCGAGCGTCTCGAAGTCGGCGGCGTTCAGGGGAGTGTTCTGCATGATGGGCATTCCAGGGAAAAACAGCGGCGATTCTCAAGCCTTGGCGTTGTGGCTGCAAGCACCGGGCGTTTCAGGCGTCGCGCAGCAGGTCTTGGGAGTCGAGCAGGCGGTAGGCGATTTCCGGACGGATCTCCATGGCCCGACGAATTGCGGCGGGTATGTTCTGCCGGGTCTTGCGGCACAGTCCGGGATGCTCGACCAGGACGATGGCGATGCCGCGCATGCTGCGCACTTCATTGTCGCTGGGGGTGATTTCCAGGCGGATTCCCAGTTGCTGGTACATCCGGCGTTGCATGTGCTCCAGGTCGGCCAGGTCCTTGAGATTCTCCAGGCGCTCGACCAGGCGTTTTTCTTCCTGGCGCGTGAGATTGAGGATGCGCAGGTCGGCTCCGGGAGTGTCCAGCAACTGCTCGCGTTGGCAGACGCAGGCACCGGGCGGGCAGGGTTGGCGGATCGCGGGGCTTGGATTCATGGGGATCCATCATAGCGGCGGCGTTCCGGCTTTCGCAGCTAAATCTGCACCGGGCCGGCAACGGCTCGGCAGTCTTGGAAAAGGGGGGAGGGAACCCTCGCACCGCAGGGCTGCGGTGAGAGGGAGGTGGAACACAAGGAAGGGGTGTGGGCAGGACTATAGCGACGCCGAAAACGGCTCGTCATTAGTACAGATGGACTAGTTCGCGGACCGGTTCTGCCGATATGCCCAGTGCCAGGGCCGCTGTGCCCCGGGAAACCCCGACAGTCTTTCCGGCCTCGCCACGCTGGCAGGCCGGGCTTGATCGGGATCAAGGTCGCGGCGCATGGGACGTTTTAACTTGAAGCTCCTTTCCCCGGCACCGGGAGTTCCCATGGCCAAGCCCTTTCCCCTTTCCCCCAAGCATCCCGAGCGCATCTGCTGGGGCTGCGACCGTTACTGCGCCGCCAATGCCTTGTCGTGTGGCAACGGCTCGGATCGCACCATGCATCCTTCCGAAATGCTCGGTGAAGACTGGTACCTGCATGGCGACTGGGGTTTCGACATCCCGGCCAGCGCCGAGCCAGCCCCGCCGGAGCGCGATACCCACTGAACCGGGAAGGGCCGGAGACGGCGGATCGAATATTTTTACCCGGGTATATTGATTGGTGTTTTATTACCCGGGTATTATTCGGCTTCATCTTCATGAGACCGTTGCCATGTCCGACATCCTCACCAAACCTGTCACCGCCTTCCAGGCCCAGCGCTTGCTGGCCCGTGGCCCGTTGCTGGAAGTGGCCCTGGCGGTGCGCGACGCGTCCCGGGATCCGGCTTGCGCCAGCCTGCTGGTATTCGACGATGCTACGGGGCGGGTCATCGACCTCGACCTGCGGGGCAGCGAGGCCGAATTGACGCAACGCCTGGCGCAGGCCCCCGCACCGGGTCGCGGGCGTTACCGTTCGGCCGCGGCTGCCGAGACCGAGGTGGAGGTTGCGGCCGATTCGCCCCGTGGCCGTGGGCGGCCCAAGCTGGGGGTGATCGCCCGCGAGGTGACCTTGCTGCCACGCCAGTGGGACTGGCTGGCCAGCCAGCCCGGTGGTGCCTCGGCGGTGCTGCGGCGGCTGGTGGACGAGGCCCGGCGCAATCCCGATGCGGCGCAGCAACGACGCATGGCGCAAGAGGCTGCCTATCAGTTCATGCTGGCGCTGGCCGGGGATTTGCCCGGCTACGAAGAAGCCACCCGCGCCTTGTTCGCCGGTGATCTCGAGGGCCTGGGCCACCGACTGCAAGGTTGGCCCGAAGATATCCGTGAACATGCCCTGCGCCTGGCCAATGGGGCCCAGCTCGCCGGGGCAGGGCAGTGATGGCCCGGCCGGGTGCCGGCCTGCAGTATGCATTGGTCAATGGCATCGAACTGGCCTGGGACAGTCATGGCGACGAGACCGCCGAGGCGATCCTGCTGATCGCCGGCCTGGGCACCCAGATGGTGCGCTGGACCTCGGACTTTTGCCGGGACCTGGCGGCCCGTGGGTTCCGGGTGATTCGTTTCGACAATCGCGATGTTGGCGCTTCGACGCATCTGGTCGAGGCCGATGTTCCGGATCTTGCGGCACTGCTGGCCGGTCGGCCGTTGGCGCTGCCCTACAGCTTGCAAGACATGGCCGCCGATGCCCTGGGGCTGCTGGATCACCTGGGCATCGAGCGAGCCCATGTGGTGGGGCGTTCCATGGGCGGGGTGATTGCCCAGGTGCTGGCCTGCGAATATCCGCAGCGGGTGCGTTCGTTGACCTCGATCATGGCCAGCAGCGGCAACCCGGCCTTGCCGCCGCCCGCACCGCAGGTCATGGCCTTGCTGACGGCGCCAGCGGCAGACCCGGCGCTCGACCTGGAGGGCCATGTTGCCCAGCGCCTGGCCCTGGCCCGCTGCATCGCCGGCAGTGTCCGGGCATTCGACGAAGCGGCCCAACGCGAGCTGGTGCTGGAGGAACTGCGCCGGGGCTGGAACCCTGCAGGTTTCATGCGCCAGCTGGCGGCCCTGGCCTGTGCTGGCGATCGCCGGGCTCGGCTGGCCAGCATCCAGGCGCCGACCCTGGTGGTCCATGGCAGCGACGACCCGCTGGTGCCCGCGGCCTGTGGCGAGGACACCGCGCGTTCGATCCCCGGTGCCGAGTGGTTGCTGATTCCCGGCATGGGCCATGACCTGCCACCGCCCTGCCAACCCCAGGTGCTGGCGGCCATCGAGCGTACGGCGCGCCAGCGCTAGGGATGGCAGGTTGTGTGGCGCCCTGGCGCTCTTTTATATTCGCGGCTGACCCGCTTCGAAGCCCAGCCCAAGGTGCACCACCAATGAACCTCACCACCCTGGTTTTGTTCCTGCCTGCCTGTTTTGCGCTGAATATGGCGCCCGGCCCCAACAACCTGCTTTCGGTGAAGAACGCCACCACCTTTGGTTTTCGGGTTTCGTGCCTGGCCGGGGTGGGGCGCTTGCTGGCCTTCATGCTGATGATCGGCCTGGCCTCGGTGGGGCTGGCGGCGGTGCTGCAGGCCTCGGAGCTACTGTTCCACGGGATCAAGATTCTTGGCGCTGGCTACCTGCTGTACCTGGCATATCGGCTGTGGACGGCCGATACCCGCGTCGAGGTCGAAGGCCGGGACGCTGCAGGCGGACTGTTGGCCCTGGCCCGACAGGAGTTCCTGATCGCCATCGGCAATCCCAAGGCGATCCTGGTCTTCAGCGCATTCCTGCCGCAGTTCATCGATCCCACGGCGCCGGTGGCCGGGCAGTTCCTGATGCTTGGGGGCTTGTTCCTGGTGCTGGAGTGCGTGGCCATCGCCGCCTATGCCGGCATGGGCCTGCACATGCGCCGCTGGTTCGGCCAACCCGCCGGGCGCCGCGTGTTCAACCGTGGTTGCGCGGTCTTGCTTTCGGGGGCGGCGTCATTGTTGCTGCTGGCGCGGCGAGCCTGAGGCCAGCCCCTCTCCCAGGCGCAGAGAGAGGCAGGAGCCTAGAGAGCTAGCTGATGACGAAGTAGGGATCCCAGGCGCAATAGCCGAGGATCTTGTCGTTGCCTACGATCATGAACGACCAGTTGTACCTCAGGTTGCTGCAGGCCTTGGCGGCACGCGCGCTCCAGTAGTAGGCCGTGACCTTCTGCGGGAACGGCTGCTCGCAGTAGCTGCCCGGAGGGTTGCTGTTGTTGATGATGGGCATCGGGGTGTTCGGCGAGACATTGGCGGTTATTTGATCCAGGTAGACATTCCTGTCTGTGGCGGGGTCAGGATTGGTCTGGGTGTACTGGTAGAGGATTGCCGAGTACTTCATGTCCTTGGTCAGGGTGGTGGTGCGCCAGTGGACGTAATCATCCTGGTTCAGGTCCACCGAGAGCTCGGCGGTGCCTTCACTGTTGCTGCCGCCGCTGACGTAGTTGCGGGTGGTGTACATGCAGACGACCTGGTCGGAAACCCGGGTGGACGAGTTGGGCATGTAAAAGCTGTACAGCTGAGTCGGTTGGTCGGGGTGTGGGCTCAGGCCGCCCGGGAAAACGCCCTGTTCGGCGCACTGCAAGATGGTGAGGGCATCGATGACGATCATGATGTCCACGACTTTTTCGTTTTCGTAGCTCATATCCAGCTCCCTGCTGTCAGGTTGGGCACCCGGTTGTCCAGGCGCATGGTTGATCACCTTTTCCGGGGGGCGACCACCGAGCATCGGGTCTCTGGCCCGGTATGCCGACAGCGGGCTGGATGCACTTCCATGAAGTCGCGAGTGGAATCTAGATCCTCAAGATGGTTAGTCAAATGGCCAGCCCCAAAAAGCGCGAGCGCAAGACGAGCGGTGCAAGGCCAGGGTTAGGCGCTCGCTGTGGCGCCCTCGGTCCGGTGGTTGCCCAGGAACTGATCGAGCCACTGCGCCACCTCAGTGGCATGGGTCAGGCCCAGGTCGTGCTCGGCCTCGGGCACGATGCGCAAGAGGGCCTGTGGCAACAGGCGGGCCAGACGCTGGCCTACCGCCACTGGACTGATGGGGTCGCGGTCGCCCCAGAGCAGCAGCACCGGCATGCACAACTCCCCCAGGCGCGGACCAAGGTCGCTGTGATCGTCGACAAACCAGCGGGGCAGTTGCGGGTAGGCCGTGCGGTAATCGTTGCGCCAGTCGGCGGCGTCCAGGTCGCTCATGTCCACGCCGCCAGAGGTGACGCTCAAGACCAGGTGGGTGACCCGCTCCGGTCGCTCAAGGGCCGCACGCACCGCAATGATGCCGCCCATGGATTGGGCCACTAGCGCTGTCGGCTGGTCGATGCGTTGCAGCACCAGGTCCACCAGATCGTCCATGCCCTGGACGTCTGGCTGTGCCGGGGTATCGCCAAAACCGGGCCAGCCCAGATGCACTTGGCGCGCCGGATGGCGCAGCTGCGTGGCCAGGGGTTGCCAGAATTGACGATTGCCCGAGGCACCAGGCAGAAACAGCAGTTGTTGGGGGGCTTGTGACATGACATCGCTCCTGGTCCATGGGCGGCGGATAAAGCCTCGCGCTGACAGCAGGGCCGCGCGGCGGCGCTAGAAAATACGGTGCTCGAGTCCTGCGAGCAAGCGCTGCCGCAGGCGACAGCGGCTTGCCATGCTGGCGCCCCGGGATCGGCTGCCAGGGTTTATCATGCTGCGCCGCCGCTTGTTGCCTGCCCGACAAGGGGCGGCTCCTTTCGCCCACCGTGGAGGTGCCCGCCATGTCCGATCTGCACAAGCTGCCAGCCTGCCCAGCCAGCCTCCTTGAATTCCCGGTGTGCCACGCCCGTGGCGGCACCTCCACCGGGCTGATCCTGGCCCGGGAAGACTTGCCCGAGGACGAGGCCCTGGTGGAGGAACTGCTGCGCCACCTGATGGGCGTACCCCTGGCTGGCGAGTGGCCGGGCAACAGCCAGATCACCGGCCTGGGCCGGGGCGGTCCCACCAGCAACAAGGTGTTCATCGTCGAGCGTCGCCCCGGCCAGACGCGGATGATCAGCACCCTGGCGCAGCTGGCGGCGGGCAAGAGCACCATCGACTGGAGCGTCAACTGCGGCAACATGTCGGCGGCCCTGCCGTTGTACGCCTGGCAACGGGGCTGGTTGTCGCCGGAGGTCAATGACGGGCAGATCGAGATCTACAACAGCAACACCCAGACCACCCTGCGCGCGCGCCTGGGCTTCCACGCCGGCCGGCTGCTCAGCGACACGCGGATCCCCGGGGTCAATGGCCAGTTCCCCGGGGTCGATCTGTTCCTCGATGACCCGGTAGGCGCCAAGACCGGGGCGCTGTTTCCCACCGGGCAGCGCGTCGACCTGCTACACGGTATCCAGGCCACCTGCATCGATGTGGCGGTACCCATGGTCATTGTGCGGGCCACGGACCTGGGCAAGACCGGCCAGGAAACCCCGGCACAGCTGGACGCCGACCCGCTGTTCAAGGAGCGCCTGCTGGGGCTGATGGTCGAGGGCGGCCTGCGCATGGGCTTGCGTCGGCGCGACGGTGGCTTGCTGACGGCCGAGGAACTGCGACGCAGCGAAACCATTCCCAAGATCTGCATCGTCAGCCCGGCCCGCGAAGGCGGTGATATCGCCACCCGCTACTTCACCCCGCAGAACGCCCATCCGTCCCTGGCGGTATCCGGCGGCTGTTGCCTGGCGGCGGCCTGCCTGGCCGAGGGCACCGTGGCCCAGCAACTGCTGGCCCAGCCCCGGCAATTGAGCGCGACCCGAAGCGAGTATCCGCTGGCCATCGAAAACCCCGCCGGCATCCTCGAGACTCTGATCAGCGCCCGCGTGCATGGCGGCGAGCTCTCGATCGATGGCGCTGCCTACCGGCGCAGCGCACAGATCCTGCTGCAAGGCCGTACCCCGCTGTACAACGCCTCCCCGGAACTGCTCCAGGCGCTTCTGTAGTGGGTTATACGGTCGATCGCTGAAGGCCCTGCGGGCCTTGTCGCAGCTTCGCAGGCTCAGCAGCGGTTACAGGTTTGGTGTAGCCGCTGCCGCAGGCTGCGCACGGGCGCGCAGCGGCCGTCAGGATTCGGGCAGGAAGGGTGGCACCCGTTGTTGCAGCAGTTGGATCAGTTGTGGGTCCATGAACTCGTAGTCATCGGGAATGTTCAGGCACACCACCTGTTGCTGGTGCAGGTGCTGCTTGAAGCGCTTGCGCAGTTTTTCCCGGTGCCGGGTTTCCATCACCAGGATCAGCCCGGCCCATTGCACCAGCTCCGGGCCCAGGGGCACCTGGGCATCGTGGTTGAGCCCGGCGGACGCGGTGACGATCCCCGGCCAATCGGCGAATACCTGTTCGGCGGTGGGGCTGCGCAGCTTGTTCTGGCTGCAGACGAACAACACATTGAGCATTCTGCCGGAGTCCCTGGCTGATGGTGCCGCCGTGATGGTGGGCGAGGGCCGAGAGTTTTTGCGGCTTCGGCCCGCTTGTCCAGCGCTGGTGCGCTCGGTCAGGCCGATTTGCCGGCAGGCTGCGGCCCCGGGCAAACTGTCGCGTCTTTCCAGCCGGGACCTGTCGCTTTCATGTCCGCATCCTTGTTCACCTCCCCGCACCTGGGCCTGGCCTTGCGCCGCTGGCGCCTGCTGCACCGGGTCAAGCAGCAGCACGCCGCCGAGCTGTTCGGGGTGGCGCAGTCGAGCATTTCCCGCTGGGAAAACGGCCAGCAAGCCATGGAACCCAGCGAGCGCGCCAAGCTGGAGCAACTGCTGGCGGCCAACCTCAGCGCCGCCGCCGACCAGGCCCTGGCCCGGTTGGTGAACGACAGCCCGCGCGCGGTGCACCTGGTCTGCGACCTGACCCACCGCCTGCTGGCCTGCTCGGCCACTCGCGCCGGGGAGTTCGGCGTGCCCTTGAGCGAGTTGCTGGGGCAATCCTTGTGGGGCTTCTGCACCGAGGAAATCGTGCGCAAGGAGAGGGCCCTCGACGACCTCGGGTGGCGCGAAGTGCTGGCGCCCCCGGCGCTGGAGTTCTTCAGTGGCCACAACGATTCGGCCATCGTGCCCATTGCGGCCAGCCAGTGCCGCTGGACCCGCCTGAACCTGTCCGACGGCAACGCGGTGCGGCTGGTGGAAACCCTCTGACTCCAGCCTGCTCCGGCGCCACGGATATTTTATCCGTGGTCGGTTACACACATCGTGGTTAGGCTGGGCTGTCATTTCATCCAGGTTTAGCCATGAACGATCAACTCCTCGGCGGTCGCCTCGAATTCCTGCGCCAGGCGGAGCGCCTCAAGGACGTACTGCGCAGTGCCCACACCTCCAGCGGTCGCCAGGAAAGCACCGCCGAGCACAGCTGGCGCCTGTGCCTGATGGCCTTGCTGCTGGAAGACCAGCTGGGCGAGCTGGACCTCTTGCAAGTGCTCAAGCTGTGCATCGTCCACGACCTGGGCGAAGCCATCCATGGCGACATCCCGGCGGTGCGGCAGGCGGCCCACCCGGACAAGGGCCAGCAGGAGCGCGAAGACCTGCAGACCCTCGCCAGTTGCCTCGATGCCCCGGCCCGCCAGCGCCTGCTGGCCTTGTGGGACGAATACGAGAATGCCAGCTCGGCCGAGGCCCGGGCGGTCAAGGCCCTGGACAAGCTGGAGACCCTGATGCAGCACAACCAGGGGCGCAACCCGGCGGATTTCGATTACCGCTTCAACCTCGACTACGGCCGCCGCTACACTAGCGCCACGCCGCTGTTCCGAGCCCTGCGCGAACAGATCGACCACGACACGCGGCGCCACATCGACGCGGCCGGCTGAGCGCCGGTCCCTTCCTGAGAGTATCCGCAGCCCATGAACCCGATCCTGCGCGCCGAACGTCCCGGCGATATCCCGGCCATCGAACAGCTGACCCGCGAAGCCTTTCGCGATGCGCCTCGCTCCAGCCATACCGAGCAGTACATCGTCAACGCGCTGCGCAGTGCCGGCGCGCTGACCCTGTCCCTGGTGGCCGTGGAGGGCGGTGCACTGCTCGGCCATGGATCGATCTCCCCGGTGGTCTTCAGCGGTGGCGAGCCCGGCTGGTTTGGCCTGGCGCCGGTGTCGGTAGTGCCGGAGCGCCAGGGCCAGGGGATCGGCTCACGCTTGATCCGCCAGTTGCTGGCGCAGTTGCAGGAGCAGGGCGCCGCCGGCTGCGTGGTGCTGGGCGACCCGGCCTACTACGCGCGTTTTGGCTTCAAGGCCGGGCAAGGACCGGTATTGCCCGGGGTGCCCCCTGAGTACTTCCAGGCGCTGGCGTTCCAGGGCCGTTGCCCGGAGGGCGAAGTGCGCTTTCATCCGGGTTTCGAGGCCCAGGGCTAGGGGCGCGGGGTTTAGAACAGCTCCTGCAAGGTGCGCTCCACGGCCGGGTTCGAGGCGGGCGCGGTATTCTCCAGCGCCGGTGCGCTCTCGCTCTTGAACAGCTCCATGGCCGTGTGCGCGGCGTCCGCGGGCGCGGCCGTGCCATCTTCCAGGTGGATGCGCCGGGTGACGATGCCCGGAGGTTCGGGCTGCGAGTAGGGGGCCTTGCCTGCCAGGGCCTGGCCCATGTAGTCCATCCAGATCGGCAGGGCGATGGTCACCCCCCATTCCCGGCGGCCCAGGCTTTGCGGCTGGTCGAAACCGGCCCAGACGCTGGTCACGTAGTCGCCGTTGTAGCCGGTGAACCAGGAGTCCTTGGCGTCGTTGGTGGTGCCAGTCTTGCCGGCAATGTCCGGTCGCCCCATGGCGGCGGCAGCGCGCCCGGTGCCGCGCTTGATCACGTCCTGGAGCATGCTGGTCAGCAGGTAGGTGGTGCGGCCGTCCACCACCTGTTCGGCCACGGCGGCTGGCGCCGGATTGCGCAGGCTGGGGGCGCAGCTCGGGTTGGCGGCGAAGAGCAGCTGGCCATTGCGGTCCTCGATGCGCTCGATGAGGTAGGGCGTGACCCGGTAGCCGCCGTTGGCGAACACGCTCCAGGCCGCGACCACCTCCATGGGCGTCACCGAGGCCGTGCCCAGGGCCAGGGACAGGTTGCGCGGCAGATCGTCGGCGGCGAACCCGAAGCGCCGGATGTAGTCGAGGGTCGGGTCGATGCCCATGGCCTGCACCAGGCGGATCGCGATCATGTTCCGCGAGCGATACAGCGCCTCGCGCAAGCGGATCGGGCCGAGGAAGGTGCGGTTCTCGTTGCGTGGGCGCCAGGCCGGGCCGGCGTAGTCGCTGCCCAGCACGATGGGCGCGTCGTTGACGATGCTCGCCGGGGTAAAACCGTTGTCCAGCGCTGCGGCGTAGATGAAGGGCTTGAAGCTCGAACCCGGCTGGCGCTTGGCTTGCAGCACCCGGTTGAAGTGGCTCTGCTGGAAGTCGAAGCCGCCCACCAGCGCACGGATCGCGCCATCTTCCGCTGCCACCGACACCTGCGCACCCTGGGCCTTGGGCACCTGGCTGAAGGCCGGTGGCTGTGCATCTTGCTGTTCGACGCGGATCACATCTCCCACCTTGACCAGGTCGGCCGGTCGCGCCGGGGCGCGGCCCAATGCGTTGTGGCTGATGAAGGGCCGGGCCCAGGCCATGGTCGACCAGGGCACGGCGTGTTCCCGGCCACTGCCATCGACGATCACCAGGCTCTGGTCCAGGACCTGGGTCACCGCCACCGCCTTCAGGCCGCCCAGGGTCGGGTAGGCCTGCAGCGCTTGTGGCCAGTCCGGCCGCGGCGTGCCACGCAGCTGGGCCTCGGGGCCGCGATAGCCGTGGCGCCGGTCATACACCTTCAAGCCCTTTTGCAGCGCGCTGTTGGCCGCCGCCTGCAATGGCGCGGTGACCGTCGTCACCACCTGCAGCCCTCGGGTGTAGGCCTGTTCGCCGAAACGCTCGACCATCTGCGCCCGGGCCATCTCCGCCACGTAGGGCGCGTCCACCTCGGGTTCCGGTGCGTGGTAGCGGGCCGTGAGCGGCTCGGCCAGGGCTGCCTGGTAGCGCGCGGCATCGATGCTGCCCAGCTCGTGCATGCGCCCCAGGATCCAGTCCCGGCGCTGCTTGGCCCGGGTCGGGTTGTTGATCGGGTTGAAACGCGACGGCGCCTTGGGCAGGCCGGCGATCATCGCCGTCTGGGCCAGGGTCAGTTGCGCCACCGGCTTGCCGTAGTAGACCTGCGCGGCAGCGGCGATGCCGTAGGCGCGCTTGCCCAGGTAGATCTTGTTGACGTACAGGTTGAAGATCTCGTCCTTGGACAGGCTGCGTTCGATCTGCAAGGCCAGCAGGATCTCGGTCAGCTTGCGCGAAAAGGTCCGCTCCTGGCTGAGGAAGAAGTTCTTCGCCACCTGCATGGTGATGGTGCTGCCCCCGGAGCGCACATGCCCGCTCCTGGCCAGCTCCAGGGCCGCGCGCAGCAGCCCCGAGGGATCGACGCCGACGTGCTGGCGGAAGTTGCCATCCTCGGCGGCCATGAAGGCTGCGAGGAAGTCATCGGGGATATCGGCGTTGGCGATGGGAATCCGGCGGATCTCGCCGAATTCGGCGATCAGCTTGCCCTCGTGGCTGAGGATCTGCAGCGGCTCTTGCAACTGCACGTCCTTGAGCGTCGCCACATCGGGCAGTTGCGGTTGCAGGTACAGGTAGGTGCCGCTGGCGCCGAGCACCAGCAGGCTGGCGATGGCCAGGGCACACCAGCCCAGGTTCTTCAGTAGTCGCATCAAAGGTTCCTCGACTGCGGTTGGCGATGGGCCCGGCATGGGCCTCAAAGGGTTGCGCTGGCGGCGCGCCGTGGTTCGCCGAGCGTCGCCTGCTCCCCGGCGGCCGGCACGGCGTACTCGGCCTTGAGCCGGCCGCTGTCATCCAAGAGCCAGGCGTCCATCACCTGGCGCACCACCGGGCCTGCCACCCGGGCGCCGGCCTCGCCGTTCTCGATCATCACGGCGACCACGATGGCCGGGCGCTGGGCCGGGGCGAAGCCGACGAACAAGGCGTTGTCGCGGTGGCGTTCATGGGTCTTGGCGCGGTTGTAGCGTTCGCCCTGCTTGATCGCCACCACCTGGGCGGTGCCGCTCTTGCCGGCGATCCGGTACTGCGCGCCACGGGCCGCCCGGCGCCCGACCCCGCGTGGGTGGTGCATGACCATCTGCATGCCCTGGATCACCCGGTCCCAGGTCTGCGGGTCCTTGAGGCGGATGTCCGGCAGCGGTTGCGGGTCGGCCAGAGCCTGGCCGCCGACCGACAGCGCCAGGTGCGGCCGGTGCCAGATCCCTCGACTGGCGATCAGGCTGGTGGCCTGGGCCAGTTGCAGCGGGGTGACCTGCAGGTAGCCCTGGCCGATCCCCAGGATCAGGGTCTCCCCGGGGTACCAGTCCTGGCGGCGGCTCGCGCGTTTCCACTCCGGGGATGGCATCAGCCCGGGCGACTCCTCGAACATGTCGATGGACACCCGCTGCCCCAGGCCGAACTCGCTGAGGTAGTCGTGCAGCCGGCGGATGCCCAGCTTGTGCGCCAGGTCGTAGAAGTAGGTGTCATTGGACCGCATGATCGCGTCGTACATGTCCACCCAGCCATCGCCGCCGCGATTCCAGTTGCGGTACTTGTGCCGGTAGTTGGGCAGTTCGTAGTAGCCGCGATCGAACACCCGCTGGCTCGGGGTGGTCACGCCGCTGTCGAGCCCGGCGACCACCACCATGGGCTTGATGGTCGAGCCGGGCGGGTAGAGCCCGCGCAGCACCCGGTTGAACAGCGGCATGTCGGCGGAGTCGCGCAGGGCGGCATAGGCCCCGGCACCGATGCCCTTGACGAAGGGATTGGGGTCGAAGCTCGGGCGGCTGACCATGGCCAGCACCTGGCCGGTGTCCGGGTCCAGGGCCACCACCGCGCCCCGGCGCTCGCCAAGGGCCGCTTCGGCGGCGCCCTGCAAGCGCACGTCCAGGCTCAGCACGACGTCCTGGCCCGGCACCGGTGGCTGGCGGCGCAGTACCCGCATGACCCGGCCCTGGGCGTTGGTCTCCACCTCTTCGTAACCCATGCGGCCATGCAGCGCCTCTTCATAGAAACGCTCGATGCCGGTCTTGCCGATCAACTGGCTGCGCAGGTACTTGGCCGGGTCGAGACGCGAGTATTCCTGTTCGTTGATCCGCCCGACATAACCCACCGAGTGGGCGAAATGTTCCCCCAAGGGATAGACCCGCGAGAACTGCGCCTGGACGTCCAGCCCCGGCAGGTGGAACTGGTTCACCGCGATCAGGGCGATCTGCCGCTCGCTCAGGTCCGGCAGCAGCATCAGCGGCTCGAAGGCCCGCCCACGGCGTTGCAGCAACTTGGCAATTCGCGCCTGTTGCCCGGCGTCCAGGCCGAGGATCCGGCTCAGGCGGGCGATCACCGTTGCCACGTCGCCGGCCCGCTCGCGGGTGAGGAACAGGTTGAAGGTCGGTACGTTGCCCGCCAGCAGCACCTTGTTGCGGTCATACACCAGGCCCCGGGGCGGCGGGATCGGGCGCAGGTGGATGCGGTTCTTCTCGGACACCGCCACTTGATAGTCGTGTTGCGTCACCTGCAGGACGTACAGCCGGCCCACCAGCGCGCAGGTCAGGACGATCACCAGCACGGCGCTGGCGATGATGCGGCGGTTGACGATCCGCTGGTTGTCGACCTGATCGTGGAAGGGAGTGTGCTCTGGCATCGAAGACTCTTGGGGCTGGGCAGTGACCGGCCAGGCGGATGGCCGGCCAGCATGGGGAACATTGGCGGTGGTCGCCGGGGGCAACCACGATCGTGGGTCGGAGCGCGGCGGGCCGTGGCGGTGGACGGATGCGCACGAGCATGGACATGGGCTGGCCTCAGCCCGGGTCCGGGGCGACCTGGTTCAGGCGCAGGGTCTCGGCCATGATCCGGCTGAACAAAGGCGCCGCTACCAGGCCGCCGAAGAAGCCGTGCTGGCGCGGGTTGTCCACCACCACCACGATCACGTAGCGCGGCGCGGCAGCCGGGGCGAAACCGGCGAACATCGCCCGGTAGGAGCGCGCCAGGTAGCCCTGGACTCCGGCACCGGTCTTGCGCGCCGTGCCGCTCTTGCCGCCCACCTGGTAACCCGCGACCCGCGCCCGGTAGATACCCCGCGGCCCCTCGACCACCTGCACCAGCATGTCCCGCACGCGGTTGGCCACCTGCGGCGCCATGGCCTGCACGCCCTTGGGCGGCGCCGATAGCCGCAGCAGCGACAAGGGCAGGCGGACGCCACCGTTGGCCAGGGTGGCGTAGGCCCTGGCCAGTTGCACCGCGCTGACCGAGAGACCGTAGCCGTAGGCGAGGGTGGCGGTTTCGCTCGGGTGCCAGGTTGCCCGGTTGGGCAGCACGCCGAGCCGTTCGCCGGGAAATTCAAGGCCCGTTGCCTGGCCCAGGCCCACCCGTTGCAGCAGGTCATGGATGCGTGGCGCGCCGATGTCGAAGGCCACCTTGCTGATCGCCACGTTGCTCGAACGCACCAGGATGCCGGTCAGGTCCAGGGTTTCGCCGGCGGTCCTGGAGGCATCGCGGATGGTGTAGCGGCCGACCTTCAGGGTGCCGGTGTCGACGTGCACGCTGTCGCCGGGTTTCCAGCGCCCGCTTTCCAGGGCCGCCGCCACCGAGAACGGCTTGATGGTCGAGGCTGGCTCGAACACGTCCACCACGGCGCGGTTGCGCATCATTGCCGGGCTCAGTTGTGCGCGGTTGTTGGGGTTGTAGCTGGGCTGGTTGGCCAGGGCGAGGATCTCCCCGGTCTTGACGTCTAGGATCACCACGCTGCCGGCATCGGCACCGTTGTCCTCGATGCCTTGGTGCAGCTCGCGATGGGCGACGTACTGCAAGCGCAGGTCCAGGGACAGCGCCAGGTGCTGGCCGGGCCGGGCCGGGCGGGACACGCCCAGGTCCTGGATCAACTGCCCACGCCGATCCTTCAGCACCCGTTGCAAGCCATCGTGCCCGCTCAGCAGTGGGTCATAGGCGAGCTCGATGCCCTCGCTGCCGCGGTTGTCGATATCGGTGAAACCCACCGCATGGGCCGCCGTCGCCCCGGCCGGGTAGAAGCGCCGCGACTCTTGCACGGCGTGCACACCGTCGATCTTGAGCGCTTGCACTTGCTGCAGCATGCGTTCGGCGACTTGCGGTGCCAGGCGCCGATGCAGGTAGAGAAACGCCTTGTGGCGATTGCCCAGCAGCAAGGCCTCCAGGCGGGCTGGCGGGATTTCCAGGGCCTGGGCCAGGGCCGGCCAATGCGGGCGTTGTTCGAGCAACTGCCGGGGGTTGGCCCACAGGGTGGTGACCGGGGTGCTCACCGACAGCGGCTGGCCGTTGCGGTCGGTGATCAGCCCCCGGTACGCGGGCAGGCCGAGGTGCCGCAGGCTGCGGGCATCGCCCTGCTTGATCAGGAAGGCCTTGTCGGTCACTTGCAGCTGGATGATCCGTGCGCAGATCGCCAGGGCCATGCCGGCGACGATGGCCACGGCCAGGCTGAAGCGCCAGGGCTGGCGGGTGGTTGATGCTGGAGTCATGGGGCAGTGCTTTGCAGGCCCGCGGTGGGCAGTCGATGGCTTGAAGAGGTCGTACACGGCGGGTCCAGCCGTGGCGTCATTCGGTTAACCAGGCAGGGCTGGGGATGTGCAGCAACTTGAGGATTCGGGCATTGAGGCTGCCGGTCAGCGGCAACTCGCAGTCCATCTGGAACAGGAAGATCGCCTGGGCGGTCTGTTCACCTGCCACGCCATCGACCAGGCCCTGGTAGTAGTCCCGTGCGGCCAGCGCCCGTTGCAACTGGCTGATGACCTGCTGGCCGGATGCCGAGCCTGGGGCCTCCTGCATGCAGTGTGGCTCGGGCGCTGAGCAGGGGCCGGCGGTATCCGTTCCCGTTTCCTGGCTCGCCAGCGTTGCCGTCAACGCCCCGGCAGGCACCACCAGCAGCAGGGCCAAGGCCGCCAGGGCTGCGCCGTGCTTGGCATGCTGTTTCATGTCTAGTCCCCTGGTATCCGTCGTGCCTCCCTGGCGCCCATCGGGCCCGGGTTGCACCGGCTGCGGATATTCCTGTGTCGCTTGAAAAGCCTTATCGCTCAATCGCTTAGTGGGCGATAAAAGGTTATGGGGGACATTTTAAGAAGGCTAGAATATAGAGCAACGCGCTATAGAGGCTATCTGATATGAATTCAGTTGATATCGAAGCGGTGGACCTCAACCTGCTTCGGGTGTTCGTCGCCTTGATCGAGGAGGGCGGGGCCAGTCGCGCCGCCATTCGCCTTGGGGTCACCCAGCCGGCGGTCAGCGCCGCTCTCGGGCGCCTGCGGGACATCTACGGCGATCCGCTGTTCGAGCGCACCGGCCGTGGCCTGCGTCCGACTACCCGGGCCAATGAGCTGGCGCCGCTGATCGGCGAGGCCATCGATCGTTGCCGCCTGGCCCTGAGCCTGTCGGTGGGCGGCCGGGAGACCCGTGGCCGGACCATCACCATCGGCCTTTCCGACGACAGCGAGATCGCCCTCGGGCAACAGATCCTGGCGGCGGTGGAGCAGCGCCTGCCCGGGCTGCGGATCATCTTCCGCCAGACCCACAGCGGCGTGGTGCAGGACATGCTCATGGGCCACAAGGTCGATATCGCCATCAGCGCCGGCGGCTTCTCGTCCCAACTGGTGACCCGTACCCGCCTGGGCCGGGGCAACTACCTGTGCATCGCCGATGCCCACAACTCGATCCCCCAGAGCGCCGCAGACTACGCGGGGCGCCCGCACCTGCTGGTGTCCTCGGCCGGCTACGTGGGCGTCGTCGACGAAGGGCTGAACGCCGCCGGCTACAAACGCACGGTCAAGGTCTCGACCTCGCACTTTGCCGCCGTGCCGTTCCTGCTGGTGGGCTCCAGCCTGATCACCACAGTGCCGACCCACGCCGCCCGGGCGATGGCGCGGATCACCTCGTTGCAAACCTTTCCCTGTCCCGTGCCGATGCCGTCCTACGAGCTGGAGATCGGCATGCGCGTGGGCAGCAAGCACGATGAAGCGATGCAGGTGGTCAAGGCCCTGATCCTGGATTGCATCAAGGAGCATTTTTTCCTGCAGTGAGTAGCGGGGGCGGGGCCAGCGGGTTCAGCCGCGGTATCTCAGGGCCTCGACCAACGCAGAGAATGCCGGCGAGGCCTGGCGCCGGTTGGGGTAGTACAGGTGGTAGCCCTGGAACACCGGGCACCAGTCGGCCAGGACTTCCACCAGCCGGCCATCGGCCAGGTACGGCGCGACCAGTTCTTCCGGCACATAGCCCAGGCCCAGGCCATCAACGGCGGCATTGAGCACATGCATGATGCTGTTGAATACCAGCTGTCCATCGGCCTTGACCGTGAACGCCTGGCCATCGCGTTCGAACTCCCAGGCATAGATCGTCCCCGATGGCCGGTGACGAATATTGATGCATTCATGGCGAGTCAATTCATGGGGTGTTGCCGGTGGCCGATGGCTCGCCAGGTACTGGGGCGAGCCCACCACCGCCAGCCGCCAATCGGGACCGATACGTACCGCGATCATGTCCTTGCTGATCGACTCGCCCAGGCGGATACCCGCATCGAATCGTTCCTCGACCACATTGGTGAACCCGTAGTCGACGTAGAACTCCAGGGTGATGTCCGGGTATTGCCGCAGGAAGCCGGCAAGCATGGGGCGCACGCACAGCTCGATCTGATCGTCGGTGCAGGAAATCCGCAGGGTGCCACTGGGCGTGTCACGCAGCTCGCCCAGGGCTTCCAGCTCGGCCGCGAGCTGCTCGAACAGCGGGGCGATCGAACGCATCAGCCGTTCTCCCGCCTCGGTCGGTGCCACATTGCGTGTGGTACGGGTTAGCAGACGGATGCCCAGCCGTTCCTCCAGGGTCCGGATCGTATGGCTCAACGCGGACGGGGTAACCCCGAGCCTGGCGGCGGCCCGGGTGAAGCTCTGCTCTTGTGCCACCGCGAGGAAGGCTTGCAGGTCATTGACTTTGGGAGAGGCCATTACTGAATTTTTCTCATAACTGCATAAAGATTATGCCTACTAATCAAGTTATCGCCGATGGGTCAAGCTCCGTTGACTGAAGTTCGAACGGAGCACTGACGATGAGCGAGACACCACTATCCCTGCTTGACGCGGACGGGGACTTTTGCCCTCAAGGGCTTGGGCGACGCGAGCTGGTAAAGACCGCAGGTGTCAGCATCGCCCTGAGCCTGCTGTCGGTTGCCGATGGTGCTGTCAGCGCCGCCGATGTGCGCTCGCCAGTCGACCTGCCGCAGGACGCTGCCAACTTTTATCAGAGTGACCAAGTCACCGTAGGTAGGGTGAGTTTCAGGAATTCATACAATCTCACCCTCGTAGGCAATCTGGTGATGCCCAAGCGGCTGGCCCATAGCGTCCCGGCGCCGACGATCATCGTGGGCCACCCCATGGGGGCGGTCAAAGAACAGAGCGCCATGCTCTATGCCCAAAAACTGGCGGAGCGAGGTTTCGTCACCCTGGCGATCGACCTGCCGTTCTGGGGCGAGAGCGAGGGCCTGCCGCGCAATCAGGTAGCTCCGGAAATCTATGCCGATGCGTTCAGCGCAGCGGTTGATTACCTGGGCACCCGGGGTGATGTTGATCGTGACCGGATCGGTGTACTGGGGATCTGTGGCAGCGGCGGGTTTGCCATCAGTGCGGCCAAGATCGATCTGCGCTTGCGTGCCATTGCCACGGTGAGCATGTACGACATGGGGGCGGCGACCCGTCATGGCCTGGGCCATTCGGTCAGCGGCGAGCAGCGCCAGTCGAGGCTGGCCAGGGCCGCAGAGCAACGTTACGGCGAGTTTGCCAGCGCAACGATGCAGTTCCTGAATTACCTGCCGGCGCAGCTTGACCCGCAAACCGACGAGGTCACTCGGGAGTTCTGGGCGTTCTATCGCACGCCACGCGGCATGCATGTTCCCAAGGGCAGGACGCTGGAGCTGACGCAGAATCGGGCGCTGACCAGTGAGGTCCGATTCATGAATTTCTATCCCTTCAATGACATCCAGACGATTGCCCCACGCCCATTGCTGTTCATCACTGGCGATCGTGCGCACTCCAGGGAATTCAGCGAAGACGCCTACCGGCGTGCCGCCGAACCCAAGGAACTGGCTTGGGTTCCAGGTGCTGGCCACGTGGATCTGTACGACCGCGCGGGCCTGATTCCCTGGAACACACTCAGCTCTTTTTTCACCCGCCACCTGGCTCCGGCTGGTTGAAAGCCTTGCCGACACACCAACCACTGGATGAGGTATGCCGATGACGGCTCAAGTATTCGATAGGCCGCCAGACGCAGCACTCGGCCGTTCTGGAACCCACACGCAGCCAGCCTGCTGGAGTGGCATCTGGGCGATGACGCTGTGCGTATTCGTGCTCATTGCTTCGGAGTTCATGCCCGTCAGCCTGCTGACGCCCATCGCCGCGGACCTGCATATCAGCGAAGGCCTGGCCGGTTACGGGATAGCCATTTCCGGCGTCTTCGCCGTGCTCACCAGCCTGATGATCCCCAGGTTGGCGGGCACGATGGATCGAAAGACGCTGTTGTTGCTGCTGACCGCCACCATGTGTGTATCAGGACTGGTTGTGGGCCTGGCGCCCAATTACGGGGTGTACTTATTCGGACGCGCCTTGATCGGCATCGTGATCGGCGGCTTCTGGTCACTGTCGGCGGCGACGGCCATGCGCCTGGTACCCGCGCCAAGCGTGCCCAGGGCCCTGGCGATCTTCAACGGCGGCAATGCGCTGGCCACTGTGGTGGCCGCGCCATTGGGCAGCTACCTGGGAAGTGTCATTGGCTGGCGAGGGACGTTCTGCTGCCTGATCCCGGTCGCGCTCATCGCCCTGGTCTGGCAATGGTTCAGCCTGCCCAGCATGAGGGTGGAGCCGGGGAGGGCGGCGGGCCCGGTCTGGCGACTGTTCAGCCGTCCCTTGGTGAGGTACGGGATGCTGGGTGCGGGACTGTTCTTCATGGGGCAGTTCGTCCTGTTCACCTACCTGCGCCCGTTCCTGGAGATCGTTACCGGCGTGGACGTTGCCACGCTGTCGAGCCTGTTGCTGGTCATCGGCCTTTCGGGTTTTGCCGGAACCGTCGTGATCGGCGCGGTATTGAAAACCGGCCTATATCGTGTCCTGATCGGCATCCCGCTGCTGATGGCCGCCATTGCCCTGGCCCTGATTGTCCTGGGCAGTACAGTGCAAGCCGCTTTTGTCCTTCTGGCGCTGTGGGGCATGGTGGCTACGGCAGCGCCAGTGGGCTGGTGGTCGTGGCTGGCCGAGGTCTTGCCCGAAGATGCCGAAGCCGGTGGCGGCCTGATGGTGGCGGTGATCCAGTTCTCCATCGCGCTGGGCTCCACCCTCGGTGGCTTGCTGTTCGATGGCAGCGGTTATCGCCTGACCTTCCTGGCGAGCGCGATGCTGTTGCTGCTTGCAGCAGTTCTGGCCTGGTTGACCTCACGCCGGGCGCGGTAGGAGCGGGGAGAGTGGCCGGCCGTGTCCATGGCTTGCCCCATGATTGAGGTGGGGATGCCGGCTTTCGTCGGCATCCCGTGGTGCCGGGAAACATCCCTATTTTAGAAGATCATTGACGTCAGTGACCTGAATGGCAGTGACGGTGCCTTTCGCGCCATCGGCCCCATCGCCCCTGGTACCCAGGTTGATGGGATCGGGATATTCACCCGCAGCACCGGGCTGGCCGGGCTTGCACCATCCATTGGAGCCCGCCGCTCGACCACCGGCGCCATAGACGCCCACCCGCCCAGGCACGCCGGCACTGCCACCCTGGCCGCCTGCATTGACGATATTCGCGTAGCTGAACAGCTCAAGCCCGGCTTGGGTCGAGACGATGACGATGTCCGCGCCGTTTCCACCTTTACCGCCCTGGCCTCCCTGTCCTCCTTGCCCGGCATTGCCGCCCCGACCGCCTCGACCAGGACCTTCCTTGCAATCAATGGCGCTGGTTGCTCCTTCCTTGCCAGGTGCGCCTTTGCCCCCGTTGCCGCCCAGCCCTCCCTTGCCGCCACTGCCGCTGTTGATCCCCCTGACGATCAGGTTCAGGTTGATGAAGCCGGGTTTTGGCTCTCCGTCGGGGCTGCTGATCTCGCCTGCAATGAGATAGATCACCGGCAGGTTCTTGCTTTCACCGTCCGTGCCTGGGCCTCCAGGCAGTCCAGGGGCCCCCGGGTTGCCCTGCCTATTGATTTCACCTGTGCCATTGGCGCCATTGGGGCCGCTAGCGCCGTCTGCTCCGTTCTGCACCGATACATATCGGTCACGTTCTATCTTGGTGGGGCTGTTGGGTTTCAGGAACTTCCACTTCTTGGCTGCGATCACGATCCAGGGTGCCTCCAGTGACTTGAGCACCAGACGTGAGTCTTGCTGAAAGACCAGTTCATCGGCCTTCAGGATCTGCCCTGAAAAATTTTCCTCCCCCGATACGGGATAGATCGTGCGAGTCAGCGGTGCGTTTCTAATGGCTTTCGCGATCTCTGGTGGCAGGGCCTGCTCCAGTTTGGCGAAGTTTGAGAAAGTATTGGTTTCATCCGCCAATACCCATTGACCAGACATCCACTGGCTCAATAGCAATGCCAGCAGAATCCTCGGTTGAAGAATGGCCATCATTGTTCTCCCCGGGCATGAAATCATGCATGCCCTCTGTGTGCTCAAGTTGCAGTTGTGCCGATCTTTTTGATATGCGGTTTGCGATGAGGAAACACTGTCAGTGGTGATCCTCCAGCACTGACAGTGCATACGCATGGGTGTCTACTTGCTATCCAGCGGAATACTTACCCCTACGCCATAGCTGGTGTTGGACTGGGAACCTATTGTTCCATCGGGAATGGGAGCGCCTGAGCCGTTGACCGATGAACCTCCCGTTACGGTCGTGGAGCTGAATCCATTGATGGAGGTCCCGCCATCGGTTGTATAAACGGGCACGCTTGTTGTCTGGTTCACGATCTCCGTGCCACCGGGACCTGCCACGCCGTAGTTGGTGGTTGTACCCAGATCATCTGCCGTTGCGGACAGAAGCGGCAAACATACCAGGAAGCCTGCTAAGTATTTCATCAGATGCTCCTTTCTTTTAACCGATCATCGTTAAGTAACTAACTCTCTCGCCGATCGGCAAGGTGGAGAGTAGAGGTAGTGCATTCGGGTTATATATTAAGTGTTGTCAGGTTGTAGGTTTGTTTGTGGTTACTATTTAAGAGCATGGGATAAAAAATTCCACTCTGCTTTTATTTGAAGTGAATTTTATTTTTTTGAATATTTTTTAGCTGCCGGCTAACTTGTTGAAAGTGTTAAGGGTTTCAGGTTTTAGTGGTGTTTTGTGCGTGAGGTCGATAAGGAAGGCTATAGGTCAAGGGTTTTTAAAAGTGAAATAATATATTTTGATGCATGGGATGGCTTGGGTAGGAACTTTGATTTTCAGTGTCGGATTTTATATACAAAGTTTTATTGCTTTTGTCGGTACCTTCTTGGGGGAGTAGATGCCAGTTGCATGGGGGCAGACTCGTCAATACCCGCTTAGGTATGTTGCAGGGTTGAAGCAACGGCTACTGATGGCCAGAAGTAGCTTTAGATGCATATTTGCTGGCACAGGCCGGTGGTCAGGGCGGCCTGTGATGGCCGGAGTGGGAAATGCTCGAGACCAGCTAGGCTTCGAGCAAGAGCGATGCAGGGTGCTGGATATCACGCAAGGAGCTGTCAATGACCGCTTTATCCTGGACCCAGGTCCGTGAAATGCCCGGCGAATCACTGGAGTTCGGCGCCGCCCATGTGCGTTGTGCCTGGCGCCGCCACACCCTGGCGGCGCACAAGTTCGCCAGCCTGGAGCATGCTTTCGTCAGCAGCCCCCACGCGCTGCCGAGGCTCTTGCAGGATGTGGGCGGCAACCCCAATGCCCGTCAGCACGAGGAGCGTGGAACAGCGGTGTTTGCCACGGTGTGGTACCCGACAGGGCAGTGGGCGATCTTGTGCGACGCGACCCGCGCCACCCTGGTGCCTCGCGCCGCAGTCGAGGCACTTGCGGCCTGCGGGCAACGCGATGACCGTGTTACCGAAGCGCTGCGGGTACTTTTTGCGGCAGCGCCGGCGAATCTTCTGCGGACGCTGGACGAGGCTTTTTATCGTTTGAATATCGCGCGACCTACTGCCTGAAAGTTGCACCTGCCTGCCGATCAACGCGGTTAAATCGCACGTTGTTTCAAACACCGAAGTTGAAAGCGATGGATATTCTTGGCCGGTTGCCTGAATAGCGCTGTACCGAATGCAAAAGCCATGAGGGAAACATCAGGAAGGTGCCACTTTCTGGTGCTTGGGTGATGCCAAAGCCCGCTGCCAGACAGTCCTTGATGCGCATGCGCAATGCCGGGTTGTAAGTCGAGGCGATCATGCCCCTGGGGTCGATGAATTCGATATCGCCTCCCACCTGCAGTTGCTCTTCGCGCCCGCCGGTATCGACCCAGTAGACCCCGGACCAGAATGCCCCGGGATGCCCATGCAGTGCATTGGCATGGCCTGCCTGATTGACGTTGACCCAGGCGTTGATCTTCCACTCGAAGTTGGGTTCGACCAGGCCGTGTTGTTCGCTGTGCACCGCAGTGAGTTGGCTGGCGAAGTCCTTGGCGAATTGCACCAGGGATTCGCAAGCCGTTCCTCCCCAGAGGTTGAAATCGCTCGCCGATTGCCAGCCGCCGTCGTTGCTGTGCTGCGTGCCGTGCAGGTCCTGGGCCATGCGGCTGTCGATCAGGGCCTTGAGTTGCACATTCAGCGCTTGGGCATCGGGGTGGCGCAGGCTCGCTACCGGCGTGGCGAACAGATGGCGGATATTGATCAGTTGCGGGTCCACGAGGGTGTTGGCAAGAGGCATGTAAATTCCATTTAAAGCGCCAGGATGGCTCTGGCTAGTTGCTGGTCCGAGAGTTGCGAGTCCCCCGTTACTTGGCGAATCCTGGCGAATGCCGCTTCAATGCGGACCCCGCGAATATCGCCGTCACTGGCGACGAATGCCGCTGCGTCATCCTTGGCGGCCAGCACGATCTTGTCGTCCTTGAACGAGCCGCTAGTGCCTTTGGACGCACTCATGGTGAGACTGACCGAAATATCGGTGGTCATGACGAAACTGGTGGCGTGGGCATGCATGCTCATCAGGCCGCAAACAACACATAACAGGTGGGGAAAGTTTGGCCGTTTCATTGGATCTACGAAGGTTAAGTTGGGGTTAAATTCGGGGGTGAACCCTACCAACGGGTAACCTTCGGCAACCTCAGGGCTTTTGCTAAAGATTGTTAAAAAGTGCGATGGGCGGGTCTTTCTTGAACTTTGCAGGCAACTTTCAAGTTGCCCTTAGTAGGCAGGAATTGATTATCGGCAACCGCCGCCTCGCGCGGCGAATTAAGTGCCGGATCGCCTATTTTCAGCGCTGTTGGCTGAGCGTTCGCTGCCGCCTCTGCTGGTAGAGCAGCGGCGGGGTGCGGCAGCGGTTTCAGTCGGGGCAGGGGCTATGGCCTGGCGCCCAAGCGCTGCACCTCGGGGAACAGCTGGCCCAGGGTGCGGCGGGCCTGGGCCGCCTCCAGGTAGGCGTAGAGCAGGTCGGTCAGGTCTTCGAAGCCCAGGCGTCGGCCGTCGAGCATGGGATTGCACAGCCACAGGCGGACTCGCATGCCCGCCGCCACGCTCCGGGCGTTGGGCGCGGCCAGGGCCTTGAAGCCGGCCGGGGCCAGCTCTGGCGCGCGCTGGCCGGCGCTCACCGAGAACACCACGGCCAGGCTCAGGTGGCGCTGCTCCAGTTCGAAGGCATCGAAACAGGTCCAGGGCGTGGGTTCGGCGGCGTTGGCGAACTGCAGGCTGTCGGCGCTCAGTGCCAGCACCCGCTGGCCGTGGCGCCGGCGCAGGGCCTCGGCCCCCATCAGGCCGGCGAGCCCGGCGCCGAGCAGCAGCGCGCCAGGCCCCCAGAACAACAGCTGGGCCGAGTGCAACTGCCAGGCCGTGGGCAGGCTGGCCAACCAGCCGCCGATGGCCAGCAACAGCACCGAGAGCAGGGCCAGCAGGGCCGCCTGGCCCAGGCAGCGCTCATGAATCTCGCACTGGCCCTGGGGGCCGTCGGCGGCCGCTTGCAGTTGTTCCAGTAACGCTTCCTTGCCGGCGTTATCCACGGCCTTGCAGCTCATCCAGTTGCTGCTGGGCGTTGGCGGCCTGGCAGTAGGCGTCCAGCAGGGCCGAGATGTCATCGACGCTGAGTTTTTGCCCGGCGCGCATCAGGCCGGCGGAGTGGATGCGGATCTGCGGTTGCGGGTCGCGCAGGGCCACGGCCTGGTTGCCGAACAGCTGGCGCACCGGGCGATGGCTGGGCAGCGGGGCGTCGGCGCGCAGGGTCAGTTGTTGCAGGGTTTGCAGCAGCTCGTCCTTGACCTGGATGTCCACCACGTCGGTGAGGTTGACCGGCGCGCTCAACGGCTCGGCGAACAACTGGCGCCGGGTCAGGCGCATGAAAACCTGCTGGCCGGCGTTGCGGTGCTGCCAGCTGACCACGGCGAACAGCAGGGTCAGGAACAGGCCGCAGAGCAGCAGGCCGGTCTTGCCCTGGTGCAGGCCCAGGGCCAGGGCGCCGAGGGACGCGAGGGTCAGCAACGGGCCGAACACCTGGTAGCGGCGGGTGTTGGTGAACTCGCTCTGCTCGGGCACGCGCTCGATCACCTGTTGCAGCTCGGCGATCACTCGCTGGCGCTGGGCGGCCTGGGGATGCTCGGCCATGGGCGGGAGGGCGGAATCGGGGTGTTGGGCATCGGTCATGGGGGAGCCTTGGATCAGGGGAGGGAACAAGCACGGGCGGCGCGGGGGCGCTCGCCCGCGTGAGGGTCATTGCGCTTTGAGGTAGTCGTTGAGGAAGGCCTGGGCATTGCCATAGCTGGACAGGTTGTCGTCATAACCCACCTTCAGCGGCTTGGCCTGGCCCGGCAGGTGCAGCTCGCCATAGCCTTCCTGGAGCACCAGCACCACGAACTTCTGGCCGTCGACCTGGGTGAAATAGCGCGTGTCGCGGGAGGTCTGTTCCACGTTCATCTTCTGGATGCGCATGTTCCAGTCGTGGTCGGCGTCTTCCACCTGCACCAGCGCCTGGTTGGCGCTGCGCTCGCCGATGCGCAGGGTCCAGACCTTCACCCCGTGCGGGCCGTTGTAGGCCACCATCTTGTCCGCCACCTGCGGGCGTTCCTCGGCCTGGGCCATCCCGGCCACCAGGGCCAACGCCATGGCCCATGCGGCCGTCCATCGGCTATACAAGTGCATCCTTCACGCTCCTGAGAAATTGAAAAGGGGCAGCTATTGAAGTCGGCGCTGGCCGCGCTGCCAAGCACTGTGACCGTCGCGCACACTAAAAATGCCGTCGCTCACAAGTGGCGATGGGCAAAGTGTGAGTGGGTTACCATTGCCCCCCGCACACCAGGCAGTCATGGACACGCTTTACCGATGGAATGCTGGAACCCCTATCTCGACACCCAATTTCGCTTCGACCGGCCCGGCGCCCTGGCCCGTGCCGGGGTCTTCGATCCCACTGCCCGCCGAGTGATGGGCAGCGCCATCGGCCACTACCGCGCCCGCACCGTGCGCGCCCATGTGCAGTACTTCGACTGCAACCTGCAATTTCCCGAGCCGCTGCGCATCCACAAGGTGCTGCCGGACAGCCTGTGCATCGTCCAGGTGCTCGACGGCCAGTGGCGGCACCGGGTCGATGGCCAGCTCAACCACTACACCCCCGGCGCGCCCCACGCCCTGGGCCTGAGCGAAACCATGGAAGCGGTGGACCAACTGCCCGCCGGCAGCCACGCCTGCCTCTCCGGGCTGCGCATCGCCGGGCATTACCTGCGCGAACTGGCCGAGGAAGACTGCAGCCTGCAACCCTTGCTCGGCCTGCTGGACGACGGCATGTGCTTCAGCGAATTCCAGCGCTGCCAGGCCCTGGGCAACCTGCTGCGACGGCTATACCAGTCGCCGTACCAGGGCGCCCTGGAGCGCCTGCACCAGGAGAGCCTGAGCCTGGCGGTGCTGGTGGAGCTGGCGGCGCACCTGCAAGGCCAGCGCCCCGGGCCACCACCGACGGTGCGCGGCCGCCTGGACCTGGCCCACGAAGCCCGGCGCCTGCTCGACGCCCAGCTGATCGAGCCGCCCGGCAGCCAGGCCCTGGCCCAGCAACTGGGCGTGGGGGAAACCACCCTGCGCCGGGCCTTCGCCCAGGTCTTCGGCCAGTCGATGCTGCAGTACCTGCGCCAGCAGCGCATGGAACTGGCCCGCACCCTGTTGCGCCAGGGCAAATGGCAAGTGGCGCAGATCGCCTACCGCCTTGGCTACGCCAACCCCGCCAATTTCAACCACGCCTATAAAGCCCACTTCGGCCATCCGCCAGGGGCGGAACGCGGCAAGCCCTAGCCTCTTGAGGATGACGAACCATGAGCAAATTGACTGCGCTGATCGCTGAAGCCAAGGCTGGCCTCTGTGTGCAGCAGAACATCCCCCAGGCCGCCTGGGAGGCCATCGCCCGGCAGTGTGGCGAGGCGGAAATCGTCGAGATCGAGGCGCGCATCGCCACGCTGACCGCCCAGCGCGAAGCGGTGGAGGAGTGGGATGGCGACACCCTGGATGACCTGTATTTCGCCATCGCCAACTTCACCCGCTTGTTGGCACTGGCCGTGGGCCATGGGCGTGGAGAGTGAGGGGGGCGGTTGACCGCACGACATTTGCTCGACGGCTTGAGCCGTGGATCGGGCCCTATGTTCGCGTGGGGCTTTGCACAATGGACATAACCCGCGACGTTTTGAGCATTGCCCCGATACGAACAGGTACCTAGCCTGTTGCGGTCGCTGCAAAATCAGCGACCGGGCCTGAGAACCCGATCAGATGCAGGCACATTGTTGATCAGGAGTTTCAATCATGTTTGCCGGTTATCTGCCCGATTTATTCTGCCCTTCGTTTCTCTTCCCAGCGCTCAAGCGCAACCTCCGCCAGCCCATGGCCGGAGGTGCCCAATGAACTCAAGCGAGCCGATCCAGACCCAAGGTTTTGTCACCTTCGGCAACTGCCCTGAAACCGACCACAGCCTGTTCCGTGTCAACGCCGGAGTGCCTCTGCAACAGGCACTGGAGCAGGCCTCGACATTGCTGTACTACGCCAAGAAACTCGCACTGGATGCCGCCCTGGAAGAGCAGGGCGAGCGTTATGCCTGGGCTTCGCATTTTTTGGCGGAGATGGGGAAGGCGGTGATTGATGATGTGGGGTTGGGGTTGGGGGACGTAAGGACTCGGAGTTAAGGCAACAACATATGAGGTAGATTGAGATGCCGCTTATTCCTGGTTGGTAAGCGGCTTTTTTGAAACATGAGTCGATCCGAAACTCGTAGGCGCAGATGACCGCCTCTGGCCGATAGCGGGCCTGTACTAACGGTAACTTTATTTGTGAATTCAACCAATCGACGCAATAAGCTAGCTAAATCATCTCGTAGGTATTTCATGTTTCAGTGTTTTCCGATCTCGACATTTTTCTATTCCATCCGTATAAATTGATGCGATTCGATTATTCGGCACTGTATCGCTGGAGTCGCTTGGAAATCCTTAACCTAATAAGAGTCTTTAATGCTAAAAAGTTATTCCTATTACTTTGAAGAGTTAGTTTTTAAATTCCCCTTTGGTGCAAACGAAGGCGCTGACAATCCTCCATGGAATGAAAATGAAGATTTTCCGCCGTTGTCTCCGCGAGTAGCAATCGCGGTTTCCAGGCTCGCTCTCTTCGACATGCTTAGGGCTTACCCCTACGCCGAGCCGAAATTTCATTCTTGTGCATTAAAAAAAGTCAACGATTCTGATTGTAGTTGGTGGTATTACGATGTCGAATGGATGGTTTACCCTCCCGAATGTGGCGATCGGAGCTCGATAAACGTGCCTGTTATGCTCAATGGACGAGTTCCTCCGTTTGAAGTTTTCAAATACGAAGATCGTTTTTCAGCATGGAGAGAATGAAGTGCTGAGCAGGTTGGAAGCGGTCATTCTGTCTTTTACCAACGTATGGACGATTCAGCAGTAGTTGTAATCATAATGAAGATACAAAGGACGTTTCCAGTGGAAAAAGCATCCCTTAAGAGCTTTGTGGCTCTTGCTTCTGTCTTTTTAGCTGCATTCGCAAGCGCGAATGAAAGTGATCTAAAAGTATCCGCCGAAAGCGAGATGCTGTACTTCAAAGCGCTGCCTTACCTAGAAAAAATCGATGAAATACAAAACGATATGTTCACTTTTCGAAAGCAGTTAGCGGTCAGTGAAAAGGTTCCCGACCAAAAAAAAGAACAATATAGAGACGAAATGCTTCGGCTTGTAAATGAAGGAGTACCTTTGCTCAAGCGTTCTGCTGAGGAAGGCAACCCAGCAGCGCAGTACCGTCTAGCGCTAATGTTGTCGACATTTGAATCTCGCGATCAAGTCGCTGAAAAGGTCTGCACTCTCCTAAAATCCAGTTTCAGTAACGGATTTACTCCAGCGGGTTTGCAGATGCTTTTCTATTGCTTCGATGAGGTTAAAACACCTGGGTATCGGTCACTTGTCGACGCGTTGCCTAATGATGAAACCCTGTATAGCAGGTACTACCCCCAGCCAACGATGATGCCGAGTTGCGATAGAAATAGTCGCTCTGAGAGCAATCCAATCGTGTTGCTCGACGAAAAAAGCTTTCGCGCCAACCTTTATATGAGTATGGCGACTCAAATGTTGACGCAAAACCTTAAGCAAGAGCGGGTGCGGTTTATCAATAAAGCCGCCGAGCATGGATGCACCAGGGCAATAGAAAGGCTAAAGCTCAGCAGCGCCACTAATGGAGCTCACCCGAAACTGGGAACACATGATTAACCGCGCCTGGAATGAAATGGGCGAGCAACCCGCTCCGCTGACCGCGGCCCAGTTCAGCGAGTGGTTGCGGCAGCAGTTCTACTTCCCAGTCCGTGACAGCTAGTTTTCAGTAAACGAAAGAGCGGTGCATTGCGCTTCCGCTCAGTCACCCCCCTCAAAACGTCGGCGGCGTGATCACCCACAGCACCACCGCATCCTCTTCCCCAGGATTCCCATACTTATGCGGCTCCTGGCTGGAGAACCTGAAGCTGTCCCCCTCGCTCAGCTGGAAATAGCGCTCCCCCACCCACAGCTCAAAGCTCCCCGACAGCACATACCCGGCTTCTTCGCCCTCATGGCTGTAGCTCTCCTTGCTGTAGGTGCCCGGGGGAAAGCGTGAGTGCAAGAATTCCAGTTGCTGGGTCGGCTGCGGGGTCAGCAGTTGGTCGACGATGCCGTTTTCGTAGTTCACCTGCAGCCGCTGTTTCTTGCGCACCACGTAGCCCTGGTCTTCGGGGGCGGTCTGGGTTTCGCTGGCGAAGAACCACTGGATGGTCACGCCCAGGCTGCGGGCGATGTTGAACAGGGCGGGGATGGAGGGGTAGGCGAGGTTGCGTTCCAGCTGGCTGATGTAGCCGGCGGTGAGTTCGCTCTGCTGGGCCAGTTCGCTCAGGGTCAGGCCGCGGCGTTTGCGCAGGCCGCGGATGCGCGTGCCAAGGAACTGCGGGCCGCCGGGGGCCTGGTGGTCGCCGCCGGGCTCGGGCAGGTGGCTCGCGGGCGGCGTCTTGCTGCTTTGGGTCATGGCGGGCTCCAGGCTTGACAGGCGGGCGCGTCCGAGCACCCGTCCTGCAAAAGCCCTGGAGTATAAAGCAGCCTCAAAGCGCCCAGGCGACTTTCAAGCCCTCGTGGATGGCTTCTTCGACGGTGCGCGGGGCCAGGCAGTCGCCGATCCGCTGGAAGGCCACCAGGCCCTTGAGTTGCTCGCCCAGGTCGTCCACCGGCTGGTGGCCCTGGCACAGCACCAGGCTGTCGACGTTTTCCAGCAGCATCGGCTCGCCGCTGGCGGTGTGCTGCAGGTACACGGTGTTGTCGTCGCAGCCGTAGAGGCGGGCGTAGGGGATGATCGGCAGCCCCAGCTTGTGCAGTTCCCCGGCCAGTTGGTCGCGCACGTACAGCGGCAGGCTTTCGCCGCAGTGAGTGCCGTTGACCGCCAGTTGCACCTGGTGCCCGGCGCGCAGCAGGCGCTCGGCGATGCCCGGGCCGATCCAGTCGCAGCGCCAGTCGGCCACCACCACCGAGCGCCCGAGCTGGACCTCGTCGCGCAGCACTTGCCAGGCGTCCACCACTTGCAGCTCGCCGGCGCGCTCGAAATGGGGCCAGTAGGGGCGGGCGCCGGTGGCGATGATCACGTGGTCGGGCTGTTCGCGCTCCACCAGGGCGCGATCGACCCGGGTGTTGCGCACCACCTCGACCCCGGCCAGTTGCATTTCCCGTTGCAGGTTGGTGCTGGCGCCGCCGAATTCGCTGCGCCGGGGCAGCAGTTGCGCCAGCAGCACCTGGCCACCGAGCTGGGAGCCGGCTTCGTAGAGGGTCACCTGGTGGCCGCGCTGGGCGGCGACGGCAGCGGCCTTCATGCCCGCCGGGCCACCACCCACCACCAGGATGCGTTTGCGCTGTCGGGCCGGCCGAGCCTGGGCGTACAGCAGTTCGCGGCCGGTTTCCGGGTGTTGGATGCAGGAAATCGGCAGGCCCTTGTGGAAGTGGCCGATGCACGCCTGGTTGCAGGCGATGCAGGCGCGCACGTCATCGACCCGGCCGCTGTCGCTCTTGTTGGGCATTTGCGGATCGCAGATCAGCGCCCGGGTCATGCCGCACACGTCGGCCTGGCCTTTGGCGAGGATGGCCTCGGCTTCCTGGGGCTGGTTGATGCGCCCGGTGACGAACAGCGGGATCTGCAGCGCGGCCTTGAAGGTCCCGGCTTCGCGGGCCAGGTAAGCCGCTTCCACCGCCATGGGCGGGACGATGTGCACGGCGCCGCCGAGGGAGGCCGAGGTGCCGGCGACGATGTGCAGGTAGTCCAGCTGGTCTTGCAGGTGTTGGGCGGCGGCCAGGGACTCGTCCTCGGTCAGGCCCTCGGGGTCGCGTTCGTCGGCGCTGATGCGCAGGCCGATGATGAAGTCGTCGGCGGTGCTGGCGCGCATGGCCGCCAGCACCTCGCGAATAAAGCGCAGGCGCTGCTCCAGCTCGCCGTTGTAGCCGTCGCTGCGGCGGTTGACCCGCGGGTTGAGGAACTGCGCCGGCAGGTAGCCGTGGCTGGCCACCAGCTCCACGCCGTCCAGGCCGGCCTGGTGCAGGCGCCGGGCGGCATCGGCGTAACCCTGGATGATCGCGTCGATCATCTCCTGGTCCAGGGCCCGGGGCATGACCCGGAAGCGCTCGTTGGGCACGCCCGAGGGGGCGTAGGCCACCGCCAGCAGGCCGTCGGCGGACTCCATGATCTCGCGCCCCGGATGAAACACCTGGGACAGCACCAGCGTGCCGTGGGCATGGCAGGTCTCGGCCAGGCGCCGGTAGCCGTCGATGCAGGCATCGTCGGTGGCCATCAGCACATGGCTGGTGTAGCGCGCACTGTCGTGGACCCCGGCCACCTGCAACACGATCAGCCCGGCCCCGCCTTCGGCCCGGGCCCGGTGGTAGGCGATCAACTGCTCGTTGACCAGGTTGTCGGTGGGCATCGAGGTGTCGTGGCCGCTGGACATGATGCGGTTCTTCAGGCGCTTGCCACGGATCTGCAACGGCGCGAAGAGGTGCGGGAAGGCGGTGGTCATGGCGCGGGCTCCAGGCGGGCCAAGGGCAGGGCGATGCCTTGGCGTCGTTATTGTTTTCCTATAAAAATTTACCGGTAGTAAAAAATCAACTTGTTTTTTTACTAATCCTTGCAGTAGCTTCGATTGGCGCCCCAGCCTGCGGGGCGCCCCTCACAACAATAAAAAAGGGCCGTGCCGGAGCTGTCCGGCAGGGCACCGTCACGAGGAATCACCGATGAAAGCGCTCACCCGCAAGCATGGTTGTTCGTTCCTGGCCCTGAGCCTCGCCCTGACATTGGGCCTGGACAGTGCCCGGGCAGCCCCCGACATGGTCGTGGTGGGGTACGGCGGAGCCGGCCAGAAAGCCCAGGATGTGGCGTTGTTCCAACCCTTTGCCAAGGCCGATGGCAGCAAGCTGATCCAGAGCGAGTACAACGGCGAGATGGCGCGAATCAAGGTCATGGTCGACACCGGCAACGTCGATTGGGACGTGGTGCAGATCGAAGGTCCGGACCTGATGCGCGGCTGCGACGAAGGCATGTACGAACCCCTGGACTGGAAGGCCCTGGGCCACGCCGACGAGCTGATCGCCGATGCCGCCCAGCCCTGTGGCTCGGCTGTGCTGGTGTGGAGCGTGGCCATCGCCTACGACCGCAACAAGCTGGCCAGGGCCCCGGCCTCCTGGGCCGATTTCTGGGACGTCAGGCAGTTCCCCGGCAAGCGCGGCCTGCGCAAGCGCGCGGTGTACAACCTGGAGTTCGCGCTGCTGGCCGATGGGGTCAAGGTCGAGGACGTGTACAAGGTCCTGGCCACGCCCGAGGGGGTGGAGCGGGCCTTCGCCAAGCTCAGCCAGCTCAAGCCGTACATCCAGTGGTGGGAGGCCGGGGCGCAGCCGGCGCAGTGGCTCAGCGCCGGCGATGTGGTGATGACCTCGACCTACAGCGGTCGCATCGCCGCGGCCGCCCAGGACGGTGCGCCCCTGGCCGTGGTCTGGCCCGGCAGCCTGTATGGCATGGATTACTGGGCGATCATCAAGGGCTCCAGGCACGTGGCCCAGGCCAAGCGCTTCATTGCCTACGCCAACCGCCCCGAGGCCCAGGTCGACTATGTGCGCGCCATTCCCTACGGCCCCACCAACACCCTGGCCGCGGCCCGGCTCGACCCGGCGCTGGCCCAGTGGGTGCCGACCTCGGAGCAGAACCTCAAGGGCGCCCTGGCGATGAACGTGGAGTTCTGGGTCGATCATGGCGAGGAGCTGGAAGAGCGCTTCAACGCCTGGGCCAGCAAGTAACCCCAACGGGCTGGACGTCGGCGGACGTGCGGCCCTATCGTTTGCCAGCCCAACAGCCTGGAGGACTCCAATAATGAACAAGATCGTGCCCAGCCCCCACGCCCTGACCGAGCGCAGCGCCACCGAGCAGCGCCTGCGCGAAGAGCTGGCGGCTTGCTACCGCCTGATCGCGCACTTTCGCATGACCGATTTGATCTTCACCCATATCTCGGTGCGCCTGCCCGGGCCCGAGCATCACTTCCTGATCAACCCCTACGGGCTGATGTTCGAGGAAATCACTGCCTCCAACCTGGTGAAGATCGACCTCGATGGCCAGGCCGTGGAGCCTTCGCCGTACCCGGTGAACCCGGCGGGGTTCGTGATCCACAGCGCCATCCATGGCGCTCGCGATGATGCCCAGTGCGTGCTGCACACCCACACCAAGGCCGGTTGCGCGGTGGCGGCGCTCAAGTGTGGCTTGCTGCCGGTGAACCAGATCTCCATGGAGTTCTATGGCCGGGTGGCCTACCACGACTACGAAGGCGTGGCCCTGGACCTGGCCGAGCAGCAGCGGCTGGTGGCCGACCTGGGCGACAAGAGCGTGCTGATGCTGCGCAACCACGGCCTGCTCACCGTGGGCGAAACCGTCAGCCAGGCATTCTTGCGCATGTACTACCTGGAGAAGGCCTGCGAAATCCAACTGGCGGCCCAGGCGGCGGGGGAGATCGTGCTGCCACCGGACGCGGTCTGCGCCCACACCGAGCGCCAGTTCAACGACCCGGGCCGGCCGTTGCAGGAAGGCGAGCTGAGCGACCCGGACGCCATGCAACTGGCCTGGGCCGCGCTGCTGCGCCTGCTCGAGCGCATCGCCCCCGACTACCGCGACTGACGCCACCACCCCAGCGCCCGCAACACCAAGCACCGCAGCGCGGCAGGCAAACCGTGGATAACGATTGGCGGCTAGTGCCGAGCCGTGCGCAGCCTACGACAGCGGCCACACGAGGCCTTAGCCGCTGTCGAGCGCAGCGAGGCTGCGTCAAGGCCGCAGGGCCTTCAGCGATCGATCGGCCAACACCGTCCCGGCACCGTTGGGAACCTGGCCAGTTCACAAAGGCTTGTTGTACAGTCGTTCAACTGTCATTTCCCGTCATTGCCAAGGAGTCATGCCCCATGAACCAGCAAGCGCGCTTTTCCCGCCTGGAACCCGGGTTGCGCAAGGCCGAGCTGATCGAGGCGACCCTTACCTGCCTCAAGCTCCACGGTTTCCAGGGCGCGTCGATCCGCAAGATCAGCGCCGAGGCCGGGGTCTCGGTGGGGCTGATCAGCCATCACTATTCCGGCAAGGACGAGCTGGTGGCCGAGGCCTATCGCTCGATCACCGGACGGGTCATGAACCTGCTGCGCGAAGCCATGGACCAGGCCGCGCCGGCGCCCCGGGAACGTTTGTCGGCGTTCTTCCGGGCCTCGTTCTGCGCCGAACTGCTGGACCCGCAACTGCTGGACGCCTGGTTGGCGTTCTGGGGCGCGGTGAAGACCGCCGAGGCGATCAACCAGGCCCACGACCATTCCTACGCCGAATACCGCAACGAACTGGCCGGGCTCCTGGCCAGCCTGGCCGGGGACCAGGCCTGGGCCGACTTCGACGCGGACCTGGCGGCCATCAGCCTCAGCGCCTTGCTCGACGGCCTGTGGCTGGAGTCCGGGCTCAACCCCGGGACCTTCAGCCCGCAGCAGGGCGTGCAGATCTGCGAAGCCTGGGTCGAGGGCGTGCTGGCCAGCCAGGGGCGGGGCTTTCGCCAGCCGACATAGGGCTGTTGATCGGTTGTTCAGTAATGGCTAGGCTGCTGCGCACAAGGCGACACCTCTAATAAAAATAATCAGGAACACAGGCGATGACTCCTCGGGTATTGATCGTCGACGACGATCCGTTGATTCGCGAACTGCTCCAGGCCTATCTGTCCCAGGAAGGCTACGACGTGCATTGCGCCGCCACGGCGGAACAGGCCGAGAGCTTCCTCGACCAGCACACGGTCGATCTGTTGATGCTCGATATCCGCCTGCCCGGAAAGGACGGCCTGACCCTGACCCGCGAGCTGCGAGTGCGCTCGGAGGTGGGGATCATCCTGATCACCGGGCGCAACGACGACATCGACCGCATCGTCGGCCTGGAATGCGGCGCCGACGACTACGTGATCAAGCCCCTCAACCCCCGCGAGCTGGTGTCCCGGGCCAAGAATCTGGTCCGCCGCGTGCGCCATGCCCGCCAGCCACCAGCGCCGGCCAGCCATCCCAGCCCGGTCAAGCAGTTCGCCGACTGGGCCCTGGACACCGACCGCCGCCGGCTGATCGACGCCCGGGGCGGCGAGACCCTGCTGACCCACGGCGAATACCAGCTGCTCAGCGTGTTCCTGCGCAACAGTGGCCACACCCTCAGCCGCGACCAGTTGATGGACCAGATCCGCAACCGCGAGTGGGTGCCCAGCGACCGCTCCATCGACGTACTGGTGGGCCGCTTGCGGCGCAAGCTGCATGACGACCCGGCCGAGCCGGAGCTGATCATCACCATCCACGGTGCCGGCTATCTGTTCACTGCCAGCGTGGCCGCCTGAGGTGGTGCGCCGCGCCTGGGCCCTGGGGCTGATGCTGCTGGCCGGCGCGGCGCTGGCCGAGCCCCGGCCGACCCTGAAATATTGCGACTACCCGGTGTACCCGCCGATCTCCTGGAGCGACGGTAGCCAGGTGCGCGGCCTGGCCCCGAGCCTGGTGCGCCAGGTGCTGGGGGACTTGGGCTACCAGGTGCAGGTGGTGGTGCTGGGCAACTGGAAGCGCTGCCTGCTGGATGCCGCCGCCGGCCGCGTGGACGTGGTGCTGGCCTACCGCACCGGCCAGCGCCAGCAGGGGTTGCGGTTCTCCCGGGTGCCGGTGCTGCGCGAGGAGGTGGCGCTGTTCGTCAACCGCCGCCACCTGCCGCGATTCCAGCAGTTGCAAGACCTCACCGCCTATCGCGGCGGCCTGCTGTTCGGCGAGAGCTACGGCCAGGATTTCGACCGTGAGGTGGTGCAGCACGGCAACATCGAGTGGGTGTCCAGCAGCGTGCAGAACTTCGGCAAGCTGATCCGCCAGCGCATCGATTTCATCCCCCACGAGCGGCGTACCGGGCAGTTGTTCATCGAACGCCTGCCGGGCGCCCAGGACATCGTCGCCTTGCCCCAGGCGATCAGCGTCGACTACCTGCGCCTGGCGGTGTCGCGCCAGTCGCCCTTGGCGGCGCGCATGGACGAGATCGACGCGCAGTTGCAGCGCCAGGTCGACAGCGGCGCGGTACAGCGCTGGCTAGACCAGAGCCAGGCCGACTACCGCGCCATGCTCAAGGCCCAAGCCGGTGCGGCGCCATGATCGGCCCACGGCCCGGCGGCCTGCTGCGGCGCCTGTTGCTGTTCATCCTGCTGTTCAGCCTGTGCTTCACCGTGCTGGCCAGCGCCGTGCAGCTGTACTTCGAATACCGCCGCGAAATGCGCGACATCGACAGCCGCATGGAGCTGATCCGCGCCGGTTACCTGGGCAGCCTGGAGCGCAACCTGTGGGACCTCAACCAGGAACAGCTGACGGTGCAGTTGCAAGGCCTGGTGGACTTTTCCGATGTGGCCCGGGTGCACCTGCTCAGCAGTGATTTCGACCTGCAACAGGGCAGTGCCGAGCTGATCGGGCCTTTGCGGGTGGAGCGCTTCGCCCTGAGCTACCAGCCTCCGTCCGGGCCCCGTCGCGAGCTGGGGGAGTTGCAGGTCAGCACTGACCTGGGGGCGGTGTACCGGCGCCTGTACACCACCGGGCTGGCCAGCCTGCTGTGGATGAGCGTGTTTCTCTGCGGCCTGGCGGTGGCGCTGTCCGGGCTGTTCTATCGCCTGGTCACCCGGCACTTGCAAGTCATGGCCGAGTTCGCCCGCCGCGTGGCCGGTGGCGACTTGCAGCAGCCCCTGCACCTGGACAAGCGCCAGCGCCCGGGCGGCGACGAGATCGACACCGTGGCCGGGGCCCTGGACGACATGCGCCGGGCGATTCTCGATGACATCCAGCGCCGCGAGCAGGACCGCCAGGCCCTGCAGGACAAGCGCGACGAATTGCAGAAAATGGTCCAGCGCCGCACCGCCAGCCTGATGCACGCCAAGGATGAGGCCGAGGCGGCCAACCTGGCCAAGTCGCGCTTTTTGGCCACCATGAGCCACGAGCTGCGCACGCCGTTGAACGGCATCCTCGGCATGGCCGAACTGTTGCGTGGCGCGCCGCTTGCGCACCAGGACCGCCAGCGTTTGCAGGCCCTGCACAAGGCCGGCGAGGGTTTGCTGACGATCCTCGACGAGGTGTTGTCCTTCGCCCGCCTGGAGGAGGGGCAAAGCCGCCCGGAGGCCCTGGATTTTTCCCTGCGCCAGTTGCTGGAGGAGGTCAGCACACTGCTCGAACCCCGGGCCCGGGAGCACGGCACGCAGTTGCAGGTGCACGTCGACCCGCGCTTGGCCCCGGGGCAGCATGGCGCCGAGCAGTACCTGCGCCAGGTGCTGAGCAACCTGCTGGCCAACGCCATCCGCTTTACCGAAGGCGGCTGGGTGCGGGTCGAGGTCCAGGTGCTGGAGGACGGACCACAACGGCAACGGCTGCGCTGCTCGGTGGCCGATAACGGCATCGGTATCGCGGCCTCGATGCGCGACAAGATCTTCGAGCGCTTCGTCCAGGCCAGCGACGCGGTGAGCCGGCGCTATGGCGGCACCGGCCTGGGCCTGGCGATCTGCAAGCACCTGGTGCAGCAACTGGATGGGCGCATCGGCGTGGACAGCGAGCTGGGGCAGGGCAGTCGTTTCTGGTTCGAGCTGGCCCTGGGGGTCGGCCTGGGGCTGCCGGCGCCACCGTCGGTCGCGGCACCGGTGCCGGGGCTGAAGATCCTGGTGGTGGAGGATGTGGCGCTCAATCGCGAGGTGGCCCAGGGCTTGCTGGAGCGCGACGGCCACCAGGTGTGGCTGGTGGAGGACGGCGAGGCGGCGCTGGAGCTGTGCCAGCGCCAGGGCTTCGATTTGTTGCTGCTGGACGTGCAACTGCCGGGTATCAGTGGCATCGAGCTGTGTCGCGAACTGCGCCGGCGCCCGGGGCCCAATCGCCAGGCGCGGATCTTCGCCCTGACCGCCAGCGTCCAGCCGGCCCTGGTGCGCAGTTACCTGGAGGCGGGGATGCAGGGCATCCTCGGCAAGCCCTTGCAGATGGACAGCCTGCGCCAGGTCCTGGCCACCGCGGAGCAGGCCAGCAAGGAATTGGCGCCGCCAGCCCGGAGCCCCGAGGGCGTGCTCGACCAGGAACTGCTGGACACCCACCGCAGCCTGCTGGGGGAGCAGAAGTTGCAGGGGCTGTTCAAGGTCCTGGCGAGCACCCTGGACCAGCAACGGCCGTTGCTCGATGACGCCCTGGCGGCGGCCGACAGTACCCAGGTGCAGCACCTGGCTCACCGCCTGGCCGGCAGCGCCGACTCCCTGGGCTTTTGCGAACTGGCCCGGGTGCTGCGGGCGCTGGAGGATGCGGCGGGGCAGTCCGGCGTCGCGGCAATGGCCGCCCAGGTGCCACACCTGCAGCAGGCCTGGCAGCGGGCGCGCAGGGCCCTGGATCAACTGCTGGCGGCCTGAAGTACAAAAACCTTACGACTTTTTACATCTTCGATCTTTTGCTTCAACGCGAACTTACATGGCTTTCCAATAATCGGTCGAGCCGCGCCCGCCGCGGCCTTCGAAGCTTATTGGAGATAATAATAATGAACCGCCTGCAAGCTGCTGCCCCATCCCGTCGTACCCCTTCCCAGTGCGCCCTGCGCCTCACCGACTGCTGAGGTGCGCCGTGACGACCACTACTGAACGCAAAGGCATCCAACTGACCCGGGCCTTGAAGAGCCGGCACATCTTCATGTTGTCCCTGGGAGGGGTGATCGGCACCGGGCTGTTCATGGGCTCCGGGGTCACCATCAACCAGGGCGGTCCCTGGGGGGCGATCCTGTCCTACCTGGTGGCGGGCTTCCTGATGTACCTGGTGATGGTCTGCCTGGGTGAGCTGTCGGTGCAGATGCCGGTGTCCGGCTCGTTCCAGGCGCATGCCACGAAGTACATCGGCCCGGCCACCGGCTTCATGATCGGCTGGGTCTACTGGATGAGCTGGGCCACCACCGTGGGCCTGGAGTTCACCGCGGCGGGCATGCTCATGCAGCGTTGGTTCCCCGGGGTGCCGATCTGGTACTGGTCGGCGTTTTTCGTCGCCTTGCTGTTCGGCATCAACGCCCTGGCCACCCGCGCCTTCGGCGAGGCCGAGTACTGGTTCGCCGGGATCAAGGTGCTGGCGATCCTCAGCTTCATCGTGGTCGGGGTGCTGGTGATCTTCGGCGTCATCGACCTGCCCGGCGGTGCTCCGGCGCCGATGTTCGACAACCTCACCGGCGATTCGCTGTTTCCCAACGGCCTGCCGGCGGTGTTCGCGGTGATGATGACCGTGGTCTATGCCTTCCAGGGCTGCGAGATCATGGGCGTGGCAGCGGGGGAGACCGACCAGCCGGAAAAGAGCATTCCACGGGCGGTGCGCAACGTGGTGTTCCGGGTGCTGATCTTCTACGTGCTGGCGGTGATGGTGCTGGCGGCGATCATTCCCTGGCAGCAGGCCGGATTGGTGGAAAGCCCGTTCGTCCAGGTGTTCGACATGGTGGGCATTCCCTATGCCGCGGACCTGATGAACTTCGTGATCCTCACGGCGATTCTCTCGGTGGGCAACTCCGGGCTGTACGCCTCGACCCGCATCCTCTGGGCCATGTCCAAGAGCGGCATGGCGCCCAAGGCGCTGTCGCCCCTGAGCAAGCAGGGCGTGCCGCTGCGGGCCCTGGCGATCACCCTGTGCTTCGCCCTGATCTCGCTGATGACCAGCTTCATCGCCGCCGACACCCTGTTCATGGTGCTGATGGCGGTGAGCGGCATGGCCGGCACCGTGACCTGGATCGTCATCGCCCTGGCCCAGTACCGCTTCCGTCGCCAGTTCCTGCGTGAGGGCGGGCAGTTGGAGCAGCTCAAGTACCGTGCGCCGTGGTTCCCCCTGGTGCCGCTGCTGTGCATCGTCCTGTGCAGTTCGCTGTTCGTGTTCCTGGCCCTGGATGAAACCCAGCGTCCATCCTTGTACTGGGGCTTCGGTTTCATCGCCCTGTGCTACGGCGCCTACTACCTGGTGAACCGCAAGCGCCAGGCCCAGCCATTGGCCGCCGCCACCTGATAGCCGAAGACCCTGCGGGCCTTGGCGCAGCCTCGCTCCGCTCGACAGCGGCTACAGGGTTTTGTAGCCGCTGCCGCAGGCTGCGTACGGGGGCGCAGCGGCCGCAAGGTCTGCATCTTTATTTACCGGGTTGTAGTGGCTTGTTCGAAGTTGTAACAGCAGCTCGGCCACAAATCGTTCGAATCACTATTTATTCAATAAAAACAACAGGATGGATAGGTAATCCGGCCCTGGCCGGTGTACCGCTCGAGCAATTGCCGTCTTGTTGAACAGTCGTTTAGCATGGTTCGCAACTCACCTCCCTCATGCCAAATACAATCATTCGAGGACGCCCATGAGCACTTCATCGTCGCTGCTTTGCCAGATCGAGGCGGGTATCGCCTGGATCACCCTCAACCGCCCGGACCAGCGCAATGCCCTGGACATTCCCGGCCTGCGCCAATTGCACGGCTTGCTCGAGCGCTGCCAGGACGACCCGGCGGTGCGGGTGGTGGTGCTGGGCGGCAGCGGCCGCAGTTTTTGCGCCGGCGCCGACCTGGCCGAATGGGCCGAAGCCGAAGCCCGGGGCGCCCTGGAAAGCTACGGCTGGACCGAAACCGCCCACGCCCTGATGAGCTGCCTGCACAGCCTGGACAAACCCACCATCGCCGCCATCAACGGTACGGCCGTGGGCGCCGGCATGGACCTGGCGCTGTGCTGTGACCTGCGGGTAGCGGGGCAGTCGGCGCGGTTCAAGGCCGGCTACACCGGCATGGCCTATTCGCCGGATGCCGGTGCCAGCTGGCACCTGCCAAGGTTGATCGGCAGCGAGCAGGCCAAGCGCCTGCTGTTCCTCGATGAGCTCTGGAGCGCCGAACGTGCCCTGGCCGCCGGGCTGGTGGGCGAGGTCTGCGCCGACGAGCAACTGCACGCCACCGTCAGCGAACTGGCCGGCCGCCTGGCCAACGGCCCGACTTTCGCCTTCGCCCAGACCAAGCGCCTGCTGCGCGAAAGCGCCGAGCGCGACCTGCCCGGGCAACTGGCCGCCGAACTGGCCGCCGGGCTGCTGTGCGGGCGCAGTGCCGACGGCGCCGAGGCCCTGCGCGCGGCCACGGAAAAACGCCCGCCACGCTTTATCGGTCGCTGAGCCACGACCCAATCCACTTATTTCGCACCGTCAACCCGCCACAGGTAGCGCCATGAACTTCCAACTCAGCCAAGAACAAGAAATGTTGGTCGATGCAGTCCGCAGTTTTGTCAGCAAGGAGTTGCTGCCCCACGAAGAAGCGGTGGACCGCGCCGACGAGGTCCCGGCGGAACTGGCCGCAGAGATTCGCAACAAGGCCGTCGCTGCCGGTTTCTATGCCTTCAACATGCCCGAGGAGGTCGGTGGCGGTGGCCTCGACTACCTGTCCCAGGCGCTGATCGAGCGCGAGCTGGCCAAGTGTTCCTGGGCCCTGCATGTGTTCGTCGCCCGACCTTCGAAGATCCTCATGGCCTGCACCGGCTCGCAGATCGGCGACTACCTGCTGCCTTGCGTGCAGGGCAAGAAGATCGACTGCTTCGCCCTCACCGAACCCGGCGCCGGCTCCGATGCCAATGCCATCAAGACCCGCGCCGTGCGCGAGGGCGGCGACTTCGTGATCAACGGCGCCAAGCACTTCATCAGCCACGCCGGGCATGCGGATTTCGCCATCGTCTTCGCCGTCACCGGCACCTACGAGCACAACGGCCGCCAGCGCAATGCCGTGACCGCGTTCCTGGTGGACCGCGACACCCCGGGCCTGACCATTCGCCGTGGCCCCAAGTGCGTGAGCAACCGTGGCTACCACACCTTCGAGATGTTCTTCGACGACTGCCGGGTGCCGGCCCACCAGGTGCTGGGGGAGGTGGGCAAGGGCTGGGAGGTGGCCAACGCCTGGCTCACCGCCGGGCGGGTGATGGTCGCGGCCAACTGCGTGGGCCAGGCACAGCGGGCGCTGGATGCCTCTCTGCAATGGGCGGCGGACCGCAAGCAGTTCGGCCAGGCCATCGGCAGCTACCAGGGGGTGTCGTTCAAGCTGGCGGACATGGCCACGCAGATCCGCGCCGCCGAGCTCTTGACCCTGCACACCGCCTGGAAGATGGACCAGGGCAGCATGACCGACGGCGAGGCCGGCATGGCCAAGCTGTTCGCCAGCGAAGTGCTGGGCAAGGTGGCCGACGAGGCGGTGCAGATCTACGGCGGCATGGGCCTGATGGACGAAGGCCCGGTGGAGCGCATCTGGCGCAACGCGCGGATCGAGCGGATCTGGGAGGGCACCTCGGAGATCCAGCGGCACATCATTTCCCGTGAACTGCTGCGGCCGTTGCTGCGCTGAACCGCCTGGAGAACCTGCGTCATGTCCCAGACCCTACGTGACAACCTCAAGCGCCTGCTGGCGCCCCGGCACCTGGCCTTCGTCGGCGGACGAAGCATGGCCCGGGCCCTCAAGCGCTGCGCCGAGGGCGGTTTTGCCGGCGACCTGTGGCTGGTCAACCCGCAGCACGCGCAGATCGACGGCGTGCCCTGCGTGGCCAGCATCGACCAACTGCCTTGCGGCCCGGATGCGGTGTTCGTCGCCACCCACCGCGAGCTGACCCTGGACTGCGTCGCCCAGCTGGCGGCCAAGGGCGCGGGCGGGACTATCTGCTACGCCTCGGGGTTCGCCGAGACCGGCGCCGAGGGCCAGGCCCTGCAACAGCGATTGCTGCAGGCCGCCGGCGACATGGCCCTGCTGGGGCCCAACTGCTACGGCCTGCTGGATTACCTGCACGGCGCCGCCCTGTGGCCGGTGGCCCACGGCGGCCAGCAGGTCGAGCGGGGCGTGGCGGTGCTGACCCAGAGCGGCAACTTCGCCTACAACCTGTCCATGAGCGACCGTTCGTTGCCGGTGGCCTACATGGCCTCGGTGGGCAACCAGGCGCAACTGGGCATCGCCGAACTGATGGACGTGCTGCTGGACGAACCCCGAGTCACCGCCATCGGCCTGCACCTGGAAGGCCTGAAGAACGTGCCGGGGTTCGCCAAGGCTGCGTACAAGGCCCTGGAAAAGGGTATTCCGATCATCGCCCTGAAGACCGGGGTGTCGCAGATCGGCGCCGAGTTGGCCCTGAGCCACACCAGCTCGCTCTCCGGCTCCGATGCGCTGTACGACGCCTTGTTCCAGCGCCTGGGGGTGATCCGCATCAGCGGCCCGGTGAGTTTTGTCGAGACCTTGAAGGCCGCGTCCTGCGGCCAGTTGCCCGCGGGCCCGCAGTTGATGGCCCTGGCCTGTTCCGGGGGCGATGCCGGGTTGATCGCCGACTACGCCGAGCGCAATGGCCTGGAGTTGCCCAAGCTGGCGAGCGAGCAATGCCAGGCGCTGGCCCAGGTGTTGCCGGGGTACGCCAACCTGGTCAATCCGCTGGATTTCACCACCGCGATCTGGGGCGATGCCCAGGCCTTGCAGCAGATGCTCGATACCGTGCTGGGCAGCGCAGCCGACAGCGCCATGCTGGTGCTGGATTACCCGGCCGAGTTCACCGGCGAGCGCAAGGAATGCGACCTGCTGCTGGAGCTGTTCTGCGCCGCGTTGCAACGCCATGGCAAGCGCGGTTTCGTCACCTCGGCCTTCCCCGAATTGCTGCCGGCGGCGGCCCGGGAGCGCCTGCATGCCCTGGGCATCCCGGCCTTGCAGGGGGTCGAGGACGGCCTGGCGGCCTGGGGCCGGATCGCCGCCTACCAGGGCCGGCGCCAGGCCTTGCTGGAGCTGGGCGAGGCGGCCCTGGTGCCGCTGTGTCCCGAGGCCCTGGAGGGGACGGGCCAACTGCTGGATGAGTGGCAATCCAAGCAGGCCCTGCGCGAATTTGGCCTGCGCATTCCCGAGGGCCTGCTGAGCACTCCCGAGCAGGCGCTGAGCGCTGCGGCGGCGGTGGGTTATCCGCTGGTGCTCAAGGCGGTCAGCGTCGAGCTGCCGCACAAGACCGAAGCCGGCGCGGTGGCTCTGAACCTCAAGGACCCCGAGGCGCTGGGCGCGGCGCTGCGGCAGATGCGCGCGCGGATCGCCGAGCATGCCCCGGGGGTGGCCTTCGACCAGGTGCTGCTGGAGCCCATGGCCGCGCCGCCCCTGGCCGAGCTGATCGTCGGCATCAAGCGCGAGGAGCATTTCGGCCTGGCCCTGGTGATCGGCGCCGGCGGGGTGCTGGTGGAGCTGCTCAAGGACAGTCGCAGCCTGTTGCTGCCGACTCATCCGGGGGCGATCCGCCAGGCCGTGCTGCAACTGCGCAGCGCTGCCTTGCTGCAAGGCTTTCGCGGGCGCCCGGCGGCCGACCTGGACGCGCTGGTAGCGGCCATCGGTGCGGTGGCCGACTACGCCTGCGAGCACGCGGCGACCCTGCTGGAGCTGGATGTGAACCCATTGTTGGTCGGTGCCCGCGGCACCGTCGCGGTCGATGCGTTGATTCGCCTTGGCCGGGTATGAGGAGAGAGACATGCACGAACAGACCTTGACCGGTGGCCAGGCCCTGGTGCGCCTGCTGGCCGGCTACGGCGTCGACACGGTATTCGGTATTCCCGGGGTGCACACCCTGGAGTTGTATCGCGGCCTGCCCGGCAGCGGCATCCGCCATGTGCTGACGCGCCACGAACAGGGCGCCGGGTTCATGGCCGACGGTTATGCCCGGGTCAGCGGCAAGCCGGGGGTGTGTTTCGTCATCAGCGGCCCGGGGGTGACCAACGTCGCCACGCCCATTGGCCAGGCCTATGCCGATTCGATCCCGCTGCTGGTGATTTCCAGCGTCAACCACAGCGCCAGCCTCGGCAAGGGCTGGGGCTCGCTGCACGAAACCCAGGACCAGCGCGCCATCACCGCGCCGATCACCGCGTTTTCGGCCCTGGCCCTGAGCCCCGAGGACCTGCCCGAGCTGTTGGCCCGGGCCTTCGCCGTGTTCGACAGCGAGCGCCCGCGGCCGGTGCATCTCTCGGTGCCGTTGGATGTGCTGGCGGCCCCGGTGGCCCGGGACTGGACTGGCGAAGTGCGTCGGCGCCCGGCCCGTGGTCCCGCCGCAGCGGCGGATGTGCACCAGGCGGCGGACCTGCTGCGCCTGGCCAAGCGGCCGATGATCATCGCCGGCGGTGGGGCTTTGCAAGCCGGCGCGGCCCTGCAGGAACTGGCGACCCGGCTGGGCGCGGTGTGCTTCAGCAGCGTGGCCGGCAAGGGCCTGCTGGCGGACCGGGCGCCGCTCGATGCCGGTGCGACCCTGTGCGTGGAGCCCGGCTGGCAGTTGATCAGCCAGGCCGATGTGGTGCTGGCGGTGGGCACCGAGATGGCCGACACCGACTACTGGCGCGAGCGCCTGCCGCTCAACGGCCAGCTCGTGCGGCTGGACCTCGACCCACGCAAGTTCAATGACTTCTACCCCTGCGCCGTGGCCTTGCACGGCGATGCCCGGCAGACCCTGGAGGCCTTGCTCGAGGACCTGGAGCAACCGCCGGCGGACTCCGGTTGGGCGGTGGCGGCGGTGGCCCGGTTACGCCGCACCGTGGACGAAGGGCAGGGCCCGTTGCAGCGCATTCACCAGCAGATTCTCCAGCGAGTGGCGGCCGAGCTGCCCGAACGCGGTTTCATCAGCAGCGACATGACCCAGCTGGCCTACAGCGGCAACTACCTGTACCCCAGCCAGGGGCCGCGCAGCTGGTTGCACCCCACCGGCTACGGCACCCTGGGCTACGGCCTGCCGGCGGCCATCGGCGCCAAGCTCGGCGCGCCCGGTCGCCCGGGCCTGGTGCTGGTGGGCGACGGTGGTTTTCTCTACACCGTGCAGGAGCTGGCCACGGCGGTGGAGGAACTGGACAGCCCGCTGGTGGTATTGCTGTGGAACAACGACGCCCTGGGCCAGATCCGCGATGACATGCAGGCCCTGGACATCGAGCCCATCGGGGTCTTGCCGCGCAACCCGGACTTCATCGCCCTGGCCCGGGCCTTCGGTTGCCCGGTAAGCCAGCCGGCCAGCCTCGACGAGCTGCAACAGGCGCTGCGCCGTGGGTTCGCCCAGCCCGGGGTGACGCTGATCGAGCTCAAGCACGCCTGCGCCCAGGCCTGACCTACATTTTTTGCCAGGAGTTTCGCCATGCGTTTTTCCAAGCTGACCCAACGTATCGCCGGCGATGGCGCCGCCGCCTGGGATATCCACTACCGGGCCCTGGCCAAGCGCGAGCGGGGCGAGCCGGTGTGGCTGCTGTCGGTGGGCGACCCGGATTTCGACACCCCGCAGCCCATCGTCCAGGCGGCCATCGACAGCCTGCGCGACGGCCATACCCATTACGCCGACGTGCGCGGCAAGCGCGCCCTGCGCGAGGCCATTGCCCGCCGTCACCAGTCGCGCAGCGGGCAGGTGGTGCAGGCCGATGAGGTGGTGGTGCTGGCCGGTGCCCAGTGCGCGCTGTACAGCGTCGCCCAATGCCTGCTGGACCCGGGGGACGAGGTGATCGTCGCCGAGCCGATGTACGTCACCTACGAGGCGGTGTTCGGCGCCTGCAATGCCCAGGTGGTGCCGCTGCCGGTACGCGCCGAGGAGCGCTTCCAGGTGCGCCCAGAGGACGTGGCCGCGCGCATCACCGGCAAGACCCGGGCACTGGTGCTCAACAGCCCGCACAACCCCACGGGGGCGAGCATTCCCCGGGCTACCTGGGAGGCGTTGGCGGCGCTGTGCATCGAGCATGACCTGTGGCTGATCTGCGATGAGGTCTACAGCGAACTGCTGTACGAGGGCGAGCACGTCAGCCCGGCCAGCCTGCCGGGCATGGCCGAGCGCACTGCGACCCTCAACAGTTTGTCCAAGTCCCATGCCATGACCGGCTGGCGCCTGGGCTGGGTGGTGGCCCCGGCGCCCCTGGCCGCGCACCTGGAGAACCTGGCGCTGTGCATGCTCTATGGCTCGCCGGAGTTCATCCAGGACGCTGCCATCGTCGCCCTGGAGCAACCATTGCCACAGTTGGCGGCGATGACCGAGGCCTACCGCCAGCGGCGCGACCTGGTCTGCGATTGCCTGGCCGACTGCCCGGGTGCCCGGCCGCTGAAGCCCGATGGCGGCATGTTCGTGATGGTCGACATTCGCGCCACGGGCCTGAGTGCCCAGGCCTTCAGCGAACGGCTGCTGGACGAGCAGGGGGTGTCGGTATTGGCCGGCGAGGCCTTCGGTCCCAGCGCCGCCGGGCATATCCGCCTGGGCCTGGTGCTGGAGCCCGAGGCCCTGCGCGAAGCCTGCCGGCGCATCGCCCGCTGCGCCAGCGATTGCCTCGCCTAGGCGGAGGATCGTCGGAAGGCCCTGCGGGCCTTGGCGCGGCCTCGCAGACTCAGCACGGCTACCGGCTTGGTATAGCCGCTGTCGCAGGCTGCGTATGGGCGCGTAGCGGCCGCAGGGTTGGGGATCGTTGGAAGGTGTTGGGGGTTAAGCGCGGTCGGTTTCCAGGGGCGGGTCGAAGGTCACGAACAGCTGGTCGGCGGTGATGTTGGCCAGGTCCTGGCGCATGTTGCGCTCCAGCAGGCTGAACAGCCGGGTGAAGACGTCGAACACCTTGCAGTGCTCTTCCATGCCAGAGAAGGGGTTGTCGATCTTCTCGGCGATCAGCGAGCTTTCCTGCACCGCGTCGTAGACGTCCTGCAGGGTGATCTGCGCCGCTGGGCGGGCCAGGGTCAGGCCGCCCTTGGGGCCACGGCAGGAGGCGAGGATGTCGGCCTTGACCATCTGCGACACCAGGTTGCGCACCCGCGCCGGGTGGATCTTGACCCATTTGGCGATGGTCTCGGTGCGCAGCTTCTGCGGCGCGTTGGCGGCCACGAAGGACAGGATGTAGGAAGCGGTGATCAGGCGGGTCGACTGGCTCATGGGTGTCTGCAAGTCCCTGGGAAGGCGCCAGTATGCCAGCGCTGGCCGTTCAACGACGCGGTGAAAGCGATTGTGTGGAAAATAAAGTATTTGTTACGGTAACAATTATAAATAAACCCCGAGGAACCGCCATGAATGTGCTGATCGTCCACGCTCACCCCGAGCCGCAATCCTTCACCGCCGCGCTGCGCGACCAGGCTCGCAGCACCTTGGAGGCCCAGGGGCACCAGGTGCAGGTCAGCGACCTGTACGCCATGGACTGGAACCCGGTGGCCAGCGCCGCCGACTTTGCCCGGCGCGACAACCCCGAGTACCTGGTCTATGCCCTGGAGCAGCGGGTGGGGGTGAAGAACGGCGGGATCGCCGCCGACATCCAGGGCGAGCTGGACAAATTGCTGTGGGCCGATCTGCTGATCCTCAATTTCCCGGTGTACTGGTTCTCGGTGCCGGCCATGCTCAAGGGCTGGATCGACCGGGTGCTGGTGTCCGGGGTGTGCTACGGCGGCAAGCGTTTCTACGACCAGGGCGGCCTGGTGGGCAAGAAGGCCCTGCTGAGCCTGACCCTGGGCGGGCGCGAGCACATGTTCGGCCAGGGGGCGATCCACGGTCCGCTGGAGGACATGTTGCGCCCGCTCTTGCGCGGCACCCTGGCCTATGTCGGTTGCCAGGTGCTGGAGCCGTTCGTGGCCTGGCACGTGCCCTATATCAGCCAGGACGCGCGCGAGGGGTTCCTGGCCCAGTACCGCCAACGCCTGGAGCGCATCGATGAGGAGCAACCGCTGGTGTTCCCGCGCCTGGAACAGTTCGACGAGGCCCTGTACCCGTTACCGGCGTGATGGGCTTCGTGTAGCCGCTGCCGCAGGTTGCGCATGGGCGCGTAGCGGCCACGGGGTTGGCGATTGCTGGAAGGACCTGCGGGCCTTGGCGCAGCTTCGCGGGCTCAGCAGCGGCTACAGGGGTTGTAGCCGCGACCGTGGGAGGATCGGCTCAGAAGCGCAGGGTGACACCGGTGGTCAGCCAGCGGTCGCGCTGGTCCGTCAGGTGCTGGCCCAGGATCAGGTCCAGGTCCAGGGCGTGGCCGATGTGCAGGCGCGGGCCGGCTTGCCAGGCTCGTTCGCCGCCGCGCTGGCCGTAGCGCTCGGCGATCAGGGTCAGGCTGGGCAGCAGCTCGTATTCCACCCCCGTGCCCCAGGTCCAGCGATGGTGCTGCTGGCCGTCGTCATAGGCGTGGCTCCAGCCGGTACTGAGGTTCAGGTGCAGCGCGTCGCTGGGGCTGAAGGTCAGCGGCAGGCTGAGGTCGCCACCGTCGAAGCTGTGGCTGCGGTTCAGTGCCCAGTGGGCGGAACCGGCGAGCGCCAGTTGCAGGCCCAGGTCGTCGCGGTCCAGCAGGGCCAGCTTGACCTGGGGGCTGAGCTGGGTTTCGCCGTGCTCATCGGTTTCCTGGCGTTGCAGCGCGGCGCCCAATTGCACCCCAGGCAGTTGGCTGAAGGTGCAGGCCGGCACCAGCACGCTGTTGTGGTTCGAGCCTTGGCGGCGATCGGCCTGGTACCAGAGGTCGACATTGCATTCGCCGGGGGCGTTGATCCCGCCGTTGTCCACCACGTAGGCGCCACCGGCGGCCTGGGCCTTGGAGCACAGGGCCAGGGTCGCGGTGGCGCCGGCGGTGATGGCCAGGAACAGCAGGTTGCGCTTGAGCATGCGGCTTTTGGCGACGGGCAGCGGTTGGCCCCAGGCGCGGGAGCGGGAGGAGCGATGCGGACGATGCTGGGTCATGGCGAATCTCACGGCTGTGGGCGCCGGGTTGGCGGCGCCCGGGGTTGGAGTCATGAAGTGGCGGGTGATCACTCACCCAGGCCCAGGGTCTGGATGCCCTGGGTCCGGGCTTGGGCCAGCAGTTCCTCGGTGTCGTCGCCACCGGGCAGGGCGAGGACGATGTCGGGGCGGCTGTCGGCCAGCATGAAGCGGTTGCGCAGGCGCTCGGCGTGCTTGCCGTGCAACTGCCAGTTGGGCGGGTAGCGGACGAGGTCGGCGCCGATCTCCCGGGCCCAGTCCTCGATCTGCGCCCCGAGGAACTGGCTGCCGCCATGGATCACCACCCGTACCGGGTGCAGGCGCTGGAAGGCCTCCAGTACCTGGCGGCAGCGGCGGCTGTCGGTGTAGTGGCGACCGGCGCAGATCAGGACGCGCATCGGCTGTCCTCCCGGGTGTCGTGCGACTGGCCGGGCAGGGTCTCGGCCAGTGGCTCGCCGAGATAGCCGTGCTCGATGTCACGCTCGCCGGCCCGCTCCAGCACTGGGTAGGCCAGGGCGGCGATGTGGTGGTGGACCCGCCGATAGTCGCGCAGCAGGCGCTGGAAAATGTCCCCGGACTCGGCCCAGGCGCTGCGGTCTTCGCGCAGTTGGCGAAAGTGCTCGCGGCCGGCGGCGGCTTCCAGGCGGCGCACGTTCTCCTTGCGTGCCACCAACTGATGGGCGGTGGCCAGGTCTTCGCGCAGGAACACCGTGACCGCGAGGCTAAGGCTGGCCAGCAGTTCCTGGTGCAGCGGCACCAGGGTCCCCAGCTCGAAGGCGGAGAACGGCTCGCTGCGGCGCAGGCGTCGTACCGCCAGCTGCGCCAGGCTGCTGCTGAGGATGTCGCCGGCGTGTTCCAGGTTGATCACCAGCAGCAGGATTTCCTGGGAGCGGTCGGCGTCCTGGTCGCTGATGCCTTCCTTGCCGATGTCCGCCAGATAAGCACGGATCGCCGCGCTGAGCAGGTCCAGGGACTGGTCGATCTGGCGGATCTGCTCGGCGTTGGCCACCTGCGAGGTGCGCAGCAGTTGCAGGACCCGGTCGAGCATGCCCGAGAGCATGTCGGCCATGCGCAGGGCCTCGCGGGCAGCATTGGCCAGGCCGATATTGGCCACTTCCAGCCCGGCCTCGTCCAGGTACAGCGGCATGCCCGGATCGGTCACTGGCGGCGGGGCCGGCAGCAGGCGGGTCAGCAGCTTGCCCATGGGCTCGGTGAAGCCGATGAACAGCAGCCCCAGCACCAGGCTGAAGACGCTGTGCAGGTAGACCACCAGCAGCGCCCCGGGCAGCTGGCGCACGCCTTCGAGCTGGGCCAGTGCGCCGATCCACGGCAATACCAGCGCCACCCCGGCCAGGCGCACCAGCAGGTTACCCAGGGGCAGGCGCCGGGCGACGTTGCCGCTGGCGCCCAGCAGCGAGGGCAGGCTGCCGCCGAGATTGACCCCCAGCACCAGGGCCATGCTGGTGGCCGGCGACAGCAGCCCGGTGCCGGCCAGCGAGGCGACCAGCAGCACCACTGCCACGCTGGAGTGGCACATCCAGGTCAGCACGACCGCCACCAGCAGCGCCAGCAGCAGGTCGCCGTCCAGGCTTTGCATCACCAGGCGCAACACCGGGGTGTGTTCCACCGCACCCAGGGTGGCGCCGAGCGTGCCCAGGGCCAGGAGCATCAGGCCCAGGCCGATCAGCGCGGCGCCGATGCTTTCAAAGCGCGAGTCATCGCGCAGGCGCAGGCACAAGAAGCCCGCCAGCAACGCCACCGGGGCGGCCAGCGAGAGGTCCAGGCTCAGCAGCTGGACCACCAGGGTCGAGCCGATGTTGGCCCCCAGCATCACCGCCAGCGCCGGGGCCAGGCCCAGGGTGCCGGCGGCGGTGAAGGAGCTGGCCATCAGGCTCACTGCGGTACTGCTTTGCAGCACCCCGGTGATGCCGACGCCGCACAGCAGCGCCAGCCAGCGGTTGTTCAGGTGTTGCCCGAGCCAGTGGCGCAGCGGGCTGCCGAAGCCGCGCAGCAGCGAGTTGCAGATCATCTGCGAGCCCCACAGCAAGAGGGCGATGGCGCCGGCCAGGTTGATCAGAAGGGTGGTTCCCGACATGAGGGTTCTCCCGGGACGGGTGCGGGTTCAGGCGATTGCCAGGCGCAGCGAGGCGCGGTTGATGGCGGCGCTCAAATCCAGCACGAAACGCATTTCCACGGCGCTCAACAGGCCCCGCACATAGAGACGGCAACCCAGGCGGGCGAGCAGCCGGGCACAGGCGCACAAGGCGCAGACCAGCAAGGCCTTGAAGCCGCGTTGCAACGAAGAAAAAGGCTTGAGGGACATGGCGACGCTCCTTTGGGACGAGCGCTGTCGGCGTCGGCACGGCGCGGGCCGCGCCGACGGTGGCAGCAGTGGGCTGGATGATCGCAAGCGACCGCCGGCGGGCGGCCGCGCCACGTTTCAGGCCCTTAGAACCACTGCTTGAAGCGGCGGATGTACAGGGTCTTCATGGTCTGGGCGACCACGCAGTAGCTGAGCAGGGTGCCCACCAGCCAAGGGAAGTACTCCCACGGCAGCGGCACCAGGCCGACCATGCTGCCCAGGGGCGAGAAGGGCACGTAGATCCCCAGCGCTATCACCAGTCCAGTAGCCAGCATCACCGGCAAGGCCGCGGTGCTCTGGATGAACGGGATCTTGCGGGTGCGCAGCATGTGCACCACCAGGGTCTGGGACAGCAGCCCCTCGATGAACCAGCCGGACTGGAACAGCGCCGCCATCTCCACACTGTTGGCGGCGAACACGTACCACATCAGGGCGAAGGTGGTGATGTCGAAGATCGACGAGGTCGGCCCGATCCAGATCATGAAGCGCCCGATGTTGTTGGCGTCCCACTTGCGCGGCTTGGCCAGGTACTCCTTGTCCATCTTGTCCCAGGGCAGGGCCAGCTGGGAGAAGTCGTACATCAGGTTCTGCAGCAGCAGGTGGATCGCCAGCATCGGCAGGAACGGGATGAAGGCACTGGCCACCAGTACCGAGAACACGTTGCCGAAGTTGGAGCTGGCGGTCATGTTCAGGTACTTCATGATGTTGCCGAAGGTCTCCCGGCCCTTGATCACCCCTTCCTCGAGCACCATCAGGCTCTTTTCCAGGAGGATGATGTCCGCCGATTCCTTGGCGATGTCGGTGCCGCTGTCCACCGAGATGCCGACGTCGGCATCGCGCAGAGCGGGGGCGTCGTTGATCCCGTCGCCGAGGAAGCCCACGGTGTGGCCGTTGGCCTGCAGGGCCTTGAGCACCCGCGACTTCTGCAGCGGGGTCAGCTTGGCGAACACCGTGCGTTCTTCCACCAGCCGGCCCAGGACTTCATCGTCCATGTGCTCGATGTCGCGGCCCAGCAGTGGCTCGCCGGCTTCCAGGCCGACCTCGCGGCAGATCTTGGCGGTGACGATGGGGTTGTCGCCGGTCAGTACCTTGACCGCTACGCCGTTGTCGCGCAGGGCGGCGATGGCCGGGCCGGCGGTTTCCTTGGGCGGATCGAGGAAGGTCAGGCAGCCTTCGATCACCAGTTCGCGCTCATCGCTGGCGCTGTACTGGCTGCGGGTCTGGCCTTTGGGCAGCTCCCGGGTGCCCACCAGCAACACGCGAAAGCCGTCGCGGTTGTAGCGTTCTGCCAGGGCCAGCAGTTGTGCCCGGCGCTCGGCGTCCAGCGCCACGGCAACGCCGTCCTGGCGCACCCGGGTGGCGGTCTCGAGCATTTCCTCCACCGCGCCCTTGCACACCAGGAGGTGCTGGCCATGGGCGTCAGCGAGGATCACCGACAGGCGCCGGCGCACGAAGTCGAACGGCAACTCATCGATCTTGCGCCAGGCGGCGGGCGGGGTGAAGCGCGGGTTCTCTTCGGCGAAGGCCACCACCGCGCGGTCCATCAGGTTCTTCATGCCGCTCTGGTGGTAGCTGTTGAGCCAGGCCAGTTGCAGTACCTGGTCGCAGCGTTGGCCGTCGATGCCCACGTGGTGCTCGAGAATGATCCGGTCCTGGGTCAGGGTGCCGGTCTTGTCGGTGCAGAGCACGTCCATGGCGCCGAAGTTCTGGATCGCGTTGAGGCGCTTGACCACCACCTTGCGCTTGGCCATGGCCGCGGCGCCCTTGGCCAGGTTGGCGCTGACGATCATCGGCAGCATTTCCGGGGTCAGGCCGACGGCCACCGCCAGGGCGAACATGAAGGCATCGGCCCAGTTGCCCTTGGTGAAGCCGTTGATCAGAAGCACCACCGGCACCATCACCAGCATGAAGCGGATCAGCAGCCAGCTGACGCTGTTGACCCCGCGGTCGAAGGCGGTTTGCGAGCGCGAGCCGACGATGGAGCGGGCCAGGGAGCCGAAGTAGGTACGCGCGCCGGTGGCCACCACCACGGCGGTAGCGGTGCCGCTGACCACGTTGGTGCCCATGAAGCAGATGTTGGGCAAATCCAGCAGGTCTTGTTGGTCGGCGGCCTGGGCCTTGGCGGATTTCTCCTGGACGGCGCCCAGGGTGTCGTACTTCTCCACCGGCAAGGCTTCGCCGGTGAGCACCGCCTGGCTGATGAACAGGTCGCGGGACTCGATCAGGCGGATATCGGCGGGGATCATGTCGCCCGCCGAGAGCTGGATGATGTCGCCCACCACCAGTTCGCGCATCGGTACTTCGCGTACCCGGGCCTGCATGCCCATCTGCTCGCGCCGCAGGACCGCGGCGGTGGTGCGGACCATCGCCTTGAGGGCCTCGGCGGCCTTGGCCGAGCGGTGCTCCTGCCAGAAGCGCATCAGGCCGCTGGCCAGGACCATCACCAGGACGATGATGACGCCGGTGAGATCGGTTTCTTCGCCGGCCTGCAGCGGCAGCCAGAAGTCGGTGAAGAAACTGATACCGGTCAGGGTCATCAGCACATAGATGAAGGGGTTGTTGAAGGCTTGCAGCAGCTGCACCAGGGCGTGCGGCGGACGGTCGTGGGCGACCTCGTTGTGGCCGTCCCGTTGCAGGCGGCCTTCGGCGTCCAGTTCGGTGAGGCCGGCGGTGCTGGAATTGACATTGGCCAGGGTCACGGCCAGGCCGTTCTGGGCTTCACGGGCGGCGCGCATCGACAGCTTGTGCTGGTCGCCGGTGGCGTTGTGGTTGCGCGAAGTTGCGATTTTTACAGTCATGGGTGTGTGCTCCTGCCGCTTGCTGACGGCGCGACACACGAGCCACTCAACTAATCAAAGGCGAGCGAAAGTATGTCGAACCGCAGGTTGGCGATCGATTTTGATCTGGGCGTCTTTCAGGATTTAACGTTCGCTGCCCATGCAATGAAGTTGCATGGACAGCGAACCTACTACTGGCCTCTTCCATAACTTTCTCCAACATTTTCATTAACTTTAAGGCGATAGGGTGCCGACAAGTTCCTATATAAGGAATTCGTCTTTGAATAACGAAAGTTATTGGCGCCTGGAACTTAGGTGCGAGCCCCGAGATACAGGCCAAGGATCAAGGCGGCCTGGGTGAAGAGCCAGGCCGCGCCCCGACTCTGCGGGTCCTGGCTGTCGTCGAAGCTCCAGCGTTGTTGCAGTTGGCCGCTGGTGGGGCAGACACGCCAGTTGGCCCGCAAGTGCGTGGCGCAGGCAGCTGTGGTGCGAGAGAAAGGCGAGCGGGCCTGGGCCTTGGGCTCAGGGCGCAGCTTGACCCGCATGGTCGCGGCAAAGGCGCGAACACCGGGCATTACAGAGGAAGTGAAGGTCATAACAGTTGCCTCGCGACCGGACTGGCTCCGGAGGAGGCAAGTTACGTAGGAGCGTCAAGCTCTAGCGCAGCTCACCCGACCGTGGAGTCGAGTCCCGTCTTGTTCAGGGTTAAGTGCCTGGCGGTGCCCGAGGGCCGCGACCAGACAGCGTCTAGATACTGTGTCCATTGGCTTCTTTGGTGAGTTGGAAAAAAGGCCGGTTTGATCGGCCCGCGCAATTTACTCAGGGCGCTGCGGTGAGTCAAGTTCAAATTGCCCGATAATCAATGTTCGATGATGTTATTTTCAGCTTAGGTTCAGGCGCGGGATAAGTAACTTGTGAACTTGAAGATATGAAGTAGGTGGATAATAAAAAGTGCCCATGATCGAAAAGCATCATGGGCACTCAATAGTCACGAAGTTTCCAGGACCTCAATGGAGCAGGTGCTGGGAAATGTCCTTGTAGGTGGCGCTGTCAGTGGCGGCCATCAATTGCCGGCCATCCTTGAAGGTGCCGATGAAGGTCACCTCGTTTTCCGTGCCCGCGATCAGGTAGCCGGCCAGGGCCCCCACCGGACCCAACAACATGGCGCCGGCCAGGCCGTAGCCCAGGGCGTCGCGGTTGGCCACGGGACTTTCGCTGGCGATTTCCAGGGACTTGAACGCCGATGCCTTGACGTCGACCCCGGCACTGTTGAACACCGTCTTGAGCCTGAAGGTACCGTGCCGGTACTCACCGGTGCCTTGCAGGAAATCACCCGATAAAACCTCGATCTTTGCCATGTTGAATCATCCTTATCCAAGCATAACCAGACAGGCCATTGGGCTCGCCGTCATGGCGAGCGTCAACGGAGTTGCGATGAAGGGCACTACCACCAGTCAGCAGCCCTCGTGCATCCAGCCTCGGCCAGTGCTCCGCTGGCGATGCTGATCCAAGTCAGGGCTGTGAATGTTTGTAGCAGCCAGCCGACCAGTGCCCCGGGGCTTCCGACCAGCGGTGCGGCCAGCGCTGGCAGAAGGGGACGAGCGGTATGAAGAGCCAGTGGCCGGCCATTACCTTGCGGTGATTCGTGACGGTTGTATTACCCTGCGCCACTGATTGTCGTCCGCTCTCGGGTCCCTGGAGTCGCCATGCCTCGCTTCGCCGCCAACCTCAGCATGCTCTACCCGCAACACGCCTTTCTCGATCGCTTCGCCGCAGCTGCCGCCGATGGCTTTGCCGGCGTGGAATATCTGTTTCCCTATGAGCATCGCCCTGAGGAACTCAGGCAGCGCCTGGACGACCACGGCCTGCAGCAGGTGCTGTTCAACGCACCACCGGGGGACTGGGCGGCGGGGGAGCGCGGCACGGCCTCGCTGCCCGGACGCGAGCAGGAGTTTCGCGCAGGGTTCGCCCGGGCCCTGGAGTACGCCGCGGTGCTGGGTAATGCACGCATCCATGTGATGGCCGGATTGCTGGCCGACGAAGGCGAGCGGGCCCGGCACCATGGGGTCTACCTGGAGAACCTGGCCCATGCCTGCGCCCGGGCCGCCGAGGTGGGTATCACGGTACTGGTGGAGCCGATCAACACCCGGGACATGCCGGGGTTCTTCCTCACCCGCCAGGACCAGGCCCAGGCCATCTGCCGCGAAGTAGGGGCCGACAACCTCAAGGTGCAGTTCGACTGCTACCACTGCCAGATCGTCGAGGGTGACGTGGCCACCAAGCTGCGCCGCGACCTGGCGGGCATCGGCCATATCCAGGTCGCCGGGGTGCCGGAGCGCCATGAACCGGATCAGGGCGAATTGCATTACCCCTACCTGTTCCAGTGGCTGGATGAGCTGGGTTACGCCGGCTGGGTCGGTTGCGAGTACCGGCCCCGGGGCGACACCAGCGCCGGCCTGCAATGGCTGCGGGATTGGCAGGCGCGTTGATGCATTAGCCCGGGCTAGAGGCAGAAGGGGCAGTACAGGTTGTCCAGGAAGTCATCGCTGTGGATGTTCGCGTCCAGGACCTGCACCACCACCGGGCCGTGGCGCGGGCACTCCAGCACTTGCCCGGCGCCGCTGCGGGCGGGCTGTTCTGCGCTGAACTCGTTGCAGCCGCACCAGGGGCACTTTTGCAGGGGCTGTTCGTACTGCCCGAGGATCGCCAGTGTCCAGCCGCAGCCGGTGCAGCTCAGGCGGTGAAGGGCGCGGGCAGGGGTGAAGGTGGGCATCGATGGTTCCTCGGTAGGACGCTCCGGGCAGTGGCTTGAGCAAATGGGTCAATGGCTCCCGGGCCTGGCGGCTGTTGAACCGCAAAGAGCCGTGCCGCAAGAAGTGTTGGTGGGGCATGGGGCGATATTGATAGGGGCCGGTCATGCTCGGTTCAATCGGTCGATGTGCGTGGGCGGTCGATCTTCCAGCGCTGCTTGAGCCGTTGCAAGCTGCCATCGCGCTCCATCGCCTCCAGGGCCTGCTGCCAGCGGGCGACCTGGGCCGGGTCGACCTTGGGCGAGAAGGCGATATAGGCATCCTGGTGCATCAGCGGGATCTGGTAGCGCAGTTGTTCCAGCCTCATGCCTTGCTCGGCGGCGAAGGTGCCGACGCTCATGGTGTCGGCGACCACGTACTGCACGCGGCCGACCTGCAGCAGGCGCATCATGATTTCCGGGCTGTCCACGCCCCACAGGTTGGTCAGGCCCTGTTGCCGGAGGAAGCTGTAGACCAGCCACTTGCGCGGTACGGCGATCTGGCCCTGGGTCTGTTGCAGGTCGGTCACTGGCGTGGTGTCGTTGCTGCCGCTGTAGAGCGCAGTCTCGGTCTGCATCAAGGGCCCGACCCACTGGTAGCGGGTTTCGCGCTCGGCGGTGCGCAGGATGGTGAACACGGCGGTGTCGGCTTCCTCGCTGGCATCGCGCAGGGCCCGCAGCATCGGCCGTTGCTGGATCTGGACAGGGTCGCCACTGCGTTGCGCCAGGGCCTGCACCACATCGACGGCGAAACCTGCCATGTGCTCGCCCTGCTGGAAGTGCAGCGGTGGGTGGTTGTCGGTCAGCATGCGCAGCTCGCCAGCGTGGGCCGCAAGGCTCAATAGCGGCAACAGTGCCTGCAGCATCCATTTCATGCAGTGCCCTTGGAGTTTCAAAACGAAGAGCTTAGTACGACTGGTTGCCGCCTGTCGCGATAAACGCTGCCGGCCCTGGGCCTGGCTTCAGAGGGCGATGCCCGGGGCTTTTTTCGTCGGGATATCGCTGAAAACACGCCACTGCAGTTATTCTTGCGCCGCCTTTTCAGAATGGAATCGACCCATGTTCGCTCCCCTTGTTCGTCCCTTGCGAGCCTCTGGCTTGCTGTTCGCCGTCCTGGCCTGTTCCCAGGGCGTGCAAGCCAGCAGTTTCGATTGCGCCAAGGCCGCCAGCGCCAGTGAAAAGGCCATCTGCGCCGACGCTTACACCGCCAAGCTGGACAGCCGGCTGGGCAAGGCCTGGACGGCGACCCTGGGCGAGGCCAAGGACCCCAAGGCGCTGCGCCTGGGCCAGCGGGAATGGCTCAAGCAGCGCGACCAGTGTCAGGCCGACCTGGGCTGCCTGCGCAGCCAGTACCTGAGCCGCCTGATGGTACTGCGCTATGTGAATATTCCGTTCAATTGGCAGGGCACCTGGCAGCGGGTCTCGGTCAGCCCGTTCTACGGCGGTGAGCTGGTGATCCGCCGCGCCGGCGAAGACCGTCTGAGCTTCGACCTGTCGGCCATGGGTGGCGCCAATTCCGGTGCGCTTGCAGGCACGCTGCAGCTCAAGGACGGTGAAGCGCGCTACGGCGTCGAGGGCTGCACGTTGCGCTTCACCCCACGCAACGGCCTGTTGCAAGTGACCCAGGAGGGCGACCCCTATGCCTGCGGTGCCGGTTCGGGGGTGTATTACGACGGGCTCTACGTGGCCTCCCAGCAGATCCTGGAGAATCAGTACGATTTGCTGTCCACCGCGCTGGTGCGTACCGAGGAGGAGGACCAGCGAGCCCGGAAACTGCTGCAAAAGGACTACCAGACCCTGCTCGACAGCGGCTCGGTGTTCTCCCAGGACACCTCGGCCGAGCTCAAGGGCGCCGAGGTTACCGATATGTGGCTGCAGGGGCTGGCCAATACCAATGCGGCGATTTTCGTGCGCGGAGCTCAGGGACAACTGTGGGTCGCGCTGCTGGCGGTGGTGGGGCCCAAGGATGAGGTACGGGTGCGTTACTACACCACCGAGCCTGAGTGGAAGCACAGCCTGCCGGACGTGGTGCAGGCGTGGTACGAAGAGCGCACCAAGGGCAAGCGCCTGGCGCTGGACATGATGCCCTGACCCGGCGCCCTGGAATTTACGCGCGGGGATGCTGAAGCCTGCTCGCGCAGCTGCTAGAGTCTCGCCCCTGGCAGGCGGGACACCCGGTCCTGGCGGACAAATTCCAGCGGTTGGTGACGCGAAGCCCGCGAGAGCGTCTACGACTTGTGCAAGTGACACTGCCGCCGCCGTCATCGGCGCCTGGCACATTTGAAATTGGGAGAATCTGTATGGTCATCAAACCCCGCGTTCGCGGCTTTATCTGTGTGACGACCCACCCGGTCGGCTGTGAGGCCAACGTCAAGCAACAGATCGATTACGTCACCCAGCAGGGCGCCATCGACGCAGGGCCGAAGAACGTACTGGTCCTCGGCGCTTCCACCGGCTACGGCCTGGCTGCGCGGATCACTGCAGCCTTCGGCTGTGGCGCCAATACCCTGGGCGTGTTCTTCGAGCGCGGCAGCGTCGACGGCAAGCTGGGCACCGCCGGCTGGTACAACAGCGCGGCGTTCCACAAGTTCGCCGAAGAAAAGGGCCTGTACGCCAAGAGCATCAACGGCGACGCCTTCTCCGATGCGGTCAAGGCCGAAACCATCGAGACCATCAAGCGCGACCTGGGCAAGATCGACCTGGTGGTCTACAGCCTGGCCGCCCCGCGCCGCACCCACCCCAAGACCGGTGAAGTGCTGAGCTCGACCCTCAAGCCCTTGGGCAAGTCCGTGACCCTGCGCGGTGTCGACACCGACAAGGAAATCGTCAAGGAAACCACCCTGCAACCTGCGACCCAGGAAGAGATCGACGGCACCGTGGCGGTCATGGGTGGCGAAGACTGGCAGATGTGGATCGATGCCCTGCACGAGGCCGGCGTCCTGGCCGAAGGCGCCAAGACCACCGCCTTCACCTACCTGGGCGAGAAGCTGACCCACGACATCTACTGGAACGGCTCCATTGGCGAGGCCAAGAAGGACCTGGACCAGAAGGTCATCGGCATTCGCAAGGAACTCTCGGACCTGGGTGGCGATGCCCGGGTATCGGTGCTCAAGGCCGTGGTGACCCAGGCCAGCTCGGCGATCCCGATCATGCCGCTGTACCTGTCGCTGCTGTTCAAGGTGATGAAGGAGCAGGGCAGCCACGAAGGTTGCATCGAGCAGGTCTACGGCCTGTACAAGGACAGCCTGTACAACCCGAACCCGATCATCGACGAAGAAGGCCGCCTGCGCGCCGACTACAAGGAGCTGCAACCTGAGGTCCAGGACCGCGTGAAGCAGCTGTGGGACGAAGTCACCAGCGACAACCTGTACCAGCTGACCGACTTCGCCGGCTACAAGCAGGAGTTCCTGCGCCTGTTCGGTTTCGAGATCGACGGTGTCGACTACGAAGCCGATGTCGATCCGGACGTGAAGATCGACAAGCTGGTCCAGCTGTAACCGCACTGCCCGCGTGACCCAACGCCCCTCCATCGTGAGGGGCGTTGTCGTTCATGGCTCAGGCCAGCTTCACGTTCATGGTGATCTGCGCGGTGAACACCGCTTGCTCCTGGTCATCGAAGGCCGTCACCGCCACCACCTTGTCCCCGGCGCTGGACCAGTCCACCGCGCTGCCGTCGGCCACTGCCCGGATATCGCCCTTGGCCTTGGCCAGGTAGGCCACGGTCATGCCCTTGGGAATCCACCGCGCACCGGCGGGAATCGACACATCGGTCATGACCCCGGCCGCCAGTTCGGCGGCATTGCACAGGGCGATGGCGTGCACCGTACCCAGGTGGTTGGTGATTTCCCGGCGAAACGGCACCCGCACCTGGCAGTGGCCAGCCTGCAACTCATCGATCAAGGGCGTGATGCTGGAGAAGTAGGGCGCCATCTGGCAGGCCATCTGGGTGAATTTTTCCGCCCCGGCGGCGTTGAACATGCTGAGAACCTGGCTCATGGAAATGCCTCGCTGTGGTAGGGAAACAGGTTTACAGAATAATATTCTGTAAAAGAACAATATTCGGTAAAAAGAAAACCTGTCAAGCTATGGGCCTTGGCAGGCCGTTGAAAAACGTCGGCGAGGCAGTCAGCGCAAGGCAAAAACAGGCGAAAAAGCGCAATTTACGAGTGGTAAATGAGCACTTTGACCGGGCTGGCGCACCAGCTTGTTTTCAACGCAGCGAGGGCGACGCAGGTAGTTTTGAAACGGCCTGTTAGGCTCATGCCTGCCCCATCCATTGACCCTGCAAGGAGCCAGATCCTACATGCCGGATACCGATCTGCTGGAACGCTGCTACCCGGGCCGTCGCGCCGAACTCAAGCGCAACATCCTCCAGCAGGCCCTGGGCTGCTTCAACCGACTGGGCCTGGAGGCCACCACCATCGAGATGATTCGTGCCGAATGCGAGACCAGCGTCGGCGCCATCTATCACCATTTCACTAACAAGGAAGGCCTGGTCGCCGCGTTGTTCTTCACCGCCCTGGACGACCAGGCGCAATTGCGCGACAGCTACCTGGCCCAGGCGCAGACCCTGGAGCAGGGCGTCCAGGCCCTGGTGCACAGCTATGTGGATTGGGTCGACGCCCAGCCGGAGTGGGCGCGGTTCCAGTTCCATGCACGCTTTGCCGTGACCCGCGGGCCCTTCAGCCAGGAGTTGGCCGAGCGCAACCGCACGCGCAACCGCAGCTTGCTGGAGTGGCTCAAGGCCCGCTCAGCGTCGGACGCTTTGCCGACCATCCCGGCCGAACTGCTACCGTCCTTGATCATCGGCCAGGCCGAGAGCTATTGCCGGGCCTGGTTGTCCGGGCGGGTCCAGGGGCGTCCCCGTGAGTACCGCGAGCACTTGGCCGCTGCGGCCTGGCGCTCCATCGCCGGCCTGTAGCAGGCGCAAGTGCGCAAGATTGTTCAAGCCAGGACCGGCAGCGGCTGGCACAGTCCGGGTCCATCATTTGCGTGCGGGGTTCCATGTCCAGCGTTCTTCTACCGCGCGCCGCCTTCATCCGCGGCGCCATCGCCATCGTGCCCCTGTCCCTGGCCACCGCGCCCTGGGGCTTGCTGGCCGGCTCCATGGCCATCGAGGCCAATCTTTCGCCGTTGCAGGCCCAGGGCCTGTCGGGCATCGTGTTCGCCGGTGCCGCGCAGCTGGTGGCCATCGGCATGCTCAAGGGCGGGGCGGGGATCTTCTCGATCCTGCTGACCACCTTGCTGCTCACCTCCCAGCACCTGCTGTATGGCATGAGCATGCGGTCGGTGATCGCGCCGTTGCCGGGGCGCTGGCGCCTGGGCCTGGGCTTTCTGCTCACCGACGAGCTGTTCGCCCTCACCAGCGCCCACGACAAGCAGCAGTTCGACCGCTGGTATGCCCTGGGCGTGGGCCTGACCTTCTACGTGGCCTGGAACCTGTTCACCCTGCTGGGCATCGTGCTCGGCAAGAGCATTCCGGGGCTTGAACACCTGGGGCTGGACTTCTCCATCGCCGCCACCTTCATCGCCTTGATCACCCCCCTGGTGCGCAATGTGCCGACCGTGGTCTGCGTCGCGGTGTCGTTGTTCTGCTCGGTGCTGTTGAGCTACTGGCAGTGGGGTTCGGCCCTGGTGATCTCGGGCCTGGCGGGCATGACCGCGGGTTTTGTCTGCAACAAGCTGTATCGGGGGCGCGCATGATGGTCTGGGCAGTGATTTTCGGCATGGGCCTGCTGGTCTTCCTCAACCGCTACGTGTTCCTCGAACCGCGCCTGCCGCTGCGTTTGAGCAGCAATGCGCGGCAGTTCCTCGGTTTCGCGGTGCCGGGCATGCTCACCGCGATCTGCGGGCCGATCGTGTTCATGCCCGAGCACCAGTTGAACCTGCGGCTGGACAACCCCTACCTGCCGAGCTCCCTGGTGGCCATCGTGCTGGTGATCTACACCCGCAACACCTTGCTCAGCATGCTGTTGAGCATGGGCTTCTTTTTTCTCCTGCGCTGGTGGCTGTAGCGACCGATTGCGGTAGCCTGGGCACCTTTGGGCCCAGGCGGCCCGCCAACCGCAACGGAAGCACCGGATGAGCGAATTTCCCCATGACATCGACCTGGACCAGTTCTGGGGCCAGGATGATCCCGCCAAGCGCCTGCCACCTCCCAGCGACCAGCTGATCGCCGAACTGCAAGAGGAACTGGGCTACCGCTTCCCCGATTCCTATGTGGCCTTCATGCGCCTGCGCAATGGCGGGCGGCCCGAGCTCACCTGTTTCCCGGTGGAGCAGGGCACCTCCTGGGCCGAGGATCATTGTGCGATCGACTCGTTCCTGGCCATCTCCCGCGAGGGCGGCGACAGCCTGGGCGGACCCTCCGGCAGCCGTTTCATGATCGAGGACTGGGGCTATCCGGACCTGGGGATCTACATCTGCGACTGCCCGTCCGCCGGGCACGACATGGTGGCCCTGGACTACAGCGAGTGCGGGCCGCAGGGTGAGCCGCGGGTGGTGCACGTGGACCAGGAGGGCGACTACGAGGTGACCGTCCTGGCCCCGGACTTCGAGACCTTCGTCCGTGGCCTGGTGTCCTGGGAGGTCTACGACACCTCCGAGCAGGACTACCTGGATGACCTGGACAAGGTGGCCAACGCCGAGTTCTCGCCGATGCTGGCCGAGCTGCTGGAGCACTTCGTCCAGGTGCCGGACCTGGGCCCGCGCATCCGCCACATCGCCCTGGGCATCGTCCAGGACAAGCGCTACTTCGCCCTGCATGCCGACCCGTTGTCGCAACTGCTGTACGACTTGCAGTTCTGGCTGTACCAGGAACGCCACGGGGTCATCGGCAAGCAGCAGTACCTGCAGGACTACCGCGAGATGATCGCCTTCGCCAAGGGCTTCGGCAGCGGTGGCTACGCCCCTGACTTCATCAACGACTGGTGGCGGGCACGGATGGCCGGTGGCCAGTTGCTCCAGGTCGGTGGCGGTTTTGCCTTCAGCGCCGAATACCGCCAGCACCTGCTCGATCAATTGGCTGGCTTTCCCGCCACCCCACTGGTACTCCAGGAGCAGCCATGAGCGAGGCCTCGATCCGCATCACCGGCGAGCAGACCCTCTCCGACAATTGGTATGTGCTGAAGAAATACAGCTTCGAGCTGCGCCGCCGTGACGGCAGTTGGCAGGCCCAGACCCGCGAGGTCTATGACCGTGGCAACGGCGCCACCATCTTGCTGTACAACCTGGAGCGGCGCACGGTGCTGCTGACCCGGCAGTTCCGCATGCCGGCCTATGTCAACGATCACGACGGCTACTTGATCGAGACCGCCGCCGGGCTGCTGGACAACGCCAGCCCCGAGGTGCGCATCCGCCAGGAAGCCGAGGAGGAAACCGGCTACCGGGTCGGCGAGGTGCAGAAGGTCTTCGACGCCTTCATGAGCCCCGGCTCGGTGACCGAGCGCGTGCATTTCTTCATCGCCCGCTACCAGGCCGAGGACCGGATCGACGACGGCGGCGGCCTGGAACACGAAGGCGAGGATATCGAGGTCCTGGAACTGGATATCGACCAGGCCCTGGGCATGATCCACAGCGGGGAAATCGCCGACGGCAAGACCATCATGCTCCTGCAGTACTTGCAGTTGCATGTGCTCAAGCCCCGCAGCCTGATGGTGCTGGTGGCCGGCCCTTACCGTTCCGGCACCGGTGACGACCCGGCGCTGCTGGCGCGCAACGTCGAGGCCATGGAGCAGTGTGCGGCGCAGGTGCTGGCCGCTGGGCATTTTCCGCTGCTGGGGGAATGGGTGGCCCTGCCCATGACGCGCCTGGCCGGCTCCACGGCAGTGGGCGATGAGATCTACCAGGCGCGGTTCCATGCCTACGCCGAACGCCTGTTGCAGCGCTGCGACGCGGTATTGCGGATCGGCGGGCCATCGACCGGCTGCGACGCCATGCTCGAGCAGGCCCGACGCCAGGGCCTGGCCATCTACCACGGGGTCGAACAGTTGCCGGTGCTCGGCGTCGAGCGCAACTGAGCCACCCCGGCGGCCCCTCCATCGCGCCAGCGACGCCCGGGTTCGCCCGGGCGTGCCGCCGGGTTCTGCCCATTCGTGTAACGCCAGGTGCGCGGCGCCTGCCAGCCCCGCGGAAAAATACTGTCTATCGTCTATAGGCAAGCGGGAGCTTCGTCGAACGCCGCGCGGGAGCCGCAGGGACGCGCCGGTCGATCTGTCGTCATGGCACCTGGAGCACTATGGAAAACCACGGTCCTGTTCTGCCCCAAGGGTTCAGCCCCTCCAACCAGGCGTTGACCCGGGTCACCTTGCTCAGCTGCTGCGGGTTGTTGCTGGCGCTGTTCCTGTTCACCACGGCGCTCCTGGTGTTCATCGCCCTGGAGCAGAACCGCAGCGCCGAGCAGCACAACCGCCAGGATATCGACAGGGCCCTGCAAACCCTGGCCAGTAACACCCGCACCACCATCAAGGACTACGCGTTGTGGGGCGATGCCTACCGGAACCTGCACCTGACGGTGGATATCGACTGGGCCTTCACCCGGCAGAACTTCGGCTCCAGCCTGTATCGCGACCTGGGCTTCGACGGCGTCTTCGTGATCGGTCCTGCCGGCACCACCCGCTATGCCCTGGTGGCCGGCCAGCTGGCCGCGATGGACGCCGGCGACTGGCTGGGGACGCAACTCGCGCCGTTGGTGGCCCAGGCGCGCCAGACCCCGGCCGGGCATCCGGTCAGCCGCTATCTGTCCATCGGCGGCACGCCGGCCCTGGTGGCCGCCGATGTGCTGGGCACCGGCGGCGATCCCCAGGTTCGCGCCGACAACGGGCCGCAGTCGGTGCTGGTGTTCGTTGCCCGGCTCAACCCACCGCGCTTGTTGGCCATGGGCCATGGGCTGGAAATCGAGCAACTGCGGGTGGCCGGCGCCACGCTCCCTGGGAACCAGCCCCGGCTGGCCTTGCCCGACGCTGCGGGGTTCTTGCAGTGGCAGCCGGCCCGCCCCGGCCATCAGTTGCTGGTGGTGGTGATGCCGCTGTTGTTGCTGGTCGGGCTGCTGGTGGGATTGCTGGCGGTGTTCCTGCTGCGCCGGACCGCCCTGGCAGCCCAAGTCACGGACCGGCAGATGCACGAGCTGCAGGCCGGTCGCGCGGCCCTGGCGGCCAGCGAGGCGCGCTTTCGCGATGTGGCCGAGGCGGCCTCCGACTGGATCTGGGAAGTCGATGGGCAACTACGCCTGACCTACCTGTCCGAGCGTTTCCAGACGGTCACCGGGTTGTCCCGCGATGCGACCCTGGGCCAACCCCTGGATACCTTGCTCAGCAGCGAGCAGGGGTCGCTGTCGCAATGGCTGGCGGCACCCGGACAGTCCGCGCGGACGGTGCTGCAATGCACCTACCTGGACGGGGGGCGGCAGCCGCGGATCTGCCGCCTGTCGTTGCGCGCCTTGGCCGAAGGCGGGTTTCGCGGCACCGCCAGCGACATCACCGAGGAAGTCGCGGCCCGCCGGCGCATCGAATACCTGTCCCAGCACGACACCCTCACCGGGCTGGCCAACCGGGCGCGGATGCAAGAATTCCTCGAGGGCAAGCTGTTGGTGTCGCCATCCTTGCAGGAACCGCTGCTGATGCTCAGTGTCGACCTCGATCGCTTCAAGCCGGTGAACGACCTGCTGGGCCATGGCGCCGGCGACCAGGTGCTGCACGAGGTGTCCCGGCGCCTGAGCCGTTGCCTGCGCAGCGAGGACCTGGTGGCCCGGGTCGGTGGCGACGAGTTCGTGCTGGTGGTGCCGGGGCATGTGGCCCAGGTGGAGATCGAGGGCCTGTGCCGGCGGGTGATCGAGCATATCGAGGCGCCGTTCTACGTGGCCGGCCACGAGGTGTTCATCAGCGCCAGCATCGGCATCGCCCGAGCCCCGGCGGATGCGACCCAGGCCGATGAATTGCTGCGCCTGGCCGATATCGCCCTCTACGAGGCCAAGGCCGCCGGGCGCAGCACCTGGCGTTTCTATGCGGCGCAGATGAACGCGCGGATCATCGAGCGCCGGCGCCTGGAGCAGGACTTGCGCCAGGCCATCGACCAGGGCCAGTTGCAGCTGCAGTTCCTGCCGCGCTACCGCCTGGCGGACCATCGGCTGGTGGGCGCCGAGGCATCGGTGCGCTGGGCCCATCCCCGGCACGGGCTGCTGGGGCCGGAAGTGTTCGTACCCATCGCCGAAGACAGCGGGCTGATCCTGCCGCTGAGCAATTGGGTGCTGCAGGCGGCCTGCCAGGCGGCCCTGGACTGGCCGCAAGAGCTGCCGGTGGCGGTCAAGGTGTCGTCCGCGGACTTCCAGCGGGCCAGGCTGGTGGCGCGGGTCAAGGCGGCGCTGGAGCACAGCGGCCTGGCTGCGGGGCGCCTGGAACTGGAACTGAGCGACAAGCTCCTGCTGGACGACCGGCGCCAGGTGCTGGACATCATGCATGGGCTCAAGACCTTGGGCGTGGGCCTGTTGATGGATGATTTCGGCACCGGCTACTGGGCCTTGCAGCATCTGCAGAGCCTGCCCCTGGATGGCTTGAAGATCGACCGCAGCTTCGTCGCGGGCCTGGCCGGCAACGCTGCCGGGCGTTCGATCGTCCAGGCGATCGTCGACCTGGGCCACGCCTTGTCGTTGCGGGTGGTCGCCGAAGGCGTGCAGGACCAGCAACAGTTCCAGGCCCTGCGTGATATCGGCTGCGATGAAGCCCAGGGGCTCTACCTGGCCGGGCCGTTGACGGTGGACGCCCTGGCGCGCCAGCTCGCCGTGGAGCCGGACCAGTCGCAGTCGATGCATTGAGGCCAGTCAGCGGGGAACCTGGGTGCGATCAGGCCGGATCGGCGGCAGCGCCCTGGTGCACCGGCAGTTCCACGCGGAAGGTGCTGCCGCGGCCCAGCTGGCTTTGGACGGTGATCCGCCCCCCGTGTTTCTTGATGATGCCGTAGGACAGCGATAGCCCCAGGCCGGTGCCCTGGCCGATGGGCTTGGTGGTGAAGAAGGGATCGAAGATCTTCTGCAAATGTCGCTCGTCGATGCCGGACCCACTGTCGCTCACCTCCAGCCAGACCCACTGGCCCTCGACTCCGGTGCGCAGGGTGATGGTTCCGCGTTCCGGACCGATGGCCTGGGCGGCGTTGACCACCAGGTTCATCACCACCTGGTTGAGCTGCGAGGGCAGGCACTCGATGTCCGGCAACGGGTGGTATTGCTTGATCACATCGGCCTTGTATTTGATCTCGTTGGCGACGATGTTCAATGTCGAGTCTATGCCTTGTTGCAGGTTCGCCAGCTGCCACTGCTGGTCGGTGTCGACCCGGGAGAAGTTCTTCAGGTCCTTGACGATCTGCTCCACCCGGCCGATGCCTTCCTTGGACTCCTTGATCAGCAGCGGGATGTCCTGGCGAAGGAAATCCAGTTCGATGCTATCGCGCAGGCTGCCCAGGCGCTGGCGCAAGGCCGCGTCGACGATGGCTTCTTCGCTTTGCCGGTAGGCGTCGAGCATCTGGTCGATCTGTTCGAGGTATCCGGCCAGGCTGCCCAGGTTGGATGAAACGAAGCCGATGGGGTTGTTGATTTCGTGGGCGACTCCAGCGGCGAGCTGGCCCAGGGACGCCAGCTTCTCGGATTGCACCAGTTGGTTTTCCAGCTGCTTGCGTTCGTCGATCTCCTGGCGCAGGGCCGCTCCGGCCCGTTCCAGGTCTTCGGTGCGCTGCTGTACCAGATGTTCCAGATGATCCATTTGCAACTGTGCCCGGGCAGTCATTTCCCACTTGCGGGTGAGGGTGCTGGCCAGTTGCTGGACCTCGATATTGTCGAATGGCTTCTTCAGGATCAGTAGCCGATCGTAGCCTTGCAGGCGCTCCAGCAGTTCTTCCCAGGAGTAGTCGGAATAGGCGGTGCAGACCACCACTTGCAGGCGCTGGTCGCGCAGCCAGAGCTGCTCGATGGTCTGGGCCCCGTCCCAGCCCTGGGGCATGCGCATGTCGACGAAGGCCAGGGCATAGGGCCGCTGCTGTTCCATGGCTCGGCAAAGCTTGTCCAGCCCCTCCTGGCCACCATAGGCCGATTCCAGTTCGAAGGCCTGCTGGCGGCTCTTGCCCTGGCTGCCGAACAACTGGCTTTCGAGGTCGTCCAGGGCGTCGTTCGTAGCCGGCGCGGGAGCGAGGATCTTGCGAAAGTCTTCATGGATCGACGGGGTATCGTCGATGAGCAGGATACGGCGGTTGGTCAAGTCGTCCATCATCGGCCCTCGGCACTGATCAGGGGAATATCCAGGGTGAAGGTGGCGCCGGTCCCCGGTCCATCGCTGTGTACGCTCAGTTGCCCATTCATCTCTACCGCGGCCAGGGCGCAGCTGTGCAGGCCGAAGCCGTGGCCTTCCGTGCGGGTAGTGAAGCCGTGGACGAAGATCTTGGTCAGGTTCTGCGCGGTGATGCCTTCGCCTTCATCCTTGACCCGGATACGCAAAGTCCGCTCATCAACCACATGGGCGCTCAGGGTCAGTTTGCGCGAGTGCTCGTCCAGGCTGGACATGGCGTACTTCGCATTGCTGATCAGGTTGATCAGGATGAGCAACAGGCGATGCTTGTCGCCCATGATCGGCGGCACATCGGCATAGTCGCGGATCACCGTGACCTGGTGGCGAGTCAGGGCGCCGGAGTTCATCCGCAGGGCGTCATCCATCAGGTCGGCCACCCGCAGGGGCTCGACCAGGCGCGAGGCTCCGGCATAGGACTGCTGGGTGGCGACGATTTCCTTGATGTGGTCGACACTGCGGCCGAGTTGGGCCAGTTCCTCGCCCATGCTTTGCTGTTCGTCGGCAATGGCTACCACCAACTGGTTGAGATAGCCGGGAAGCATCTTGCCTTTTTCGTCTTCGCAGAGGAAATGCCCCAGGTCGTCGCTGTGCTGGTTGATCAGTTGCATGGCCTTGCCCAGGCCCAGGGCCTTGCTGCTACGCAGCTTGCGGCTGAGGATCTCGCTGGAGATATTCACGCTGTTGAGCACGTTGCCAACGTTATGCAGCACATTGGTAGCAATTTCCGCCATGCCGGCCTGGCGTGCGGTATCCAGCAGTTCGCTCTGGGTTTCCTTGAGCTCTCGGGTACGTTCCTCGACCCGCTGCTCCAGATGTTCGTTGGCGCTTTGCAAGTCGGTGTTGACCCTGCGGATCACGGCATAGCTGCGTATCAGGCGCAGCGCCAGGTACAGGATCAACAACACCAGAAGCACCGAAAACACCAGCAGGTATTGATGGGTCCGCTGGTCCTGTATATCCGCCTGCAACTGGTCGCTGTTGAGCAGCACGGTGATGTCATCCAGGCGCTCGGCTACCGGGATCGAGGTGATCCGATCCAGCAAGTCGTTGACGATCGGCTGTTCCCGCAGAATCACCGAGACGTGGTTGCTGAGGATTTCCACCGGATCGTGCATCGCCTCGGGCAGGCGTTCCTTGTTCACCGCCAGCTTGTTCAGGCCCACCAGGATGTCCGCCGCCTTGTCGTCGCTGGAGACCTGGGCGAACTCGAGGCTGCTGAGCAGCAAGTCGTAGGTGTCGATCGCGATGTTCTGCTGAGACATCCGTTGCTGGTCATCGAGGTCGGACAATTGACGCTGGATGTCATCCTCGGCACTGGGCAAGAAGGCCAGGGAGTTGCGCAATATCGAATTGTGCGACTTGAAGCGCTCCACCAGTGCGGCCTTTTCCCGGAAGGCCTGGAGAAACGCCTCTTGGCTGGTTCTCCAGGCTTGCGGGTTGCTGTGCGGCTGCCTGGAGACTTGATCGAACTGGATCCAGATCTGGTTGATCTGCTGCACCGGAGACACCAGTGGATCGTAATTGTGGGTGATGGCGATCCGCGCCTTGAGCACCTCGGTTTCCCATTGCGCGTTCAATTGCTTGATGTGCCCGACCAGGTCCCGGGACAAGGCGTAGTTGGTCGATGGGCCTGTCACCATCTTCAGGTAGAAGAAGCCGAGCGCCATGATCAGAGCCCCGGCCAGCAGGATCAGCAGTGTAGTGGGCAGGCGGCGAGACGGTTTCATAGGGGCTTGCCATCCCATTCGCCGGTCAGGGTCTTGAGAAACTTGACGATCAGGCTGGTATCCAGGGGGTTGGGCGGACGGCCAAGCTGGTACTTGAACATCACGTCCACCGCCTGCTCCAGGGTTTGGGCCGAGCCGTCGTGGAAATACGGCGCGGTGATCGCCACGTTGCGCAGGCTGGGAACCTTGAAGACATTGCGGTCCTGCTCGTCGCCGGTGATCAGGAAACGCCCCAGGTCTGCTTCGGTGGGGGAGCCGCGGGCGGCGAAGTAGTCGCCCATCACGCCGAACTTCTGGAACATGTTGCCGCCTATATTGACCCCCTGATGGCAAGCGATGCAGCCATAGTCCTTGAAGCGTTGGTAGCCATATTTCTCCTCCAGGCTGAGGATGTCGGTATTGCCCAGCAGGTACTGGTCGAAGCGTGAATTGCCGCTCAGCAAGGTCCTCTCGTAAGTGACCAGGGCGTTGCGCACATTGGCCGCGGTCAGCGCATCCGGGTAGAGCTTGGCGAAGGCCTGGCGATATTGCGGGTCCTGTTCCAGGGTCTGGAGCAGGCTTTCCCAGTTATTGCCCATCTCGATGGGGCTTTGCAGCACGCCGTCGACCTGCTCCTCGAGGGTTTCGGCGCGGCCATCCCAGAACTGGCGAAAATTCAAGGCGGCGTTGAACACGCTTGGAGCGTTGACCCGGGTGACCTGGCCTTTGATGCCTGGTGACCTGTGCTGTGCGTCGGCGCCACCCAAGTCCAGGCGATGGCAGCTGGCGCAGGAGCGGCTGTTATCCACGGACAGGCGCGGATCGTTGAACAACCGGCGTCCCAGTTCGACCCGCTGGGGATCCAGGGCAGGAGGCGGGGGCAGGGGCTTGAGAGGTTCATCCAGGGGCGCTGCCAGCGCAAGCTGGCTGCCCCAGGCCAGCAGCAGGCCCAGCACGACGTGGGCGAAGTACCGGCGGCTGGCCGGCAGGCATTCACTGGGCATGACCGTTCATCCATGGGCGCAATGCCCGGTTGTCGTGCAGGCGGGCAACGTCTTCGGCCGGCAGGGCCCTGCTGAAATAGTAGCCTTGGCCTTCCTCGCAGCCTTGTTGCTGTAGGTAGGTCAGCTGCTGCGCGGTTTCCACCCCCTCGGCGATGACGCTCAGGGTCGCGTCGCGGGGGCCGTGGCTCAAGCCCTGGACGAAGGATTGATCGATCTTGAGCACATCCACTGGAAACTTGCGCAGGTAGCCCAGGCTTGAATAACCGGTGCCGAAATCATCGACGGCCAGGCCTATGCCCATGGTCTTGAATCCATTTCAAAGCCCCCCGCGGACCTGTTGTCCGATGGGCCGAACAGCAGGGCCTCGGTTGCGTCCAGGGGGCCTTGCGCAGTGCTGCACAGGATCTTGGCGAAGTCGTCGTGGATCGACCAGGTATCGTCGACGATGAGTATCCGGCGATTGATCCGTGTACATGGCGTCTTCATGCGGCGACGCTCGCCAGTCCACATCCACATCCGCTGCCAAACGGGCTCATCCTTCTCCCCTCATCCTGGGCCTGTGCGCCGGACATCCAAAACGCGGCGTATGGAGCATAGTTAGCTCGCCGTCATTTCGCCTGTGGCCGGCATGGCCGTTGGGGAAAAATCATCTAGCCTTGAGTCGAATGCGGGCCACAGAGGGCGGCCCGTCCAAGGGTTCGCATCCACTCCTTCGTTCGAGGCAAGCCATGGAAGAACAACCAGCCCTGACTCCGGCCGAGCGGCCAAGGGTGCTCTTGGTCGACGATGAAGAACCGATTCTCAACAGCCTGCGTCGCTTGTTGCGCGGCCAGCCTTACGAGGTACTGCTGGCCAACAGTGGCGCCCAGGCTCTGGACATTCTGGCGCAGCAGCCGGTGGACCTGGTGATGAGCGATGCGCGCATGCCAGGCATGGACGGCGCCACGCTCCTGGCGAAGGTTCGCGAGGGCTACCCGGCCGCCCGGCGCATCCTGCTGACTGGGTATGCCGACTTGGACACCATCGTCAAGGCCGTCAACGACGGACAAATCCATCAATACCTGAACAAACCCTGGAATGATCAGGAGCTGTTGCTGGTGTTGCGCCAGAACCTCCAGTACCAGCAGGCCGAGCGGGAGCTCAAGCGCTTGCAGCAGCGGGTGCTGGAGCAGAACCGCGAGCTGAAGGCCAGCAACGCTACCCTGGAACAACGGGTGGCCGCGCGGACCGCGGAGTTGCAACAGACTGCGGACATGCTGGACCTGGCCTACGAAGAGCTCAAGCACAGCTATGTGACCGCAACCGAGGTGTTTTCCTTGTTGGCCAATCTGCGCCTCCCGGCGGACAAGCAGACCAACCGCAAGATCATCGAATTGGTCAGGGCCTGCTGCAAGGATCGTGGCCTGGACGAAGCCTCGAGCCGCGACCTGACCATGGCCGCCGCTCTCTACAACATCGCCAAGCTGGGCTGGAGCGATGCCATGCTGACCGCACCGGCGGACCTGCTACGGCATTCCGAGCAGGAGCGCTACCGGGCCTATCCTGGACAGAGCGAATCACTGTTGATGGCCCTGGAACCGATGCAGGATGCCGCCCGGCTGATCCTGCATCACCAGGAGCGCTGGGACGGCAGCGGTTTTCCCCAGCATCTCAAGGGCGAGGCCATTCCCTTGGGGGCGCGACTGCTGAAGCTGGCCGTGGATTTCATCGAACTGCAGTCCGGCCTGGTCCTGGAGCGCCACTTGAACAGCGACGAAGCCTTGTTGTTCATCCGCAAATATTCCGGCCGCCTGTATGACCCGAACCTGGTGGAGGATTTCGTCCGAGTGTGCGCGGCCTATCTCGACGACGTGACGGTCGATGACCCGACGGTCAAGGTTCTGGGAACCCGTGAGTTGAAGGGCGGCATGATCCTGCGACGCAACCTGAATGCCGACAATGGCATGTTGCTGCTCAATGCCGGCAAGGTGCTGAGCGAACCTCTGGTACAAAAACTGATCGCCTTCGAGGCCATGGAGGGCGCGCGGTACAGCGTTTTCGTCGGGGAGCCGGATCCACCGGCGAACGCGAAGAACCTCTCTCCCTAGCCGCGGATCTTGCGCTTAACGCTGGGTTACGGTCCTGCTTTCGTCCGGGATCGCTGGTATCTTGGCGCGCCGGTGCTGGCCGGCTATCCGGGGGCGCCTTGGCGTTCCTGTCATGTTCCTGCAATGCCTGCATGCCAATAAGGATCCGCTATGTTTGATCTGCGCCGCCTCGAGACCGAGGCCGGAACGCGTCCGTTTTCCAAGGAGAGGTCACGATGAGAAAGCTTTTCACCCTGCTGGCAGCCCTGGTGCTGACCCTGGGGATGGTAGGGATCAGCGACGCGCGTTCGTCCAAGCAACAACGCGACTCGGTGGCCGGGAGCTTCGACTATTACTTGTTGAGCCTGTCCTGGTCGCCGACCTTCTGCCTGATGCATCCGGACAACGAGCAGTGCTCGGGCAAGGGCTACGGCTTCGTCCTGCACGGCTTGTGGCCGCAATACAGCCGGGGCGGCTGGCCGCAGTCGTGCCCACCCTTGACCCAGCTCAACCGCGAGGAAATCGCCAAGGGCCTGACCCTGTTCCCCACCGAGAAGCTGCTCAAGCATGAGTGGAGCAAGCACGGTACCTGCAGTGGCCTGGGCGCCATGGGTTACCTGGACAAGGCCGACCAGGCCCTGGGCAAGGTGAAGATTCCAGAAACCCTGCAACCCTCCACCAGCGTGCGTTACTACGAGGCGGCGCAAATCGCCCAGCAGTTGCGCCAGAGCAACCCGGGGATCACCGAAAATGGCGTGGCAGTCCTGTGCAGCGGGCCGGAGCTGTCCGAAGTGCGGGTGTGCCTGGGCAAGGACCTGGAGTTCGCCGACTGCGGCAAGGGCGTGAAGACCCAGTGCCGCTCCGGGCAGATCCGCATTCCTCCGGTGCGCTGAACGAGCTGCCGGCTCCTGCCGCGAGGGCTGGAGCCGGTTTGCGGGCTACAGGGCGGCCAGCAGGCGCTGCAGGCGCTCGGCGGTTGCTGCGCTGCAATCCTCCATCGGGGCCCGCAACTGCGCTTCGAGCAATCCCTGATGGGCCAGCAAGGCCTTGACCGGCGCCGGATTGGGCTCGCTGAACAAGCCCTGGATCAACGGCGCCAGGCGCATGAAGGTGGCGCGGGCGGCGTCCAGCTGCTGATCCGCAACCTGGCGCTGCAGCTGCACGAACAACTCGGGGCGGATATGCGCCGAGGCGGCGATCGCGCCGCTGGCGCCCAGGCAGAGCGCGTTGAACAGTTGCAGGTCCTCGCCGCACAGCACCTGCGCGTCGCCGCTGGCCAGCACTGCCAGGGTCTTTTCCAGATTGCCACCACAGTCCTTGACCGCCGCGACCTGCGGGTGGCGGACGATCGCCAGCAAAGTCTGCTGGTTCAGGGTCACGCCGGTGCGATACGGGATGTCGTAGATGATCAGCGGCACGCTGGACGCATCGGCGACGCAGCCGAAGAAGCTTTCAAGGGCAGCCTGGGACGGGCGGATGTAGTAGGGCGCCGGCACCAGCAGGCCGGCCACCGGACGTTCCAGGATGCGCTGTTGCAGGTCCAGCAGGGCCGGCAGGTTGTTGCCAGCCAGCCCCATGAGCACTTTCCCGGGGGGCGCCAGCTCCACCAGTGCGTCGAGCACCGCCAGTTGCTCGTCCTTGTCCAGGGCGGCGGCTTCACCGGTGGTGCCGCAGGCTACCAGCCCGGCCACGCCGCTCTCCAGCAGGTGGGCGGCGAGGCGGCGCAGGGCGGCGAAATCGATGGCGCCGTGGCGAAAGGGAGTGACGATGGGGACCCAGATACCGTGAAACGATGACATGCATATTCTCCTGGTGCTTGACCGTCGGGTCGTCGTCAGAAGAGTAGAAGGGCGGTCGGCAAGGGGGTGTTCCGTAGCGAGGTCCTGTCAGCTCATCTGACGGGACACAGCGCCCCGGTCACATGAGTGGCTGTTTCTTCGATTTGCGGCTGCAGGCCATCCACGCCGGGGCCTGGGCAACTTGGCCAATGGCGCGCGGAACGTGGAAGGTGGCGTGGGGCATGGTGGTGGCCGGCTCGCAAACAAGGCGCCCAGTTTCAGGAACCGTCCGGCGTTTTGTCAATCCTCCCCGGGTGCGGCGCAGGGTCCCGGGGCCAGGCTTGTGCTACACCATCACGAAGCTTTCTCTGAAAGGTTTTCAGTTGCCAGGCTACGTATTGATCCATGTCAAGAATCTTGCAGATTGTTGCCGGATCGTTCCTGTCCACACCGCACATTCGATAGCGCTCGCCAAGGCGCTATCTACACTCGACTCCACCGGCGCCGACTGCCGGGGAAGTCTTGCCGGGGGCAGGAGTAGTCTTCGAGTCATCGCAGGATGCGCAGTTGCGGTTCGATCATGACGGGCAATCAACAGACTTCCTGCGAGGTTTTTTCAAGGTGAAGAACAATCTCCCAGTGACCCAGCGCGAGCGGGTGTTCCCCGCCGAGCAGCGGCTCATCTCCGCCACCGACTCCCACGGCAAGCTGACCTACTGCAACGACGAGTTCGTCGAGGTCAGCGGTTTCACCCGCGAACAACTGATCGGCAGCCCGCACAATATCGTGCGCCATCCGGACATGCCGCCGGCGGTATTCGCCCATATGTGGTCCTACCTCAAGGACGGCAAGAGCTGGATGGGCATCGTCAAGAATCGCTGCCAGAACGGCGACCACTACTGGGTCAATGCCTATGTCACGCCGATTTTCAGCGCAGGTGTGATCACCGGCTACGAGTCGGTGCGGGTCAAGCCCGAGCGCGAGCAGGTCGAACGGGCCGCGGCCCTCTACCAGCGCATGCGCGGCGCCGACATGGCCATGCCCTGGAGCCAGCGGCTGCTGGTGGCTGGCGAGATCCTGCTACCGCCGCTGCTCGCCCTGGCAGCCATTGCCCTGGCCAGCTGGCTGGGTGGACCCTGGGCCGGATTGGCTTGCGCCGTGGCCGGGCTGTTCGCCGTGCAGGCCCACGGCGCCTATCGCACCCGGCGGCTGCTGGCGCGCATCAGCGCGGTGTCCCTGGGCAGCTTCGATAGCGAACTGATCGCCCGCACCTATACCGATGAGCGTGGGCCGGTGGCGCGCCTGCAGATGATCCTGATCAGCGAGGCGGCGAAGATCCGTACCGCCCTGAGCCGTCTAGGGGACTATGCCAACCAGGCCGCGGAGCTGGCTTCCACCAGCCAGAACCTGTCGCGCCAGGCGGAGTCGGCCCTGGGCAAGCAGCGTGACGAGGCGGATATGGCGGCCACGGCGATGAACCAGATGGCGGCGTCCATCGCCCAGGTCTCGGTGCATGTGCAGGACACCGCCTCGGCGGCCGACCGGGTCAACGAGCTGACCCATGTCGGTTCCGAGGAAGCCCGGCGGACCCGGGTCATGATCGAGAAGCTGGCCGCTACCGTGGACACGGTCAGCCAGTCGGTCCAGGGCCTGGCCGACGAGACCCAGTCGATCCAGCTGGCGGCGAACATGATCCATTCCATCGCCGAGCAGACCAACCTCTTGGCGCTCAATGCCGCCATCGAGGCTGCCCGCGCCGGGGAGCAGGGTCGTGGCTTCGCCGTGGTGGCCGATGAGGTAAGGGCCCTGGCATCCAAGACCCGGGAGTCGACCCAGAGCATCCAGCAGATCATCGCCACCTTGCAGGAGGTGGCCAGCCAGGCGGTGGATGTGGCGCGCCAGGGCAGTGTCGAGGCGCGCTCCGGGGTGGCCCAGGTGATCAGCACCGAACAGGCCCTGGATGGCATCAATACGGCGATGGAGCGTATCCAGCAGATGAGCCAGCAGATGGCCGCCGCTTCCGAGCAGCAGGCCCATGTGGCCGAGGAGATTTCCGGGCAGATCACCAATATCGCCCGGGTCTCGGACCAGAACGCCGATATCGCCGTGCACTCCTGCAGCATCGGCGGCGACCTCGAGTCCACGGCCCATGAGCTCAATGCCCTGGTCACGCGTTTCAATAGCTGAACGACGATTGCAGGGTTGTTTTCTTCAATACGTGATGTTGCTCGCTTCGTAACCTGTGGGCGGTCGATTCGACCCGGACAAGAGAGGCGAGAGATGAGCGTAGTGTTTTCCATGGCGGCCTTTGCCCTGGCCGCGTCCATTACCCCCGGGCCGGTGAATATCCTGGCCCTGGGCAGCGGGGCCCGTTTCGGCTTCAAGGCCAGCCTGAGCCACGTCGCTGGCGCGACCCTGGGCTTTACCTTGCTGCTGGTACTGACGGGCCTGGGGTTGAACGAACTGTTGCGCCAGTGGCCGGCGCTGACCCAGGGCATCCGCCTGTTTGGCGTGGCGTTCCTGCTGTACATGGCCTGGAAGCTGGTCCGGGATGACGGTCGAGTGGCTACCGACGGCCAGGTCCGCGCACCTTCGGCCTGGTACGGTGCCCTGATGCAGTGGCTCAATCCCAAGGCCTGGCTGGCCTGCGTGGCCGGCATCGGGGCGTTTGCCGCCGACGGCGATACGCGGCTGGTCTGGCTGTTCGCCGCGGTGTATCTGGTTATCTGCTACCTGTCGATTGCCTGCTGGGCCTATGCCGGTAGTTTCCTGCGCCACTACCTGGACAATCCTGCGGGCATGCGCCTGTTCAATCGCAGCATGGCTGCGTTGCTGGCGGTCAGCGCGGCGTACCTGTTTACCTGAGGCCTTGCTGGTACTGCCCGGGCGTCGCGGCCAAGTGCTGCTTGAACGCCCGCTGGAAGTGTGCCTGGTCGGCAAAGCCGGCCTCCAGGGCCACCTCGGCGATCGATGCACCGCTGCGCAGGCGAGCCTGGGCGAACTGCACCCGCTGGTTGACCAGGTAGGCATGGGGCGGCATGCCGAACCGCTGGCCAAAGGCGCGGGTCAGGTAGGAGGCCGAGAGTTGGGCGGCCTGGCAGATATCTTCCAGGACCAGGGGCTCGGTGCAGTGCTGGCGGATGTAGCGGGCGGCGCGCTCGAGCTTTTCGTTGCTGTCCCGGGAGAGGCTGTCGGCCGGGTTCAGGCGCTGGTGCAGGTCACTGAAGAACGCCACGGCACAGTTGTGCTTGTGCAGGGTATCGCCGTGTTCGTCCACCAGGACCTGATATAGCGTCTGGAGCTCGGCAAACAATTGCGGATCGTCGCTGTGGGTGGCACTGAAAGGACGAAAACCCGAAGCCGCATCGAAGCCCAGCTCACGCTGCAAGGCGGTCAGCCAGGGGGTGTCGACGTAGAGCATGCGATAAGACCAGGGCTGGTCGTCGATGGGGTTGCAGGCATGCACCACGCCGGGGTTCATCAACACCACGGTGCCGGTTCCGACCCGCCACTGTTCGCCTTCGCTGAGGTAGGTGCTCTGGCCCGCGGTGATGCAACCGATGGAGAACTGCTCATGGGCATGGCGGTTGTAGCAGACCTTGTGTCCATCGGCGATGGACCGGGCCTCGATGAAGGGCAGGGCCGGGTCGCGCCAGAAACGCGGGGCGATGTCAGGGTGCAGGGCGCTCTTCATCAGGGCCGTCCATTGTCCAGGGTGTCGGCGATTGTAGAGGGGATGGCTCAGGATTTGCCATCGAAGGCGCGTTGCAGGCGCTGGATATCCAGCTTCTTCATGCCCAGCAGGGCTTGCATCACTCGTTGTGAGCGGCTCGGGTCGGGGTCGCACATCATCTGTGCCAGGACCTGCGGCACGATCTGCCAGGACAGGCCGAAGCGGTCCTTGAGCCAGCCGCATTGCTGGGCCTGTGGCGGGCCGCCAAAACCCAGGGCGTTCCAGTAGTGGTCCAGCTCGGCCTGGGTCCGGCAATGCACCTGCAGCGATATGGCTTCGTTGAAGGTGAAGGCCGGGCCGCCGTTGAGCGCGGTGAAGGCCTGGCCGTCGAGTTCGAACACCACGCTCATCACCGAGCCTTCGGGCCGGCCATGGAACTCGAAGCCGGCCTTGCCGTAGTGGCTGACGTGAGTGATGCGCGAGCGCTCGAAGATCGAGCAGTAGAACTGCGCGGCCTCCTGGGCCTGGTGGTCGAACCACAGGCAGGGCGTGATGGTCTGGATACGCTGCATGGCTCCGGCCCTCCAGCGCGAACACCTGCTACAAGCTTAGCCAATCCGGTGACTGACGGCAGTGATGCCTGGCGCCAATGAGAGCTTGCTGGCAGGGGGTTCTTCGGTGGTATCTTCGCGATCAGCTGCTGGTCGCGACAAAGTGCTGCAATGCCGGCTCGGAGCTAGGCAGGAAGCGCCTGCTGGTATCACCAGGTAATGATTGCAAAGGGGGAAGAAGCTGATGCGCGGACCGCGATTCAAGCTGTTTTTCACCCATCGCCTGGCGCTCCTGGCGGGTGCCGAATCCCTGCGTTCGATCCGCGAAGGCCTGCTCTGGCTATTGCCCTGCCTGCTGCTCTCGGCCTTGCTGCTGATCCTTGCGCAATGTGCCCAGGTCCTGGAGGCACCCAGGGAACTGGTGCAACTGCTGGCCGGCCTGCACGAGCGCATCAATTCGATCATTCCTCTGTTGGTGGCAGCGTCCATCGGCTACATGCTGGCGCTCCAGTACCGCCTGCCGCAGCTGCCGGTGGCTTTCCTGTGCCTGTCCTACGTGGTGATCGCCATCTACATGCTGCACGACTACCCGCTGGCGGCGGCGAGCTTCGTGCTGTTCATCGCCATCGCCTCGCCGCTGGTCAACGTGCCCATCATGGCCAGGCTGCACCGCCAGCGCTGGACCAGGCTGCTGGACGAGGACCTGGTGGGGCACAACCTCAAGGGCACCATCAACATGGTGTTGCCGGGGATCTTCACCTCGTTGTTGCTGGTGGCGGTCTTGCAGTCGCTGCTGCAGATCCAGGACTTCGCCTACATCCAGCAGCCGCTGGACCTCAAGGACCTGGGCAATCCCTACCTCAACGGCGTGGCGCTGACCCTGGGCAATTCGCTGTTGTGGTTCTTCGGCATCCACGGCACCCACGCCCTGCAACCCTTCATGGAGGTGATGGACCAGGCGGTAGCGCTCAATGCCGCGGACCAGGCCGCCGGCCAACCGCTGCGTTACGCCCTCAACAGCGGCCTGCTGGGGTGTTTCGCCTTCATTGGCGGTTCCGGCGGCTCCCTCGCGCTGGTGCTGGCTATCCTCGGGTTCTCCAGCATCCGCTCCCTGCGCCTGCTGGCCTTGGCGAGCCTGGCGCTGTCGCTGTTCAACGTCAACGAGCTGCTGTTGTTCGGCCTGCCGATCATCCTCAACCCGAGGCTGCTGGTGCCTTTCATGCTGGTACCCATGGTCAACGTCAGCCTGGCACTGCTGGTGGTGCAGCTGGGCTGGGTGAGCCCGGCGCTGGTGGAAGTGCCCTTCACCTCGCCGGTGCTGCTCAACGCTTACCTCAGCACCCAGGGCGACTGGGGCGCGGTGCTCCTGCAACTGGCGCTGCTGGGTGTCGGCACCCTGATCTACATCCCCTATATCCGCAGTCTTGACCATCAGGGCGAGGCTGGCGAGCAGGTCTACCTGAAGACTTTCGACACCACGTTCCGTGGCCTCGAGGAACGCAGCCGGCTGTTCGAACTGGACCCGATGGTCGCGTCCTACAAGGAAACCGCCCGGCAGTCCCTGCAACTGGCGCGGATCCAGCAATTGAGCGAGTACGACTTCCACCTGGAGTACCAGCCCCAGGTGTCCAAGGACACGGGCCGCTGCACCGGTTGCGAGGCGCTGATGCGCGCGCGTGACGGCGATGGCCAGGTGCGCCTGCCCTGGGAGTTGCTGCAGTGGCTGGGCCAGGCCGGGCTGATGCCCGAGGTGGATTTCTGGGTCGCCTCCCAGGCGGTGCGCCAGCACTTGCTCTGGCGCCGCAATGGCTTGGAGTTGCCGATCACCATCAATGTCTCCAGCGCCACCCTGGCCTCGGCGGAGCATGGCGAGCGCTTGCTGGACATTCTGGGCCGGGCCCGCGGCCAGGTGTCGGTGGAGATCACCGAGGATGCCCTGGTGGGCGACGCGCTGCGTACCTTGCGCTGGATCGAGCAATTGCACGCCCTGGGGGCGAAGGTCTACATCGATGATTTCGGTACCGGTTTCTCGGCCCTGAGCTACCTGCACCAGTTCCCGGTGGACGGCATCAAGATCGATCGCAGCTTCGTCCTGGCCCAGCGTGAGCCCCAGGGCGCCCAGGTCCTCAACGGCTTGCTGCGCTTTTGCGAGACCCTGGGGCTCAAGGTGGTGGTGGAGGGGGTGGAGACCCAGGAGCAGCTGGAGTTCCTGCAGTCGAGCTCGGAGCTGATTATCCAGGGCTGGTACTACAGCAAGGCGCTGCCGGGCGCGCAGGTTCCCGGGTTCGCCAGCCAGAGGGCCCAGGCCTCCCAGGCGCCCGGCGATGACTGATGCCCCGGGCCGTCGTGCCCTGGCCCCCGGGGGCAGGCGCAGGTCCGTTTTGCCCTGGCTCCGGGCATTTTGAACTACCCTTGACGTCTTAGCCGCGAATGGAGTCAGCGATGTTGTACCCAAGCAAACCCAACAATGAGGCCCTGCGGATCCAGACCTTGCGGGCGCTCAATGTCCTGGACACCCCGCCGGAGGAGCGTTTCGATCGCCTGACCCGGCTGGCCAAGCGCTTGTTCAACGTGCCCATCGCGTTGGTCAGCCTGGTGGACGGCGATCGCCAGTGGTTCAAGTCCTGCGTGGGCCTGGATACCAGCGAAACGCCACGGGATATCTCGTTCTGCGGACATGCGATCCTTGGCGACCAGATCCTCACGGTGTGCGATGCCGAGCAGGACGTGCGCTTCCATGACAACCCGCTGGTGGTGGGCGATCCCGGAATCCGCTTCTACGCCGGCTGCCCGCTGACGGTGGCCAACGGCAGCAAGCTGGGCACCTTGTGCCTGATCGACGTCAAGCCCCGGGATCTGGACGACGAGGAGCGGGCACTGCTGCGGGACCTGGCGCGCATGGCCGAGCAGGAGCTGGCGGCGGTGCAGATGGCCAGCATGGATGAGCTGACCCTGCTGTCCAACCGTCGTGGTTTCGAGGCCCTGGCCCGGCATGCGCTGGGCGTCTGCAAGCGCCTGGACAAGCCGGCGACCCTGCTGTTCTTCGATCTCAACGATTTCAAGCAGATCAACGACACCTATGGCCATGCCGAGGGCGATGGCGCGCTGAAGACCTTCGCCGACGTGCTGCGCATCGCCTTTCGCGAGAGCGATGTGGTCGGTCGCCTGGGTGGCGATGAGTTCGTGGTCCTGCTGACCGCCGCCGATCATGTGGAAACGTCGAACATCATGGCCCGGTTGCGCGAAATCCTCGATGAACGCAACGCCACGTTGAAGCGTGGCTACGACATTCGCTTCAGCGTCGGCCAGATCGAATACAACGCCGAGCGCCATCCGGACGTGGGGGCGCTGCTGGCCGATGCCGACAAGGCCATGTACCTGCAAAAGCAGGCCAGCAAGCGCCAGCGTCAAGACTGATCGGCAGACAGTGGCTCAGGCCCCGGAGCCTGGTTCGGCCGCGTCAGGCAGCGTCTTGGGATGTTGCCCTGATAGTAGGTACTGACCAGGAATTTCCCGGGCTTGTTGACCTTGAGATTGAGGAATTCATCACCGCAGGCGGGAAATCGCTCGACGAACTCGCCCTGCGTCGGGTCGTAGATGAACACCCGGTGGATCGTGTAGGTACCCATCCCATCATCGACATGCCAGATGGCGAAGTCGCCGGTCCCATCGAAGTTGAAATCGTCGAGCTCGATGTGCAGCGGCTTTTCGGCCTGCACCCGCAGTTCTCTGGATTGGGTGTGACCGTTGCGTTGTATTTCCAGGCTGACCTGCTGGCCATGCAGGGCAAGCGTGACGGTGGTGTGCTTGTCCGGCTGGAAAGTCGTCGGTTGAGCCTGGACGCTCATTGCGAAAAGACCACCCAGGGCCGCCATGGCCCATTGTTTGTTATGCATGGATTCAGCATGTCCGGTGATGAAGGTTGGGGCCTGGCCGGCGGCCCCGGTTGCGGCTCATCCGGCGTTTGCCGGTGCCAGGAACGCGGCTTCCAGCAATTGGCGGGTGTAAGGGTGTTGTGGGGCGTCGAAGATCGTCCTGGCGTCGCCTTGTTCCACCACCTGGCCGTGCTTGATCACCATCAGTTGGTGGCTCAGGGCCTTGACCACCGCCAGGTCATGGCTGATGAACAGGTAGGTCAGGTTGTACTTGCCTTGCAGCCTGCGCAGCAGCTCCACCACCTGGCGCTGGACGGTGCGATCCAGGGCCGAGGTCGGTTCGTCCAGGAGGATCAGCCGGGGCTTGAGCACCAGGGCCCGGGCGATGGCGATGCGCTGGCGTTGGCCGCCGGAAAACTCATGGGGGTAGCGGTGGCGGGTCTGCGGGTCCAGGCCCACTTCCTCGAGCGCCGCGATGATCGCCTGTTCTTGTTCCTGCTCGGTGCCGATCCTGTGGATGCGCAAGCCCTCGCCAACGATCTGGCTCACGCTCATGCGCGGGCTGAGGCTGCCGAAGGGGTCCTGGAACACCACCTGCATTTCTCGCCGTAGCGGTCGTACCTGCTGCTGGGACAGACGGTCCAATTGCTGGCCTTCGAAGCGGATCAGGCCCTGGCTGGCAATTAGCCGCAGAATCGCCAGGCCCAGGGTCGACTTGCCCGAGCCGCTCTCGCCGACGATGCCCAGGGTCTGGCCCTGGGGCAGGCTGAAATGGATGCCGTCCACCGCCTTGACGTGGTCCACGGTGCGGCGCAGCAGGCCCTTCTTGATCGGGAACCAGACCTTGAGGTCATTCACTTCCAGTAGTGGCGCGCCGACCTGGCTGGCGACTGGCAGGCCACTGGGCTCGGCGGCCAGCAGTTCCCGGGTATAGGGATGCTGCGGGGCCCGGAACAGCTCTTCGCAAGGCGCCTGCTCGACGATCCGGCCCTTTTGCATGACGCAGACCCGATGGGCGATGCGTCGTACCAGGTTGAGGTCGTGACTGATCAGCAGCAGGGCCATGCCCAGGCGCGCCTGCAGTTCCTTGAGCAACTGCAGGATCTTCAACTGCACGGTGACATCCAGGGCAGTGGTGGGTTCGTCGGCGATCAGCAGTTCCGGCTCGCAGGCCAGCGCCATGGCGATCATCACCCGTTGGCGCTGGCCGCCGGACAGCTCGTGGGGCAGGGCCTTGAGGCGCTTGCGCGGCTCGGGGATGCCCACCAGCTCCAGCAGTTCCAGGGTGCGCTGGGTGGCGACCTTGCCGGTCAGGCCCTTGTGGATCGCCAGCACCTCGTTGATCTGCTTCTCGATGTTGTGCAGCGGGTTCAGCGAGGTCATGGGCTCCTGGAAGATCATGGCGATGCGGTTGCCACGAATATGCCGGATGCTCTTTTCCTTAAGGGTCAGCAGGTCGTGCCCGGAATAGTTGATGCTGCCCGACGGGTGCTGGGCCAGCGGGTAGGGCAGCAGGCGCAGGATGGAGTGGGCGGTGACCGACTTGCCCGACCCGCTTTCGCCCACCAGGGCCAGGGTCTCGCCGCGCTTGATGTCGAAGCTGATGCCTTCGACCACTCGCTGGCGCTGTTCGCCGGCGATGAATTCGACGGCCAGCTCGCGCACTTCGATCAGGTTGTCCTGGGTCATGTCATTTCCTCGGGTCGAAGGCATCGCGGGCGGATTCGCCGATGAACACCAGCAGGCTCAGCATCAGGGCCAGCACGGCGAAGGCACTCATGCCCAGCCAGGGCGCCTGCAGGTTGGACTTGCCCTGGGCCACCAGCTCGCCCAGGGAGGGCGCGCCGGGAGGCAGGCCGAAGCCGAGGAAGTCCAGGGCGGTGAGGGTGCCGATGGCGCCGGTGAGGATGAACGGCATGAAGGTCATGGTCGAGACCATGGCGTTGGGCAGGATATGGCGGAACATGATGGCGCCGTTCTGCATCCCCAGGGCCCGGGCCGCACGCACGTATTCCAGGTTGCGCCCGCGCAGGAACTCGGCCCGCACCACGTCCACCAGACTCATCCAGGAAAACAGCAGCATGATGCCCAGCAGCCACCAGAAGTTGGGTTGCACGAAGCTGGCGAGGATGATCAGCAGGTAGAGCACCGGTAGCCCGGACCACATTTCCAGGAAACGCTGCCCGGCCAGGTCCACCCAGCCACCGTAGAAGCCCTGGAGGGCGCCGGCGGTGACGCCGATGATCGAACTGAGGATGGTCAGGGTCAGGGCGAACAGCACCGACACCCGGAAGCCGTAGATGATCCGCGCCAGGACGTCGCGGCCCTGGTCGTCGGTGCCCAGCAGGTTGTCGCTGGAGGGCGGCGCCGGGGCTGGCACCCGCAGGTCGTAGTTGATGCTCTGGTAGCTGAAGGGGATCGGTGCCCAGAGCACCCAGGCATCCTTCTGGGCCAGCAGTTCGCGGATGTACGGGCTCTTGTAGTTGGCCTCCAGGGGGAATTCGCCACCGAAGGTGGTTTCCGGGTAGCGCTTGAGCGCCGGGAAATACCAGCCGTCGTCGTAGTGCACCACCAGGGGTTTGTCGTTGGCGATCAACTCGGCGCCCAGGCTCAGGACGAACAGCACCAGGAACAGCCACAGCGACCACCAGCCGCGCTTGTTGGCCTTGAAGCGCTCCAAGCGCCGGCGATTGAGGGGGGACAGGTTCATCTCAATGCTCCCGGCTGTCGAAGTCGATGCGTGGGTCGACCAGGGTGTAGGTCAGGTCGCCGATCAGTTTCACCACCAGGCCCAGCAGGGTGAAGATGAACAGCGTGCCGAACACCACCGGGTAGTCGCGGTTGATCGCGGCCTCGAAGCTCATCAGGCCCAGGCCGTCCAGGGAGAAGATCACTTCCACCAGCAAGGACCCGGTGAAGAAGATGCCGATGAAAGCCGACGGGAAGCCGGCGATCACCAGCAGCATGGCGTTGCGGAACACATGGCCGTAGAGCACCCGGCGCTGGGTCAGGCCCTTGGCCTTGGCGGTGATCACGTACTGCTTGTTGATCTCGTCGAGGAAGCTGTTCTTGGTCAGCAGGGTCATGGTGGCGAAGTGGCCGATCACCAGGGCCGTGACCGGCAGCGCCAGGTGCCAGAAGTAGTCGAGCACCTTGCGCCCCAGGCTCAGTTGCTCGAAGTCGCTGGAGGTCAGGCCGCGCAGGGGAAACCAGTTGAGGTAGCTGCCACCGGCGAACACCACGATCAGCAGGATGGCGAACAGGAATGCCGGGATCGCGTAGCCGATGATGATCGCCGAGCTGGTCCAGACGTCGAAGTGGCTACCGTGGCGGGTGGCCTTGGCAATCCCCAGGGGGATCGACACCAGGTACATGATCAGGGTGCTCCACAACCCGAGGGAGATCGAGACCGGCATCTTTTCCTTGATCAGGTCCACCACCTTGGCATCGCGGAAAAAACTGTCGCCGAAGTCCAGGGTGGCGTAGTTCTTGATCATGATCCACAGGCGTTCCGGCGCCGACTTGTCGAAGCCGTACATGTGCTCGATTTCCTTGATCAGCGCCGGGTCCAGGCCCTGGGCGCCACGGTAGCTGGACCCGGCCACCGAGACCTCGGCGCCACCGCCGGCGATGGGGCTGGTGGCGCCGTCGAAGCCTTCGAGCTTGGCGATCATCTGCTCCACCGGCCCGCCCGGGGCGGCCTGGATGATCACGAAGTTGATCAGGAGGATGCCCAGCAGGGTCGGGATGATCAGCAACAGGCGGCGAATGATGTAGGCCAGCATCTCATTGCACCGTTTCGGCCGCGGCCGCCTGGTTGTCCGGCGCCGCTTCCACGGCGGGCTGGGCATCGGGCTTGATCCACCAGGTGTAGATGCCGATGTCGTATTTGGGCGCGACCTGCGGGTGGCCGATGTGGTCCCAGTAGGCCACGCGCCAGGTCTTGATGTGCCAGTTGGGGATCACGTAGTAGCCCCATTGCAGGACCCGGTCCAGGGCCTTGGCATGGGCCACCAGGCTGGCTCGGGAGTCGGCGTTGATCAGGCTCTCCACCAGCCGGTCGATGGCCGGATCCTTGAGGCCGATGTAGTTGCGGCTGCCGGGCTTGTCGGCGCTGCTGGACATCCAGAATTCACGCTGCTCGTTACCCGGGGAGTTGGACTGCGGGAAGCTGCCGACGATCATGTCGAAGTCCCGCGAGCGGACCCGGGTGATGTACTGGGACACGTCCACCCGGCGGATCACCAGGTCGATGCCCAGGTCGGCGAGGTTGCGCTTGAACGGCAGCAGCACGCGCTCGAACTCGGTCTGGGCCAGCAGGAACTCGAGCACCACCGGCTTGCCCTGGGCGTCCACCATCTTGTCGTCGACGATATGCCAGCCGGCCTCCTGCAGCAGTTGGTAGGCCTGGCGCTGTTGGGCGCGGATCATGCCGCTGCCGTCGCACAGGGCCGGGGCGAAGGCCTGGGTGAACACCTGCTCGGGAATCTGCCCGCGTAGCGGCTCGAGGATCGCCAGCTCGTCCGGGCCCGGCAGGCCGGTGGCGGCCATCTCCGAGTTCTCGAAGTAGCTGCGGGTACGGGTATAGGCGCCGTTGAACAGCTGCTTGTTGCTCCATTCGAAGTCCAGCAGCAGGCTCAGGGCATGGCGCACCCGCACGTCCTGGAACAGCGGGCGCCGGGTGTTGAAGACGAAGCCCTGCATGCCGGTAGGATTGCCGTTGGGGATCTGCTCCTTGATCAACCGTCCCTGGGCCACGGCCGGGACGTTGTAGGCGTTGGCCCAGTTCTTCGCGCTTATTTCCAGCCAGTAGTCGAACTGGCCGGCCTTGAGGGCTTCCAGGGCCACGGTGTTGTCGCGGTAGTAGTCGCTGGTGATGGTGTCGAAGTTGTAGAAGCCGCGATTGACCGGCAGGTCGCGGGCCCAGTAGTCCTTGACCCGCTCATAGCGGATCGAGCGCCCGGCCTTGACCTCGGTCACCCGGTAGGGGCCGCTGCCCAGGGGTACTTCGAGGTTGCTCTTGGCGAAGTCGCGGTGCTCCCACCAGTGCTTGGGCAGGATCGTCAGCTGGCCGAGGATCAGCGGCAGCTCGCGGTTGTTGCTGTGCTTGAACTTGAACAGGACCCGCAACGGGTCTTCGGCGATCACCTGCTCGACATCGGCGTAGTAGCCGCGATACAGCGGCGAGCCGGCGTTGGTCAGGGTCTGGAAGCTGAACACCACATCCTCGGCGCGCAGCGGGTGGCCATCGTTGAAGCGTGCCTCGGGCCGCAGGTAGAAACGTACCCAGCTGTTGTCCGGCGCTTTCTCGATTCGCCCGGCCACCAGGCCGTACTCGGTGAAGGGTTCGTCCAGGCTCTGGGCCATCAGGGTGTCGTACACCAGGCCGATATTGCTCTCCGGCACGCCCTTGCTGATGAACGGGTTGAGGCTGTCGAAGCTGCCGAAGCCGGCCATGCGGAAGGTCCCGCCCTTGGGGGCGTCGGGCTTGACGAAGTCGAAGTGCTGGAAGCCCGCCGGGTATTTCGGCGCTTCGCCGTAGAGGGTCACGGCATGTTGTGGCGTGGCCTGGGCGCAGCAGGCGATGACGCCGAGCAACAAGCCGCTAGTGCGCAGGAGCAGGGCACGCAGGGGCATCATTGGGTGGTCTCCAAGGACTTCAGCCACCAGGCGCCGAGACCCAGGGTATAGGGCGGCGTGGTGACGAAGGCGAACCGGTTACGGTAGGCCAGGCGGTGATAGTTGAGGTACCAGTTGGGAATCATGTAGTGCTGCCACAGTAGCACCCGGTCCAGGGCACGGCCGGCGGCCAGTTGCTCGTCGCGGCTCTGGGCCGCCAGGAGCTGCTCCAGCAGGTGATCGACGATGGGGTTGTCGATGCCCGCATAGTTCTTGCTGCCCTTGACCGCTACCTGGCTTGAGTGGAAGTACTGCCATTGCTCCAGGCCCGGGCTCAGGGTCTGGTTGAGGGTCATGAGGATCATGTCGTAGTCGAACTGGTCCAGGCGCTGCTTGTATTGCGCGCGGTCGACGGTGCGCAGGCGCGCGTCGATACCGATGCTGGCCAGGTTCTCCACGTAGGGCTGGAGGATGCGCTCCAGATTGGGGTTGACCAGCATCAGCTCGAACCGCAGCGGTTGTCCGGCGCTGTTCTGCAGGCGCTGGCCGTTGAGCTTCCAGCCAGCCTCGCCCAGCAGCCCCAGGGCTCGGCGCAGGGTGTGGCGCGGGATGCCGCGGCCGTCGGTGCTCGGCAAGCTGAAGGGCTGGGTGAAGAGGCTGGCTGGCAACTGCTCGCGATAGGGCGAAAGCAGCAGCCATTCGCGGCCCTGGGGCACGCCCGTGGCGCAGAACGCGCTGTTGGGGTAGTAGCTCAGGGCGCGCTGGTAGGCGCCGCTGAACAGCGTGCGGTTGGTCCACTGGAAGTCGAACATCATGCCCAGGGCCTCACGTACCCGCACATCGGCGAAAGTCGCGCGCCGGGTGTTCATGAACAGGCCCTGGGTCTGGGTGGGGATCTGGTGCGCCACCTGGGCCTTGATCACCTCGCCACGGCGCACCGCCGGGAAGTCGTAGCCGCTGGCCCAGTTCTTGGCCTGGTGCTCGATGTAGATATCGAATTCATCGGCCTTGAAGGCCTCGAACGCCACGTCGCTGTCGCGGTAGAACTCCACCTCGACCCGGTCGAAGTTGGCGAACCCGCGGTTGACCGGCAAGTCCTTGCCCCAATAGTCCTTGACCCTCTCGAACACCAACTGGCGGCCCGGCTGCACCTGGGTAATGCGATAGGGGCCGCTGCCCAGGGGTGGGGTGAAGGTGGTGGCCTTGAAGTCGCGGTCCTTCCAGTAATGCTGGGGCAATACCGGCATTTCCCCCAGGCGCAGGATCAGCAGCGGGTTGCCGGCGCGCTTGAACACGAAGCGAATGCGCTGCGGGCCGAGGATGTCGACCCGCTGCACTTCCTGCAGATTGGTGCGGTACTGCGGATGGCCTTCCTTGAGCAGCAGGCGGTAGGAGAACGCCACGTCCCGGGCGGTGATCGGCATGCCGTCGTGGAAGCGGGCCTCGGGACGCAGGTTGAACACCACCCAGCTGCGATCCTCGCTGTACTCCACCGAACGGGCGATCAGGCCGTAGCTGGAAGTGGGTTCGTCGCCGGAGGGCGCATAGAGGCCAGTGCCCACCATCAGCGGCTCGTTGAGCTCGTTGACCCCGTACTGCAGGAAGTTCGGCGTGGCCACCGGGCTGGTGCCCTTGAAGGTGTAGGGGTTGAGGGTGTCGAAGGTGCCGAAGGCCATGACCCGCAAGGTGCCGCCCTTGGGCGCGGCGGGGTTGACCCAGTCGAAGTGGGTGAAGCGGGCCGGGTACTTGAGCGTGCCGAACTGCGCATAGCCATGACTCTCGATGAGTGTCGCGCTTGCGGGAAAGCTCAAGGCCAGGCTGATGAGGAGCGGGAGCAGGAGACGCATCGAGTCAGAGATCCGATCCAGGCGGCTTGGGCTATGTGTCCAGTACAGTAACAGCTTGTATCGGCAGGAAAAAGCTCGTTCTGGCGGCGCGCGCGGATGGCGGCAGGAGGGGCTGGGGCGGGGGCGGGTCGGTATTGCCGGATGCCCTGGGAAGCTCAGGCGCAGGGCTTGCCGGTGGTGACACCGGCAGGCCCCGTCGGCACTCAGTGCGGCAGGTAGACGGTGAGCGTCTGGCCCGGCTTGAGGGCCTGGCCGGCCCGTGGATTCCAGCGCTTGAGGTGCTGCATCTCGACGTTGAAACGCTTGGCCACCATGTACAGCGAATCGCCTTGCTTGACCTTGTACTGGGTCGACTTGCGTTTCTGGGTAGCGGCCACGGTGGTCTTCTTGCCGACGGCCTGGCGCGCGTCCTGCAGGACCAGGGTCTGGCCGACCTTGAGGTTCTTGCCGCTGAGCTTGTTCCAGCGCTGCAGGTCCTGGACCCCGATCTTGTTGGCCTTGGCGATCAGCGCCAGGTTGTCGCCGCGCTTGACCTTGTAGACCCGCTTGCGCAGCGAGTCGCGGCCTTCGTCGCTGGCGAACGCAGCCTTGAGCGAGCGCTTGCTGATCAGTTCCTCAGGTTTCATGGTCGACAGGCTGGTGGTCAGCAACTGCGCCTTGGAGGTGGGTACCAGCAAGTGCTGCGGACCGTCGATGGTGGTGCGCTGCTTGAACGCCGGGTTGAGCTGGAACAGCTCGTCCTCGTCGATGTTGGCCACCGCCGCGACCTTGGACAGGTCCATGCGCTGGTTGATCTCCACCACCTGGAAGTAGGGTTCGTTGGCGATGGGGTTGAGGTTGATGCCGTAGGCTTCGGGGGCCAGCACCACCTGGGACAGGGCCAGCAGCTTGGGCACGTAGGCCTGGGTTTCCGATGGCAGCGGCAGGTTCCAGTAGTCGGTGGGCAGGCCGAGCTTCTCGTTGCGCTCGATGGCCCGGCTGACGGTGCCTTCGCCGGCGTTGTAGGCCGCCAGGGCCAGCAGCCAGTCGCCGTTGAACATGTCATGCAGGCGGGTCAGGTAGTCCATGGCCGCGGTGGTCGAGGCGGTGATGTCGCGGCGGCCATCGTAGAAACGGGTCTGGCGCAGGTTGAAGGAGCGACCGGTGGCCGGGACGAATTGCCACAGACCCACGGCATCGGCCCGGGAATAGGCCAGCGGGTTGTAGGCGCTTTCGATCACTGGCAGCAGGGCCAGCTCCAGCGGCATGTTGCGCTCTTCAAGACGCTCGACGATGTAGTGGATATAAAGGCTGCCGCGCTCGCTGGCGTTCTGCAGGAAGGACGGATTGCTGGCGAACCACAGGCGCTGTTGCTCGATGCGCGGGTTGACGCCCAGATTCTCTTGCAACTGGAAGCCCTGGCGCATGCGTTCCCAGACGTCCTGGGGGACTTGCGGGCTGGGCTGGGTGCCCAGCCAGATGGGTTTCTGCTTGATGCGGGCGTTGAGATTCGGAGTGTGTGTGGCTCCAGTCTGCGGGACGTGACCGGTGCTTTGGCAGCCCGCAAGAGTCGCTGACACAGCTACCGCGATGGCCTGGGCCAAGCGCGTCAATGCGTCTGAACTGATGGCGTAACGAATAAATGACGACATTGGCTGGAAGTTAGTTCCGGGCAAAAATGTCGGGCGATTCTAGAAAGCACCCGAAGAGCGGTCAACCATTCAGAATTTCTATGCCAATGCCGGGGTTCTTAGAATTTATCTTTCCAGGCCCGCAAAGCCGCAAAAACCGCACTCTGCGACGGGGTATCCCGGCCGTTCCGTTCGTCCGCTTTTTGTTTAACGGATGTTTCACCGGTACGCAGGAAAGGGTTGGTCGACTTCTCCAGGGCCAGGGTCGATGGCAGGGTCATGAGGCCTTGCTCGCGCTGGCGCGCGACTTTTTCCAGGCGCTGGGCGATCTCTGGGTTGGTCGGCTCCACGGCCTGGGCGAAGCGCAGGTTGCCCAAGGTGTATTCGTGGGTGCAGTAGACCAGGGTGTCGTCCGGCAGCGCCGCGAGGCGGCCCAGGGACTGGTGCATCTGTTCGGCGGTGCCCTCGAACAGGCGACCGCAACCGGCGGCGAACAGCGTGTCGCCACAGAACAGCAGGCCCCGGTGGTAGTAGGCGATATGCCCCAGGGTATGGCCGGGTACCGCCAGGACCAGGAAGTCCCAGCCGAGGATGTTGAGCTGGTCTTCATCGTCCAGGGCCACGTCGCGGGCGGGGATCTTCTCCCGGGCCGGGCCGTAGACCGTGGCGCCGCTATGCTGTTTCAAGCGCTCGACGCCGCCGACGTGGTCGTGGTGGTGGTGGGTCACCAGGATGTCGCTCAGGCGCCAGTCCGGGTGTTGTTCCAGCCAGGCCAGTACCGGTGCCGCATCTCCCGGGTCGACGACGGCGCAGCGTTGGCTGCGATGATCTTGTAACAACCAGATGTAGTTGTCGGTGAAGGCGGGCAGGGCACTGATCTGTATCATCTTCGGATTCGCCAAGGGGAAAACAATGGCGCATCTTAGAACTTCCTGGCGTGTTGGAGAATGCAATGACCGATAAAGCCTTCGCTCAGGCAGATCCCGACTGGCTGGCCCTGATCAGCACGGCCCGGGACTGGCTGTCCGGGCCGCTGGGGCAATTGCTGCTGGATGAAGAGCGGCGCATGCTCGAAGAAGAACTGGGGCGGTTCTTCGGCGGTTACCTGGTGCACTACGGCCCTTCGGCGCAGACCCCGCCGGCGGCGCCCCAGGTCCAGCGCAACGTTCGCCTGGGAGCTCCGTTGCCGGGGGTGGAGATCGTCTGCGAGGAGCAGGCCTGGCCCCTGAGCGAACATGCTGCCGATGTAGTGGTGCTGCAGCATGGCCTGGATTTTTCGCTGTCGCCCCATGGCCTGCTGCGCGAGGCGGCCAGCAGCGTGCGTCCGGGTGGCCACCTGCTGATCGTCGGGATCAATCCCTGGAGTACCTGGGGCCTGCGCCGGGTGTTCGCCCACGACGGCTTGCGCCAGGCCCGTTGCATCGCGCCCTCGCGCGTCGGCGACTGGCTCAACCTGCTGGGCTTCGCGCTGGAGAAACGGCGCTTCGGGTGCTATCGTCCGCCGCTTGCTTCGCCGGCATGGCAGGCGCGGCTGGCCGGTTGGGAGCGCCGGGCCGGCAAATGGCAGCTATCGGGTGGTGGTTTCTACCTGCTGGTGGCGCGCAAGATCGCCGTGGGCCTGCGCCCGGTACGCCAGGTCCGGCGCGAGCCGGTGGGCAAGCTGGTGCCACTGCCCATGGCCAAGGTCAACCGGCGCAATAGCGAGCCCTGAACAACTGCTGCAACTCTCTCTTTATATAGATCGGCCGGGCTTGCCCGGTCTTGGCCCTGTCGGCTGTGGCTGGCGGGGCAATGGCAATTTCTGATGGAAGGCGTGGATGAGCGATAGCGTAGAAATCTTTACCGACGGTGCCTGCAAGGGCAATCCCGGCCCGGGTGGCTGGGGCGCGCTGCTGGTGTGCAAGGGCGTCGAGAAGGAGCTCTGGGGTGGCGAGGCCAATACCACCAACAACCGCATGGAGCTGCTGGCGGCGATTCGCGGCCTGCAGGAACTCAAGCGTCAGTGCGACGTACAGCTGATCACCGACTCGCAGTACGTGATGAAGGGCATCACCGAGTGGATGGTCAACTGGAAGAAGCGGGGCTGGAAGACCGCTGCCAAGGAGCCGGTGAAGAACGCCGACCTGTGGCAACAGCTGGACGAGCAGGTCAACCGGCATCAGGTCACCTGGAAATGGGTACGCGGCCATACCGGGCACCATGGCAACGAGCGTGCCGACCAACTGGCCAACCGCGGCGTGGACGAGGTCCGTGGCAACAAGGCCTGATGGCTGTCGTCCTGCCGTTCGCTGCATTCATGTGCGCTGGGCCGGCCTTGCCGCGCCTGTGCGCCGTCCCCGGGCGGGGCGTGCTAAAATCCCGCCCTTTGCCAGATTGAGAACTGACCACTGATGGCCAACAGATCTATTGTCCTCGATACCGAAACCACCGGTATGCCGGTGACCGACGGCCACCGGATCATTGAAATCGGTGGCGTCGAGTTGATTGGCCGACGCCTGACCGGGCGTCACTTCCACGTCTACCTGCAACCTGATCGCGAGAGCGACGAGGGCGCCATCGGCGTCCACGGCATCACCAACGAATTCCTGGTGGGCAAGCCGCGTTTCGCCGAAGTGGCCGATGAGTTCTTCGAATTCATCAAGGGCGCGCAGCTGATCATCCACAACGCGGCGTTCGACGTTGGCTTCATCAACAACGAATTCGCCTTGCTGGGCCAGCATGAGCGGGCCGACATCACCCAACATTGCAGCATCCTCGATACCTTGCTGATGGCCCGCGAGCGGCACCCGGGCCAGCGCAACAGCCTCGACGCCTTGTGCAAGCGCTATGGCGTCGACAACTCCGGCCGTGAGCTGCACGGCGCCTTGCTCGACTCGGAGATCCTCGCCGACGTCTATCTGACCATGACCGGCGGCCAGACCAGCTTGTCCCTGGCCGGCAATGGCGCCGATGGTGGTACGGGCGAGGGCGGCGCCCGGGCTTCGGCGATCCGCCGCCTGGCAGCTGACCGTCCGCGTGGACGGATCATCATGGCCAGTGAGGCCGAGCTGGCCGAGCACCAGGCCCGCCTGGAAGCCATCGCCAAATCCGCTGGTGGCCCGGCGCTCTGGACCCAACTGCTCGAAACCCAGCATTGATCCTGTAGGCGTTGTCGCAGCCTCTTGGGCGCGGCAGCGGCTCCAGCCGGTTGTTGTTCCAGTGCGACGTTTTGTTACAAGGTGTCCCCACCCGGGGTGACACGCCAGCCGTGCAGCTTCTACCCTGAGTCCATTGGCGGGGCCAACCCGTCGCCTCAGGACTTCCCGCCCCATGTATAAAGACCTGCAGTTTCCGATCCTGATCGTGCACCGTGATATCAAGGCCGATACGGTCGCGGGGGATCGGGTGCGGGGCATCGCCCGGGAGCTGGAAAAGGATGGCTTCAGCATCTTTTCCGCGGTGGACTATGCCGAGGGCCGGTTGGTGGCCTCCACCCATCACGGCCTGGCCTGCATGTTGATCGCCGCCGAGGGGGCGGGGGAGAACACCCACCTGCTGCAGAACATGGTGGAGTTGATTCGCCTGGCCCGGGTCCGGGCGCCGCTGCTGCCGATCTTCGCCCTGGGCGAGCAGGTGACCCTGGAAAACGCTCCCGCCGATGCCATGAGCGAACTCAACCAGCTGCGCGGCATCCTCTACCTGTTCGAGGACACCGTGCCGTTCCTGGCCCGGCAAGTGGCCCGTGCTGCACGGGGTTACCTGGATGGCCTGTTGCCGCCCTTCTTCAAGGCCCTGGTGCAACACACCGCCGACTCCAACTATTCCTGGCACACCCCGGGCCACGGTGGTGGCGTGGCCTATCGCAAGAGTGCGGTGGGGCAGGCGTTCCACCAGTTCTTCGGTGAGAACACCCTGCGTTCGGACCTCTCGGTATCGGTGCCGGAGCTGGGCTCGCTGCTCGACCATACCGGGCCCCTGGCGGAAGCCGAGGCCCGTGCGGCGCGCAATTTCGGCGCCGACCACACCTTCTTCGTGATCAATGGCACCTCCACGGCCAACAAGATCGTCTGGCATTCCATGGTCGGTCGCGATGACCTTGTGCTGGTGGACCGCAACTGCCACAAGTCGGTGCTGCACTCGATCATCATGACCGGGGCGATCCCGCTGTACCTGTGCCCGGAACGCAACGAACTGGGGATCATCGGCCCGATCCCGCTGAGCGAGTTCAGCGTCGAGTCGATCCGGGCCAAGATCGACGCCAGTGCGCTGACCCGCGGCCGGGCACCCAAGGTCAAGCTGGCGGTGATCACCAACTCGACCTACGACGGCCTGTGCTACAACGCCGAGTTGATCAAGCAGAGCCTGGGCAACAGCGTCGAGGTGCTGCACTTCGACGAGGCCTGGTACGCCTATGCGGCGTTCCACGAATTTTTCGCCGGTCGCTACGGCATGGGCACCTCGCGTTCGGCCGACAGTCCACTGGTGTTCACCACCCACTCGACCCACAAGCTGCTGGCCGCCTTCAGCCAGGCGTCGATGATCCATGTGCAGGACGGCGGGGCCCGGCAACTGGATCGTGATCGTTTCAACGAAGCCTTCATGATGCACATCTCCACGTCGCCGCAGTACAGCATCATGGCTTCGCTGGACGTGGCCTCGGCGATGATGGAGGGGCCGGCCGGCCGCTCGTTGCTGCAAGAAATGTTTGACGAGGCCCTGAGCTTCCGCCGCGCCCTGGCCAACCTGCGGCAGAACATCGCCGCCGATGACTGGTGGTTCTCGGTCTGGCAACCGGAGCGGGTCGAGGGCATCGACCAGGTACGCACCGTCGACTGGCTGTTGGAGCCCGAGGGCGAGTGGCACGGCTTTGCCGGTGTCACCGACGACTACGTGCTGCTCGACCCGATCAAGGTGACCCTGGTCATGCCCGGCCTGACCGCGGGTGGCGCCTTGAGCGAGCGCGGGATTCCGGCGGCGGTGGTCAGCAAGTTCCTCTGGGAGCGTGGGCTGGTGGTGGAGAAGACCGGCCTGTATTCGTTCCTGGTGCTGTTCTCCATGGGTATCACCAAGGGCAAGTGGAGCACCTTGCTCACCGAGTTGCTGGAGTTCAAGCGCAGCTACGACGCCAATGCCAGCCTGGCCGGCTGCCTGCCCAGCGTCGCCAGCCAGGACCCGCAGCGCTACCAGGGCATGGGCCTGCAAGACTTGTGCGACCAGTTGCATGCCTGCTATCGCAGCAACGCCACCGCCAAGCATTTGCGGCGCATGTACACGGTGCTGCCGGAGGTGGCGATGAAACCCGCCGATGCCTATGACCACCTGGTGCGCGGCGATGTCGAGGCGGTGTCCATCGATCAGTTGCAGGACCGCATCGCCGCAGTGATGTTGGTGCCTTATCCGCCGGGCATCCCATTGATCATGCCCGGCGAACGTTTTACCGAGTCCACCCGTTCGATCATCGACTACCTGGCGTTCGCCCGGGATTTCGACAGTCGCTTCCCCGGGTTCGTCGCCGATGTGCACGGCCTGCAACATGAGGACCTGGGCAATGGCCGGCAGTACACCGTCGATTGCGTCCGGGAGTGAGGAGAGCAGTACCCATGCAGCCAGCATCCTGCCCGCATCCGGGGCTCGCGGTCCGTGTCGCCGATGCCGGGTTCGCGGCCTATGTCAACGACAGCGATTTCAGTTTTCAGGTCGAGGCCTACGCCGAGGCCGAACGCGACGTGGCAGTGGCCAGTTGGCCATTGCGCCAGGTGGTGCCTTATCGCAAGTGCTACGGCATCGACCCGGAGGAGTTCAGCAGCTACCGCGATGCTCCGGGCAGCGAGGTGTTCATGGCTTACCTGGATGGGCATCCGGTGGGGCATGTGGTGGTCAGCACCAACTGGAACGGTTATGGCCATATCGATGAACTGGCGGTGCATGCCCCGGCGCGGCGCCATGGGGTGGCCAGGGCCCTGCTGGAGGTGGCGCAGTTCTGGAGCCGCAAGAAGGGCCTGCCGGGGGTAATGCTGGAAACCCAGAACAACAACCTTGGCGCCTGCCGGTTGTACGAGCGTTGCGGCTACGTGGTGGGCGGCGTGGATCATTTGCGTTATCGCGGCATCGATCCGCAGACCGCTGAAACGGCGATCTTCTGGTACCTGCTGTTCGCCGAAGAGCCAGCCTAGCCTGCCAGCAACGCCGTGGCCTGTTCGGCCAGCAATTCCAGCAGGGCATTGAGCAGGGGCGAGCTGTCGCTGCCCTGGCGGCGCAAGGCGTAGAGGGTGACGCCCATGGGCGGCGACAAGGGGCTGATGTCGAGCCCCGAGCCCCGGGCCCCGGCGGCGGTGAACGGGTCGACGATGGCCAGGCCTTCGCCGGCTTCCACCAGGCTGCGCATCATCTGGTAGGTCTGGACCCGGGTCTGGATCACCGGGCTGGGCCGCAGGTTCTGCAACTTGCCGGCCAGGACCGCGCTCAGCGGGTCGTGCCCCTCCAGGCCAACCATGGCCTGGCCGGCCAGGTCCTGCAGGGACACGTATTTCTGCTTGGCCTGCAACCAGCCATGGGGCGCCAGCAGGAACAGCTTGCCCTGGGCCAGGGCCTGGCTGTGGATGTCCGGATGTTCGGGGTCATGCAGGCTCAGGCCCAGGTCGCAATCGCGCAACAGCAGGCTGTCGATGATCTCGCGGGTGCTCTGGCACAGGAGTCTGCATGGCGTATCCGCGAAGCGCCGGCGCAGGGCGGCGATGCATTGGGGCAACAGCTGCTGGACCAAGGGGGCGGTGCCGACGATGCGCAAAGGCGGCGCCTGGTGGAACCTCAGGCTGTCGGCCAGGCGTTGCACGGGTTGGAAGGCGTCATAGACCCGGGTGATTGCGCCCTGCAGCTCCCGCGCTTCGCGGGTGGCCTGCAGGCGTCCGCGTACACTGGCGAACAACATGAAGCCCAGCTGGCTTTCCGCATCGCGCAGCAGGGCCTCGACTTCGGCCACCGATAATTCCAGCAATTGGGCGGCACTGCCCAGGTGGGCGGTTTGCAGGAGCGCCTGAATCACTTCGATATGACGTAAACGCATGCTTGAAATCCATATCCAGCCGGTTAGGGATGCAAGCGTCGAATCCTACTCCAAGTCCGCGCCCGGAATCTGTAGCGGTTGTCGCAGGGGCAGGCGGGGGCGAACGCCCGGCGCGGGAGGAGGGGGCGCAGGTCAGGAAGTCACGGGAGAGTCGGGTTCGCGTACCAGGGTCACGTCCAGTTGCACCAGCAGGAAGTTGTTGTCGTCGAGCTTGCGCACCCGATCGCCGATGGCCAGGCGGTAGGTGGTCACGGGTTCCGCGCTGGCCTCGCCATCTTGTGCTGGCATGGATTCCTGGAATTCATGGACGGAATACACCCGCCCCTCGGCATCTCTTGCATGGAATTGTCCGACAAGTACTTCTGCCATCTTTTTAGAGCCTCTGGAGATAGAACACGCAAATTTCGGTGCTGTAGACCCGGGGGACCGGGCGGAAGTTTTACCCAGGGGAAAAAATATTAAAGAGCGCCTGGCGTCGGGGTAGCAGAGTACGCCTTGGCTCATCTATAACTAGCACTTCCCCCCAAGCCAACGGTTGGAAACTCCAATGAGCAATGTCTACAAGGTTGCAGTACTGGTCGGCAGTTTGAGAAAGCAGTCCCTGAACCGCAAGGTTGCCTTGACCCTGGCTGAGCTGGCCCCGGCCAATCTCCAGCTGAACATTGTCGAGATCGGCGACTTGCCGTTCTACAACGAGGATATCGAGGCGACTCCCCCGGCCAGCTACGTTGCGTTTCGCCAACGGATCGTCGAGGCCGATGCGGTGCTGTTCGTGACTCCCGAGTACAACCGTTCAGTGCCGGCGGTGCTGAAGAATGCCATCGACGTCGGCTCGCGCCCCTATGGCAAGAACAACTGGAGCGGCAAGCCGGGGGCGGTGATCAGTGTGTCCCCGGGGGCCATTGGCGGTTTTGGCGCCAACCATCATTTACGCCAGTCCCTGGTCTTCTTGAATGTGCCGTGCATGCAGCAGCCCGAGGCCTACATGGGCGGCGCCGGTTCCGCATTCGATGAGTCCGGCAAGCTGGCGGAGGCCACCCGGCCATTCCTCCAGGGTTTCATCAACGCCTTCGGCCAGTGGGTCGAGCAACAGAAGCGCACCTGAGTTCCCCCCAATGCGGCGGTCCCGGTTTTGGAAAAGGCCGGGCCGTCCCCCCTCAAGCCCCGCCCTTGGGGCTTGCCCGCGAGCCACGGATGCCTGCCAAGACATGCTGATTGCCGTAGCGATCTTCCTGCTGACCATCATCCTGGTGATCTGGCAGCCCCGAGGGCTGGGCGTGGGCTGGAGTGCAATGGGCGGCGCGCTGCTGGCGTTGCTCTGCGGGACGGTGCAGCTCGCCGATATCCCGGTGGTATGGCAGATCATCTGGAATGCCACCGGCACTTTCGTCGCCTTGATCATCATCAGCCTGTTGCTGGACGAGGCTGGTTTCTTCGCCTGGGCCGCGTTGCACGTGGCGCGGTGGGGGCAGGGCAAGGGCCGCCGGCTGTTCGCCTGGATGGTGCTGCTCGGGGCGCTGGTCTCGGCGCTGTTCGCCAACGATGGCGCGGCGCTGATCCTGACGCCCATCGTCATCTCCATGCTCCTGGCCTTGCACTTTTCCAGGGCGGCCACCCTGGCCTTCGTCATGGGGGCCGGGTTCATCGCCGATACCGCGAGCCTGCCGCTGGTGGTGTCGAACCTGGTGAACATCGTTTCTGCCGACTTCTTCGGTATCGGTTTCAACCGCTACGCCGCAGTGATGCTGCCGGTGAACCTGGTAAGCGTCGTCGCCACCCTGGCGGTGTTGCTGAGGTTCTTTGGCCGGGACATTCCCCAGGCCTATGACCCACGGCAACTGGCCGACCCGGCGAGCGCCATTCACGATCGCGGCACCTTTTTCGCCGGCTGGTGGGTGCTGTTGATCCTGCTGCTGGGCTGCTTCGCCCTGGAACCCCTGGGCATTCCCATCAGCGCCATTTCGGCGGGCTGCGCTTGCCTGTTGTTGATGGTGGCTGCCCGGGGCCAGAGGATTTCCACGCGCAAGGTACTCAAGGAGGCCCCGTGGCAGATCGTGCTGTTCTCCCTGGGCATGTACCTGGTGGTGTACGGCTTGCGTAACGCCGGGCTCACCACGCACCTGGCCGGCTGGCTGGACGCTTTCGCCGCCGGCGGGGTCTGGGGCGCGGCGCTGGGCACCGGGCTGCTGGCGGCGGGCTTGTCGTCGGTGATGAACAATCTGCCGGCAGTGCTGGTCGGCGCCTTGTCCATCGATGCCAGCCAGGCCACGGGCGTGGTCAGGGAGGCGATGATCTACGCCAACGTGATCGGCAGCGACCTGGGGCCCAAGATCACTCCCATAGGCAGCCTGGCGACCTTGCTCTGGCTGCATGTGCTGGACCGCAAGGGCATTCATGTCAGCTGGGGTTACTACCTGCGGGTCGGGATAGTGCTGACCCTGCCGGTGCTGCTGGTGACCCTGGCGGCGCTGGCCCTGCGCCTGTTGCTCTGAGTCCGGCTAGGGCTGGGATGCCGCGGGCAGGTTGGGCCACGGGTCGGCCACCAGGAACAGGCGCTCGGCCTCGACCCAGTCGCCTTCGGCGCTCTCTTGCAGGCGCACCAGCAGTTGTGCCGGGGCCATGGGGTCGAGCTCGGCCAACCATTGCTGCAACTGGGCGGCGCTCCAGGTGTGTTCGCCGGGGTAGCGCGCCGGAGCCAGCCAGGCATGCCGGGGCAGGGGCTGCCAGCGCCCCGGCGGGCTGCTGTCGATGAACGCCGGCCAGTCGCGCTGATGCAGCCAGCGCCCGCGCAGGTGCTGCGGATGGGCGCCCAGGGGCGGGTCGGCATGGCCCGGCCAGGGATACAGCAGGTAGCCGCCGAGCCACAGGTGGGCGCTGGGTTGGCCGACCTTCAGCGCCGCCAGGGTGGCGTGGCTTTCTTCCCGGGCCGAAAGCGGCAGCTGGTGCGCGGCCAGGTGGGCCAGCTTGCGGTCCAGGCGGTCGTGGCAGCCCGGGCCCAGCCATTGCGCGCTATCGCCGCCGGGCCCTTGCTGTGGACCGAGGTAGAGCTTGATCGCCAGTTCCAGGTGGTGCACCCCGTCGCGGTCGCGCAGGAGCATGTCCAGCTCGCCCAGGGTATGGCCGTCGCGACGGATCGGCAGGTTGGCCGCCAATAGCTCCACTCCCGGGGCGTGCTGCACGGCGAACTGCCAGAGCCGCTCGTAGTACAGGCCCAGGCGCCGGGTCGGGCTGCGGCTGAGCCACTGGCGCAGTGCGCTGCTGTCCTGGTCCTGCACTTGCAGCCAGTGGGCCAGCCGTTGCGGCTCCAGGGTCCAGTCGCTGCCGGCCAGGGGGTGGCGTTGGGGCCAGGGTGTGGCGCTGAGCATTGGCGGGGCGAGGATCACCCAGGCGAGATCGCGCACTTCGGGCTGGCGTAGCTGGCGGGGGAGGTTGAGCAAATCGGCGAACGGGAGCATGTTGCGAGCATAGACGCAAACCGCGGCGGCTCGCGATAAATACCTGCCGCCCGGGCGCCGGGCGAGCCTGTATGGCTGAAAGGATTTTGTCTGGCGCCGGGTTTCGCCCATAATCCTCCGTTTCGCCCGAACCCCCGCAGGAGCCCCATGGAGCAATTTCGCAATATCGGCATTATCGGTCGCCTGGGCAGCTCCCAGGTGCTGGACACAGTGCGCCGACTGAAAAAGTTTCTGCTCGAACGCCACCTGCACGTGATCCTCGAGGACACCATCGCTGAAGTGCTGCCAGGCCACGGCCTGCAGACCTCTTCGCGCAAGCTGCTGGGCGAGGTCTGCGACATGGTCATCGTGGTCGGTGGCGACGGCAGCCTGCTGGGCGCCGCCCGGGCCCTGGCGCGGCACAATATCCCGGTGCTGGGGATCAACCGCGGCAGCCTGGGCTTTCTCACCGATATCCGTCCCGACGAGCTGGAGATCAAGGTCGCCGAGGTGCTGGATGGCCACTACCTGGTGGAGAACCGTTTCCTGCTGCAGGCCGAGGTGCGCCGGCATGCCGAGGCCATTGGCCAGGGCGATGCCTTGAACGACGTGGTGCTGCACCCGGGCAAGTCGACCCGGATGATCGAGTTCGAGATCTACATCGACGGCCAGTTCGTCTGCAGCCAGAAGGCCGACGGCCTGATCGTCGCCACTCCCACCGGCTCCACGGCCTACGCACTGTCTGCCGGCGGCCCGATCATGCATCCCAAGCTCGATGCCATTGTGATCGTGCCGATGTACCCCCATACCTTGTCCGGACGGCCGATCGTGGTCGATGGCAACAGTGAGCTGAAAATCGTCGTGTCCAAAGATATGCAGATCTATCCGCAGGTTTCCTGCGACGGGCAGAACCACTTCACCTGTGCTCCGGGCGACACCATCACGGTGAGCAAGAAGGCCCAGAAGCTGCGCCTGATCCATCCGCTGGACCACAACTACTACGAGGTCTGCCGGACCAAGCTCGGCTGGGGCAGCCGCCTGGGTGGTGGAGGCGACTGATGCTCGATCCCGCGCGTAGCTACGACCTGGTCGGTGACGTGCACGGTTGTGCCCTGACCCTCGAACACCTGCTGGACCGGCTCGGTTACCACAAGCAGGGCGGCGTCTGGCGGCACCCGTCACGCATGGCCGTGTTCCTTGGCGACATCATCGATCGCGGCCCGCGGATTCGCGAGGCCTTGCACATCGTCCACGACATGGTCGAGGCCGGCCAGGCGCTGTGCATCATGGGCAACCACGAGTTCAATGCCCTGGGCTGGAGCACCCCGGCGGCCGAGGGCAGCGGCAAGCAGTTCGTGCGTGAGCACACCCCGCGCCATGCCCGGCTGATCCACGAGACCCTGGCCCAGTTCGAACAGCATCCCGGCGACTGGCACGACTTCCTTGAGTGGTTCTACCGGATGCCGTTGTTCGTCGACGCCGGACGCTTCCGGGTGGTACACGCCTGCTGGGATTCGCCGCTGATCGCCCAGCTACGCCAGCGCTACCCGGACGGCTGCATCGATCGCGACTTCCTGCAGGCCTCGGCGCTGCCTGACAGCTTCGCCAGCAATGCCTTCGACCGCCTGTTGCGGGGCACCGACATGCGCCTGCCCCATGGCTTGACCATGACCAGCGGCGACGGCCTGACCCGTTCGTTCTTCCGTACCAAGTTCTGGGAGGACGATCCGCAGACCTATGGCGATATCGTCTTCCAGCCCGATGCCTTGCCCGAGCCGGTGGCTCGCACGCCGTTGTCCCGGGACGAGAAGAACAGCCTGCTGCGCTACGGGATCGAGGAGCCGCTGCTGTTCGTCGGCCACTACTGGCGCAGCGGTACGCCGGCGCCGATCCGGCCCAACCTGGCTTGCCTGGACTACAGCGCGGTGCTCTACGGCAAGCTCGCCGCCTACCGCCTGGACCAGGAAACGCGCCTGGATCCGAACAAGTTCGTCTGGGTCGACGTCGAGCGGCCGGAGGTGTCGCGATGAGCGCGGTAGCTATCTTGCGCCTGCCCCTGACCACCGACCTCAGGGGGTTCATCAAGTTGTTGCAACGCATGCAGGTACCCCACCGGGTCAGCGAAGAAGCGGGGCAGCAGGTGCTGTGGGTTCCGGAATCCATCCGCGAGGACGTGCTGGGCTTGTACCAGCGCTTCCCGGAGGGCGACCCCGAGCAACAACTGGATATTCCACAAGTTGCGACGCCGGTGCGGGTTCCTCTGCTGCGTCACCTGGCCCGCTGTCCCACGACCTCGGTGGTCCTGCTGCTGACCCTGGCGGTTTTTTGCGTCATCTGGATGGGGAGCAATCTGCAGGTCCTGGGCTGGTTCACCTTCGTCGAGTTCCATATGGTCGGCGAAAACATCGAGTTCGGCTCTCTGGCCGACAGCCTGGCGGCAGGGCAATGGTGGCGGCTGGTGACGCCGATGCTGATCCACTTCGGCATCCTGCATATCGCCATGAACGGCATGTGGTACTGGGAGCTGGGGCAGCGTATCGAGCTGCGCCAGGGCGCTATCAACCTGCTGGGCTTGACCTTGTTGTTCAGCCTGGTTTCCAACTGCGCGCAATACTTCTTCAGCGGTCCCAGGCTGTTTGGCGGTCTGTCCGGGGTGCTGTACGGCCTGCTCGGGCATTGCTGGATCTACCAGCGGCTGTCACCCAACCCTTTCTATGATCTGCCCCGGGGCGTGCTGGTGATGATGCTGGTGTGGTTGTTGCTATGCCTTAGCGGTGTGGTGTCGGCGCTCGGCTTCGGCTCTATCGCCAACGCCGCCCATGTCGGCGGGTTGCTCGTCGGTTGCCTCACCGGTTTGTTGGGCGGCTTGTACAGCCGCCGTAAACTGGCCCTCTAATTCCTGGAGTCTTGTATGTCGTCCTTTGTCGAAATGATCGAAAACATCACCCCCGATATCTATCGCAGCCTGAAGCTGGCGGTGGAGATCGGCAAATGGTCCGATGGCCGCAAGCTCACCCCCGAGCAGCGCGAGCTGTCGCTGCAGGCCATGATCGCCTGGGAAATGCACAACCTGCCCGAGGAAGAACGTACCGGCTACATGGGCCCGCAGGAGTGCTCGTCCAAGGCCGAGGCCGTGCCGAACATCCTGTTCAAGTCGGATGCCATCCATTGATCGAGATCGGCCGCGGCTCCATCAGTAAAATGTCGACCCGCCTGGACGGGCCGAACGTGCAATACGCCTTCCGCCTGGGCGACAGCGAAGTGCCGGTCAATCCCTTGATCGGCAGCAAGCTGCGCCTGGAATACCTGGGGGCGATCCACTGCACCCATTGCGGGCGCAAGACCAAGACCAGCTTCAGCCAGGGCTACTGCTATCCGTGCATGACCAAGCTGGCCCAGTGCGATGTCTGCATCATGAGTCCGGAGCGTTGCCACTACGACGCCGGCACTTGCCGCGAGCCGTCCTGGGGCGAGCAGTTCTGCATGACCGACCACGTGGTCTACCTGGCCAACTCCTCGGGGATCAAGGTCGGTATCACCCGGGCCACCCAGTTGCCCACCCGCTGGCTCGACCAGGGCGCCAGCCAGGCGCTGCCGATCATGCGCGTGGCGACTCGCCAGCAGTCCGGTTTCGTCGAGGATCTGTTCCGCACCCAGGTGGCCGACAAGACCAACTGGCGGGCCTTGCTCAAGGGCGACGCCCAGGTCGTGGACCTGGTCCAGGTGCGCGAGCAACTGTTCGCATCCTGCGCCGAGGGTTTGCTGGCCTTGCAGGAGCGTTTCGGTTTGCAGGCGATCCAGCCGGTGCGTGACATCGAGCCCCTGGAAATCCGCTATCCGGTCGAGCAGTACCCGGCCAAGATCGTCAGCTTCAACCTGGACAAGAATCCGATCGCCGAAGGCACCCTGCTGGGGATCAAGGGCCAGTACCTGATCTTCGACACCGGCGTGATCAACATTCGCAAATACACGGCCTACCAGCTGGCCGTGCATCAGTAGAAGGAATTCGCCATGCGCACCGAACAGCCGAAGATGATCTACCTGAAGGACTATCAGGCCCCCGAGTACCTGATCGACGAGACCCACCTGACCTTCGAGTTATTCGAGGATCACAGCCTGGTCCACGCGCAACTGGTGATGCGCCGCAACCCGGCCCGTGGCGCCGGGCTGCCGCCGCTGGTGCTCGATGGCCAGCAACTGGAGCTGTTGTCGGTGAGCCTGGCCGACCAGCCCCTGGGCGCGGGCGACTATCAACTGGACGACAACCACCTGACCCTGCACCCGGCCAGTGCCAGCTTCACCGTGGACACCAGCGTCAGGATCAACCCGCAAACCAATACCGCCCTGGAAGGCCTGTACAAGTCCAGCGGCATGTTCTGCACCCAGTGCGAAGCCGAGGGCTTTCGCAAGATCACCTATTACCTGGACCGCCCGGATGTGATGAGCAAGTTCACCACCACCGTGGTGGCCGAGCAGCACCGCTATCCGGTGCTGCTGTCCAACGGCAACCCGATCGCCAGCGGCCCGGGCGAAGATGGCCGGCACTGGGCGACCTGGGAAGACCCGTTCATGAAGCCGGCCTACCTGTTCGCCCTGGTGGCGGGGGACCTGTGGTGCGTCGAGGACAGCTTCTGCACCATGAGCGGTCGCGACGTAGCGCTGCGCATCTACGTCGAGCCTGAGAACATCGACAAATGCCAGCACGCCATGAACAGCCTGAAGAAGTCCATGCGCTGGGACGAGCAGACCTATGGCCGGGAATATGACCTGGACATCTTCATGATCGTCGCAGTCAACGACTTCAACATGGGCGCCATGGAAAACAAGGGCCTGAATATCTTCAACTCCAGCGCGGTGCTGGCCCGCGCCGAGACCGCCACCGACGCCGCTCACCAGCGGGTCGAGGCCATCGTTGCCCACGAGTACTTCCACAACTGGTCGGGCAACCGGGTGACCTGTCGCGACTGGTTCCAGCTGTCGCTCAAGGAAGGTTTCACGGTGTTCCGCGATGCCGGGTTCTCCTCGGACATGAACTCGCGCACGGTCAAGCGCATCCAGGACGTGGCCTACCTGCGCACCCACCAGTTCGCCGAAGACGCCGGGCCCATGGCCCACGCCGTGCGCCCGGAGAGCTTCATCGAGATCTCCAACTTCTACACCCTGACCGTGTACGAGAAGGGCTCGGAAGTAGTGGGCATGATCCACACGCTGCTGGGCGCCGAGGGCTTTCGCAAGGGCAGCGACCTGTACTTCGAACGCCATGATGGCCAGGCCGTGACCTGCGACGACTTCGTCAAGGCCATGGAAGATGCCAATGGCGTCGACCTGACCCAGTTCAAGCGCTGGTACAGCCAGGCCGGCACTCCGCGCCTCGCGGTCAGCGAGGCCTACGACGCCGCAGCCAAGACCTACAGCCTGACCTTCCGCCAGAGCTGCCCGCAAACGCCGGACAAGGTGGAAAAATTGCCGTTCGTGATCCCGGTGGAACTGGGCCTGCTGGACAGCCAGGGCGCCGCCATCGCCCTGCGCCTGGCCGGTGAGGCCAGCGCCCAGGGCAACTCCCGGGTGATCTCGGTGACCGAGGCCGAGCAGACCTTCACGTTCGTCGACGTCGCCGAGCGTCCCTTGCCGTCGTTGCTGCGCGGTTTCTCGGCGCCGGTCAAGCTGAGCTTCCCCTACGATCGTGACCAGCTGATGTTCCTCATGCAGCATGACAGCGATGGTTTCAACCGTTGGGAGGCCGGCCAGCAACTGGCGGTGCAGGTACTGCAGGAGCTGATCGGCCAGCACCAACAGGGCCAGGCCCTGGTGATGGACCAACGCCTGGTGACGGCCCTGGGCAGCGTGCTGGCCGACGAAAGCCTGGACCCGGCCATGGTCGCCGAGATGCTGTCGTTGCCGGGCGAGGCCTACCTCACCGAAATCAGCGAAGTAGCGGACGTCGAGGCCATCCATGGGGCCCGCGAATTCGCTCGCAAGCAGTTGGCCGAGCAGCTGTTCGCTGCCTTGCTCAAGCGCTACCAGGCCAATCGCGAGCTGTCCCGCGCCACCGCCTATGTGGCCGAGTCCGAGCACTTTGCCCGCCGCGCGCTGCAGAACATCGCCTTGTCCTACCTGATGCTGGTCGGCGAGCCTGAGGTCCTGGCGGCCGCCATCGAGCAATTCGACAGCGCCGACAACATGACCGAGCGCCTGACCGCCCTGGCGGTGCTGGTCAATTCGCCGTTCGAGGCCGAGAAGGCCCAGGCCCTGGCGGTGTTCGCCGAAAACTTCAAGGACAATGCGCTGGTCATGGACCAGTGGTTCAGCGTCCAGGCGGCCAGCCCGTTGCCTGGCGGCCTGGAGCGGGTCAAGGCGTTGATGCAGCACCCGGCGTTCAACATCAAGAACCCGAACAAGGTGCGGGCGCTGATCGGGGCCTTCGCTGGCCAGAACCTGATCAACTTCCACGCCGCCGACGGTTCGGGCTACCGCTTCCTGGCGGACCTGGTGATCCAGCTCAACGGTTTCAATCCGCAGATCGCTTCCCGCCAGCTGGCGCCGCTGACTCGCTGGCGCAAGTACGACAGCGCCCGGCAGGCATTGATGAAGGCCGAGCTGGAGCGCATCCGCGGCTCGGGCGAGCTGTCCAGCGATGTGTTCGAGGTGGTCAGCAAGAGCCTGGCCTGATCTGCCCCTAGGGTCTGTTGCCATTTCGCCGCCACCGCGCCGGAGCCGGTTTTAGCGCGGAGCTAGGCACGAGACGCGAAGTTTGGCATTCCAAATGAGCGGTCGAGTAACGACGCGCCGCGCTAAAACCGGCCCGTCCCTTCGGGTTGCGCGGCAAATGGTGCCATGCGTCGTTGCGGGACTTGGCAAGGGAACGACCATTGCCTGCGTCCCACGCCTAGCCTGGCGCCATTTGTCGCGGCAACGCGGTTTGCGCCGAAACGGCAACAGACCCTAGGCACGGCGACCCTGCCGTGCCTTCGCTCCCCGGTGCTGCCCAGGCAGCGCCGGGCTTTTTGTTTGCGCACTCCCTCTCTTCGGTCCCGGCAAGCTGCCGGCAGGCTGCGCTGAGCGCTGCCTGGGTATGGCCTGGGTATCGATCACTTCGACGAATGCCCGAATATTCAGGCCTGGCCCGAGGGGCTGCGATTAACAAAAGATAACGTGGCGTCGATTGTCAGACGTTTCCAAAGCCCGATAGGATAGCCCGCAGCCAAAGGGGCTCTAGATTGCAGGTTTCAGGACGATCGAGCGGATCGGACGAACACCCGCGAGACCCTGCAGGCGCCCTGAAAGGTTGAACGACCTGACAATAATAATGGGGAGAGGTCTATGAGTGAGCCTGTCATGGGTGTGGTTGCTGGCCGCCCGCCGGCGTTGCGTAGGGTCGCATCGTTGGCTGCAGCGCTCTCGCTGTTGAGTGTCGCGACACTGGCGCTGCCTGTCCGGGCTGCCGCCGATACGGCGGACGCCGCTGTCTATTCCATCGAATCGCCCAAGGCGGCGAAGAACCTGATGCTCGATGTGGTCCACGCTGGCAAGCGCCTGGTGGCGGTGGGCGATCGCGGGCATATCCTCTATTCCGACGACCAGGGCGCGACCTGGAACCAGGCCAAGGTGCCGAGCCGGCAGTTGCTGACCGCGGTGTATTTCGTCGACGAGCAACATGGCTGGGCCGTGGGCCATGATGCGCAGATCCTCGCCAGCCAGGATGGCGGTGCCACCTGGACCCGGCAGTTCCAGGACCTCAAGCGCGAAGCGCCGCTGCTGGACGTATGGTTCAAGGACGCCCAGACCGGTTATGCGGTGGGTGCCTATGGCGCCTTCCTGGAAACCACCGATGGCGGCCAGCACTGGGAAGACGCCAGCGAGCGCCTGGACAACGAAGACCAGTACCACCTCAACGCCATTGCCCAGGTCAAGGGCTCGGGGCTGTTCATCGTCGGTGAGCAGGGCAGCATGTTCCGCTCCGCCGATGACGGACAGACCTGGGAACGCCTCGAGGGTCCTTACGAGGGCTCGCTGTTCGGTGTGATCGGCACCGGCCAGCCGGCGACCCTGCTGGTCTACGGCCTGCGCGGCAACCTCTATCGCTCCACGGATTTCGGTGGCACCTGGGACCAGGTGCGGCTCGAAGCCACGCGCGGCGCCCTGGAGTTCGGCTTGTCTGGCGCCACGCTGCTCGACGACGGCTCGCTGGTGATAGTCGGCCATGGCGGCAGCGTGATCCGCAGTACCGACCAGGGCCAGAGCTTCAGCGTATTCAACCGTCCGGATCGCATTTCCCTGTCATCGGTGAGTGCGGCCGGCAACGGCAACCTGGTCCTGGCCGGGCAGGGCGGCGTTCGCGTCGCGGCGGCAACGGGCGCTGAACTCGGCAATAAATAGGCCGGGCACATAATAAGAAGGTGGGGAATTCCATGAGCAGTCATCACCAGGACAAGGCGAACTTTCTCGAACGCCTGATTTTCAACAACCGCCCGGCAGTGATCTTCATCTGCTTGCTGGTCAGCGTCTTCCTGTTCTGGCAGGCGACCCTGATCCGACCCTCCACCAGCTTCGAAAAGATGATTCCGCTCAAGCACCCGTTCATCGAGCGGATGATGGAGCACCGCAATGACCTGGCCAACCTGGGCAACACCGTGCGCATCTCGGTGGAGGCCAGGGACGGCGATATCTTCACCCAGGAATACATGGAGACCCTCAGGCAGATCAACGACGAGGTGTTCTACATCCCGGGCGTCGACCGCTCCGGGCTCAAGTCCCTGTGGAGCCCCAGCGTGCGCTGGACCGAGGTCACCGAGGAAGGTTTTGCCGGCGGCGAGGTGATCCCGCAGAGCTACAACGGCTCCGCCGCGAGCCTCGACAAGCTGCGCAACAACGTGCTCAAGTCCGGCCAGGTGGGGCGCCTGGTAGCCAACGATTTCAAGTCCAGCATCGTCGATATTCCACTGCTGGAGTCCTATCCGGACCCGCAGGACCAGGGCAAGCTGCTGGCCCTGGACTACCAGAAGTTCTCCCACCAGCTGGAAGAGAAGATCCGCGACAAGTTCGAGGCGCAGAACCCCAATGTGAAGATTCACATCGTCGGTTTCGCCAAGAAGGTCGGCGACCTGATCGACGGCCTGATCATGGTGGTGCTGTTCTTCGGCGTGGCCTTCGTCATCACCCTGGTGCTGTTGTACTGGTTCACCTGGTGCATCCGCAGCACCATCGCGGTGCTGATCACCACCCTGGTGGCGGTGGTTTGGCAGTTGGGGCTGATGCATGCCATCGGTTTTGGCCTGGATCCGTACTCGATGCTGGTACCGTTCCTGATCTTCGCCATCGGCATTTCCCATGGGGTGCAGAAGATCAACGGCATCGCCTTGCAATCCAGTGATGCCGACAACGCCCTGACCGCAGCGCGGCGCACCTTCCGCCAGCTGTTCCTGCCGGGAATGATCGCGATCCTGGCCGATGCCGTGGGTTTCATCACGCTGCTGATCATCGATATCGGGGTGATCCGCGAACTGGCCATCGGCGCTTCCATCGGCGTGGCGGTGATCGTGTTCACCAACCTGATCCTGCTGCCGGTGGCGATTTCCTATGTCGGCATCAGCCAGCGCGCCGTGGAGCGTAGCAAGAAGGATGCTTCCCGCGAGCATCCGTTCTGGCGCCTGCTGTCCAATTTCGCCAGCCCCAAGGTCGCTCCCGTGTCCATTGCCCTGGCCCTGGTGGCCTTCGGTGGCGGTCTCTGGTACAGCCAGAACCTGAAGATCGGCGACCTCGACCAGGGCGCACCGGAGCTGCGTCCGGATTCGCGCTACAACAAGGACAACAACTTCATCATCAGCAACTATTCCACCAGCTCCGACGTGCTGGTGGTGATGGTCAAGACCGCCGCCGAGGGCTGCTCGCGCTACGAAGCCATGGCGCCGATCGACGAGCTGATGTGGAAGATGCAGAACACCGAGGGCGTGCAGTCGGCGATCTCCCTGGTGACCGTGTCCAAGCAGATGATCAAGGGCATGAACGAGGGCAACCTGAAATGGGAAACCCTGTCGCGCAACCCCGATGTGCTGAACAACTCCATCGCCCGCGCCGACGGCCTGTACAACAACAACTGCTCCCTGGCCCCGGTGCTGGTGTTCCTCAACGACCACAAGGCCGAGACCCTCAATCGCGCTGTGCATGAGGTGCAGGAGTTCGCCAAGGAAAACAACAAGGATGGCCTGGAGTTCATCCTGGCCGCGGGTAACGCGGGGATCGAGGCGGCCACCAACGAGGTGATCAAGACCTCGGAGCTGACCATCCTGATCCTGGTGTACATCTGCGTGGCGGCCATGTGCATGATCACCTTCCGTTCCTGGGCGGCGACCCTGTGCATCGTCCTGCCGCTGGTGTTGACCTCGGTACTGGGGAACGCGCTGATGGCCTTCATGGGCATCGGGGTCAAGGTGGCGACCCTGCCGGTGGTGGCGTTGGGCGTGGGCATCGGTGTCGACTACGGCATCTACATCTACAGCCGCCTGGAAAGCTTCCTGCGCGCCGGGTTGTCGTTGCAGGAGGCCTACTACCAGACCCTGCGGTCCACCGGCAAGGCGGTGTTGTTCACCGGCCTGTGCCTGGCCATCGGCGTGTGCACCTGGATCTTCTCGGCCATCAAGTTCCAGGCCGACATGGGCCTGATGCTGACCTTCATGCTGCTGTGGAACATGTTCGGCGCGTTGTGGCTGCTGCCGGCCCTGGCCCGCTTCCTGATCCGCCCCGAGAAGCTGGCGGGGCAGAAGGGCAACTCGCTGTTCGCCCACTGATCGGCAGATGTCTCCCCAAGCCGCAACCCCACGAGGTTGCGGCTTTTTCATGGGCGCATGATCGGGCTTCGAGGAGGCGCAATACTGGCCCGACCGCCCCGCGCCAATCGGCTATCATTGCGCCTTTCCAACTGATGATTGATCGCCATGACCGCTGCTACCGACACCTTGCTCAACGCTCTCCAGGCCTGCGACATGCTGGAGATCGATGGCCTGCACGCCTTCGACTTCTCCCTCGACGACCAGCAATTGCTGATCGAATGCATGGATGGTCGCGCCGCCAAGCGCTGGAGCTTCACCCTGGCCCAGGTGCAGGCCGCGAACTTCGACCAGGCCTTGCAGAGCTGGGTCGTGGAGGGCGACAGCGGCGAGCACCGCCTGGTATGCATGAGCGCGTTCAGTGCCCGTGACGAAGAGGAAGATGACCATGAAGATGCGTAATTTCTGGCCGCTGCTGATCGCTGGCAGTGTCGGTGCCATGGCGGTGCAGGCCGCGCCGGTGGAGACCCAGGAACTGCTGGTGGGCTCCTACACCCAGGGCCAGAGCCAGGGGTTGTACCGCCTGCGCTTCAACGAGCGTACCGGGCAGATCGATCCCAAGCCGCTGCAGGTGGTCAAGAGCTCCAACCCGTCCTGGCTGACCCTGTCCAAGGACCTGAAGTTCGTCTTCGCGGTGAACGAGAACAGTCCGGGCCAGGCCGACCCCATCGGCCGGGTCAGCAGCTACAGCCTGGCTCCCAAGACCCATCAGCTGAGCCTGATCAACCAGGTGCAGAGCCAGGGCAACGAGCCGACCCATTCCAGCTTGAGCGCCGATGGCAGCTACCTGTTCGTCAGCAACTATTCGGTGGACGTGGACCCGGGCGGCAGCCTGGCAGTGGTTCCGGTCAGCGCCGATGGCCATCTGTCGCCGGTGGTGCAGCTGAGCAGCCACCCGGCCAGCCGGGTCGACCCCGAGCGCCAGCAGTCGGCCCATGTGCATTCGTCGGTATCGTCGCCGGATGGCAAGTTCCTGTTCGCCAACGACCTGGGGGCGGACAAGATCTTCGTCTACCGCTATGACCCCAAGGCCAATCCGGAGCACCCGCTGAGCGCCGCCGATCCGGCCTTCGTCCAATTGCCGCCGGGTAGTGGCCCGCGCCATTTGCTGTTCAGTGCCGATGGCAAGCATGCCTACCTGACCATGGAGATGAGCGCCCAGGTGGCGGTGTTCGACTACCAGGACGGCAAGCTGACCCAGCGCCAGATCCTTGACCTGGCGGCCAACGCCGGCAAGGAGAAGAAGGCCGCCGGAGCCCTGCATGCCTCCAAGGACGGCCAGTACCTGTACGTGAGCAACCGTGGCACCGCCAACCAGCTGCTGGTGTTCGCCATCGACCCGGCCAACGGCCAGCTCAAGGAGATCCAGCGCCGCTCGGTGGAGGGCGATCACCCACGGGAGTTCAGCCTCGATCCGAGCAACCGCTATGTGCTGATCGGCAACCAGAAGAGCAACCAGATCGTGGTGATCGAGCGTGACGCCAAGACCGGTTTCCTGGGCAAGACCGTGCAAAAACTGCCGTTCGATGCCCCTAGCGATATCAAGTTCCTGGTGCGTCAATAAGCCGCAGGCCCCGGCATCCGGGGCCTGAGCGCTTCTATTAATGGCGCTGATATCGGCTACTGGTGCAAAGAATTTTTTCCCGCCAACCCTCGATAGTAAGTTTGCTCCACGGCCCACACGGGCAAGCCAGCCAACCGAATACGAGGGTTACCCCATGAATTTCAATCTCTTCTCCGTGATCGCCGCCTCGGCCATTTCCGCCAGCGTGGTCCTGCCTGCCGGCGCCAACGTGGAAATCAGCCAGAAGAAATCCGCCACCAACACCTACACCGAGAAATACCTGCAACAAAGCGCCAACTTCTATGCCGCGCTGGATCACAAGTCCCATAGCTGAGCCCGGCTCGTCCATATCCAGGTATGCAGGAGCGACATCACTGGTGCAGTGCTGTCGCTCCTGCATGACCTATTTGCGACCAGGCGCACAGGACGGCGAATTTTGCTTGGTAGTGTCACATCGCCATGTGTTTAAATTTGGCGCTGAATTATTGACTCTTTCCCGAGCAAGGATCGATAGCATGGTGATGCGTCTGACTGTGGTTCTGCTGTTGCTCTATTCCAGCCCCATCCTGTCTTCCGCGCAGCCGGTGGAAGGCGAACCCGAAACCTCCCGCGAACGCCTGGCCAGCCTGTTGCAAGACTGAGACGGGCGGGGCTCATCAATGGCCTGGCGCTGGTTCCTGCTGGGTAGCCGGCTTTGCGCGGTGGGGTTGCGAGCGCTTGCCCGGCAACTCTAGATTCACGATCCGCCTGCCGCGCCATGCTCCCGGTCAAGCCAGGGCGAATGCCACCGCCGCCTGGGCGTGCAGCTCAGTGGTATCCAGCAGCGGCAGGGGGCTGTGCTCCGGCTTGAGCAGCAGGCCGATTTCGGTGCAGCCGAGAATCACCGCCTGGGCCCCGCGGGCCTGCAGCGACTGGATGATCTGCTGATACTGCCTGCGCGATTGTTCGCGGATCACACCCACGCACAACTCTTCATAGATGATCCGATGCACGACCTGGCGCTGCTCGGCGTCCGGCACCAGCACTTGCAGGCCCTGGTCGGCCAGGCGCTGCTTGAGGAAGTCCTGCTCCATGGTGAAGGCCGTGCCCAGCAGGCCCACCTTCAGGGTGCCGGCGGCCAGCGCCGCCTGGGCGGTGGGGTCGGCAATGTGCAGGAAAGGCAGGTTCGTCGCCGCCTGGATCGGTGCGGCCACCTTGTGCATGGTGTTGGTGCACAGCACCAGGCAGTCGGCGCCGCCGGCCTCCAGGCGCCGGGCGGCGTCCACCAGGATCGCCGCTGCCGCGTCCCAGTCTCCGGCGTGCTGGGCCCGTTCGACAGGTCCGAAGTCGACGCTGTACATTAGCAGCCGCGCTGAACGCAGGGCGCCCAGGCGGTCGCGGACCTGCTGGTTGATCAGGCGATAGTATTCGGCGCTGGACTCCCAGCTCATGCCGCCGATCAGGCCGATGGTGCGCATCTGTTACTCCTTGGGTCGTGTTGGATGCGGCTCAGTCTGGCTTGCTCAAGGCCAGCGATCTATCAGGAAATTTCACATGCCCCAGGTGCTTGAACATCGCTTGCTGGACGGCCAGCTGGTCCTGCAACTGCTGCCGGCTGCGGCCTACAGCGCCCGTGACCCGGTGCAATGGCAGACCCTGGGCGTGGCCCTGGAGCGCCAGCGCGGAGTGCATGCGATCGGCTCCGACCGGCGTGAGGATTTCGACACCTGGCCCGGAACCCTGGCCCTGACGCCCAAGGGTATCGAAGTGTTTTCCGAATCCGCAGAAGGTGGTGAGTACCTGCTGGCCCGTTGGCAGGGGCCGCTTTGGCCGGACGCCGTCGAGCGGCGCCTGCAGAGCCCCGGACATGCCCGTGCCTTGGCCTTGGGGCGCGAGGCCCGGCGGTCGTTGTTAATGCCGCAGCCCGACGAACTGGCCCTGGAGCAGTGCGCCCTGGCCTTTGTCGGCTTGCCCTGGCAGCCCACCACCAAGCCACCGGTGGCCGATCTGCGCCGGGTACTGCAGCGAATGGCCGATGAGTACGCCCAGCCCTTGTCCCTGGCGCAACTGGCCGTCACCTATGGGCATAACGAGTTGCGCCTGCTGCGGGACTTCAGTCGTGGGGTGGGCATGACGCCCCATGCCTGGCTCACCGAGATCCGCCTGCAAGCGGCCCGGCGCTTGCTGGAACACAGCGACCTGCCGTTGGCAGCCATTGCCCAGGACTGCGGTTTTGCCCATCAATCGCACCTGGGCAGTGCCTTGCGCAAGGGCCTTGGGTTGACGCCACGCCAGTACCGTTTGCGGTTCCAGCAGCGCGAGCCGTGACGGCTACATCTGCAGGTTGATCCAGCCCGGCTTGGCTTCCTCCGGAGCCACGGCGTCGATCTTCTTGCCGGTGGCGGCCTCCACCCGGCGCGCCACTTCCGGATCGTCGGCGAAAGGAATCAGGCTAGCCTCGTCCAGGCTCTTGGCGCTCTGGTGGCGCAGGCAGTACTCGATGCAGAGGTAGAGAAACACCACCCCCAGCAGGTTGAACAGAATGTCCATGACGGTCTTGCTCCCTGGAATGAAAACGCCGGCCCGGGGCCGGCGTCTGGAGGTGCATCAGGCGATCCGGGCGTCGCTCAGCGCCAGCCGGGAATCGGCCACGCGCACGGTGCGCCAGGTGTTGTAGGCCATCAGCAGCATGCCGCTGAGGAAGAACACGCCACCGGCGAAGCGCACCACGAAGCCCGGATGGCTGGCCACCAGGCCCTCGACGAAGGAATAGGTGAGGGTGCCGTCTTCGTTGACCGCGCGCCACATCAGGCCCTGGGTGATGCCGTTGACCCACATCGAGGCGATGTAGAGCACGGTGCCGATGGTGGCCAGCCAGAAGTGCAGGTTGATCAGCGGCACGCTGTGCATCTGCTCGCGGCCGAACACCTTGGGCACCATGTGGTAGATGGCGCCGAAGGTGATCATGGCTACCCAGCCCAGGGCGCCGGCGTGTACGTGGCCGATTGTCCAGTCGGTGTAGTGGGAGAGGGCGTTGACGGTCTTGATCGCCATCATCGGGCCTTCGAAGGTCGACATGCCGTAGAACGCCAGCGACAGCACCAGGAAGCGCAGGATCGGGTCGGTGCGCAGCTTATGCCAGGCGCCCGAGAGGGTCATCATGCCGTTGATCATGCCGCCCCAGCTCGGAGCCAGGAGGATCAGCGACATGGCCATGCCCAGCGATTGCGCCCAGTCCGGTAGCGCGGTGTAGTGCAGGTGGTGCGGGCCGGCCCAGATATACAGGGTGATCAGCGCCCAGAAGTGCACGATCGACAGGCGATAGGAATAGACCGGGCGGCCCACTTGCTTGGGTACGAAGTAATACATCATCCCCAGGAAGCCGGTGGTCAGGAAGAAGCCCACGGCGTTGTGGCCGTACCACCACTGGACCATGGCATCGGTGGCCCCGGAATACACCGGGTAGGATTTGAACCAGTCCACCGGGATCGACAGGTGGTTGACCACGTGGAGCATGGCGATCACCAGGATGAAGGCGCCGAAGAACCAGTTGCCGACATAGATGTGCTGGCTCTTGCGCTGGACCACGGTGGTGAAGAACACGATGCCGTAGACCACCCAGACCACCGCCATCCATACCGCGCCGGCGAATTCGATCTCGGCGTATTCCTTGGTGGTGGTGTAGCCCAGGGGCAGGGTGACCAGCATGATCACGATCACCGATTGCCAGCCCCAGAAGGTGAAGGCTGCCAGCGTGTCGGAGTACAGCCGTACCTGGCAGGTACGCTGCACCGCATAGTAGCTGGCGGCGAACTGCGCGCTGCCGGCGAAGCCGAAGATCACCAGGCTGGTGTGCAGCGGCCGCAGGCGCCCGAAGGTGGTCCACGGCAGGTCGAGGTTCATGTCCGGCCACACCAGCTGCGAGGCAATCCATACCCCCATGGCCATGCCGATCACACCCCATACCACTGTTGCGACGACGAATTGGCGAACCACCTTGTAGTTGTAGGCCTGTTCGAGTGTTGCTGAATTCATGGTCAATGCTTCCACGGTTGCAGAGTCTTGCCAGGCCACCCGGTCTGGCACGGGGTGCACTGTAGGAACCATGGACAAAACAAAACAGGCTCAGAAAAACAGCAATAATACGGATCAGATTTTCCTCAAGGCAGGCTGGATATCACAGCTACTGATATGGTTTTTTAGTTTTTACCTGGATCTGTAACGATCTGCGCCGCAAGCGCATAGTCGCCGCCTCACCCCAACGCGCCGTTGGGTCCTGTAGCGCAAGCTCGTCGAGCGAACACCAGGCAAGGCCATGACCGGCACGGCCCGAGCGGGCTGCCTGCGATGCCGGAGTGCCTCGCCATGCCACGGCTGTTCCGCGGTCCGGATGTCGCCGGTTTTGGGTACAGGGCCCGCAGCACGACCAGTACCGATGAGGACGAGGTAGGCACATGTATCAGTACGACGACTATGACCGGGCCCTGGTCTTTGAGCGGGTGGCGCAGTTTCGCGACCAGGTGGAGCGCTTCATGGAGGGCCAGCTGAGCGAGGAGGAGTTCCTGCCCCTGCGCCTGCAGAACGGCCTGTACCTGCAACGGCACGCCTACATGCTGCGGGTGGCGATCCCCTACGGTACCCTCAGCGCGCGGCAGATGCGCACCCTGGCCGGCATCGCCAGGGACTACGACCGTGGCTACGGGCACTTCACCACCCGTCAGAACCTGCAGTTCAACTGGATTGAGCTGACCCAGGTGCCGGATATTCTCGAGCGCCTGGCCGCGGTGGAAATGCACGCCATCCAGACTTCGGGCAACTGCGTGCGCAACATCACCACCGAGGCCTTCGCCGGGGTCGCCGCCGACGAGTTGCTGGACCCGCGCCCGCTGGCGGAAATCCTTCGCCAATGGTCGACCATCAATCCGGAATTCCTGTTCCTGCCGCGCAAGTTCAAGATCGCCATCTGTTCGGCGGAGCAGGATCGCGCGGCGATCATGATGCATGACATCGGCCTGTACCTGTATCGCGCCGCCGACGACCAAATGCTGTTGCGGGTAATGGTCGGCGGCGGCCTGGGCCGCACCCCGATCCTCAGCCAGCAGATCCGCGAGGGCTTGCCCTGGCAGCACCTGTTGTCCTACGTCGAGGCGATCCTGCGGGTCTACAACCGCCATGGCCGGCGTGACAACAAGTACAAGGCGCGGATCAAGATCCTGGTCAAGGCCCTGGGCATCGAGGCGTTCGCCCGTGAAGTGGAGGAGGAGTGGCAGCACCTCAAGGAGGGGCCGGCGCAGCTTACCGAGGACGAATACCAGCGGGTTGCCAGCGCTTTCGTGCCGCCGATCTACGAACACCTGGGGGGCACCGACCTGGAATACGGCAGTCGCCTGGCGGAGGACGCGGGTTTCGCCCGCTGGGTGGCCCACAACGTGCAGCCGCACAAGGTCCCGGGCTACGCCAGCGTGGTGCTGTCGACCAAGCCGGGGTTGGCCGCGCCACCGGGGGATGTCACCGGATTGCAGATGGAGGCGGTGGCCGAGTGGTCGGAGCGTTTCGGCTTCGGCGAGATCCGCATCGCCCATGAGCAGAACATCGTCCTGCCGGATATACCCAAGTCGCAGCTGTACGAGCTCTGGCAACTGGCCTGCGACAAGGGCCTGGGTACCCCCAACGCCGGCCTGCTGACCGACATCATCGCCTGTCCGGGCGGCGACTTCTGTGCCCTGGCCAACGCTCGCTCGATTCCCATCACCCAGGCCATCCAGCAGCGTTTCGATGACCTGGACTATGTGCATGACCTGGGGGACATCAGCCTGAACATCTCCGGCTGCATGAATGCCTGCGGTCATCACCACATCGGTAATATCGGCATCCTTGGGGTCGACAAGAACGGCCAGGAGTGGTTCCAGATCACCCTCGGCGGCGCCCAGGGCAAGGACAGCGCCCTGGGCAAGGTGATCGGCCCGTCGTTCAGCGCTGGGGAAATCCCCCTGGTGATCGAGCGCATCATCGGCACCTTCGTGCGCTATCGCGAGAGCGACGAGCCGTTCCTCGATACCTTGCAGCGCATCGGCCTGGAGCCGTTCAAGGAAAGGGTCTATTCCAAGGCGCAGGAGCTCTCGGCATGAACAACCTGTTGAGCTTGCAGGATGGCGAGGCGCGCCTGGTGGAGGACGATCCCTGGAGCCTGGTGCGCGGTGTCGACGATCCCTTGCCCGAAGGGCCGCTGATCCTGCCGCTGGCCCGTTGGCTGATGCGCCGCATCGAGCATCATCCGGCCCGGGACGGTGTCTGGCTCGGCCCGGACGACGAGGTGGAAAGCCTCAAGCCCTGGCTCAAGTTGATCCCTGTGGTGGCGGTGGACTTTCCCAGCTTTCGCGATGGCCGGGGCTACAGCCAGGCCTACCTGCTGCGTACCCGCCTGGGCTGGATGGGCGAGCTGCGGGCCGTGGGCGATGTGCTGCGCGACCAGTTGAGCCACATGCGCCAATGCGGTTTCGACAGCTTCGCCGTGCGCGAGGACAAATGCGCCCTGGATGCGCTCAAGGGCCTGGCGGGCATGAGCGTGCTCTACGGGCGTTCGGTGATCGAGCCGCGCCCGCTGTTTCGCCGGCGCTAGGAGGTGTTCGTGGCGTCGTCGGCCGGCGGTTCGAGGGTGGCGGCGCAAGTGCAGGCTTTTGGCTATACCTGTAGTTCCCCTAGCCAGTCCATGGCTGCTTCACCTACAGGAGTTATCCATGAAGCTTGCACTGACCCTCAGCACGCTGTGCCTCGCCACTCTCGCCATGGCGGGGTGTTCCAGCAACGAGACCCGGCCCGAGGACTATTCCGGGTTTCTCAGTGACTACAGCCTGCTCAAGGAGGCCAAGTCGCCGTCCGGGGTGCAGGTCATGCGCTGGATCGACCCCAAGCTCAAGCTGGATCAGTATCGCAGTGTGTACATCGAGCCCACCCAGTTCCATCCGCAGCCACAGCCGACGGTGAAGATTCCCCAATCCACCCTGGCCGGCATCACCCGCTACTACGATGAAGCGCTCAAGCGCGAGCTGGGCAAATCCATGCCGCTGGCAACCGGTCCCGGGCCGGGCGTGGTGGTGGTACGGGCGGCGATCACTGCGGTGAGCAGCAAGACCGAAGGGCTCAAGCCCTATGAAATCATCCCGGTGGCCCTGGTGGCGGCTGCGGTGAGCACCGCCAGTGGTATCCGCGACCAAGAGACCACCCTGGGCACCGAGGCGGCCTTCCTCGACGGTGGTGATGGCCGGGTGATCGCCGAGGTGGTGCGCAAGGGCACCGGCAAGCCGTTGGCGAACGATACCCAGGTGATGCAGGCCAGCGATGTGCAGAGCGTCATCGATAGCTGGGCTTCGGACCTGCACCAGTCCTATGTGCAACTGAAGAACAAATGAGCCGCGTAGCGCTGCCCCGGCCAGGCCGGGGCAGCACTTTCAATAACGGCTACGCGCCAGCTGGTTGTAGTGATAGAGCATCTGGTCGTAGCCCTGGGTCACGGCGTGGAAGTCCTCGCCCAGGCGTTGCGGCTCGGCATGCTGCAGCCAGTCCCGGTGCAGGGTGTCCAGGGCCTGCAGGTAATGCTGGCTGGGGGCGGCGATCAGTTGCCAGAGGTACAGGGCTTCGCGGGTTTCCTGGTCCTGGATGCTGCCGATGAACTGTTGCCGGGCCTCCCAGGCCTGGCGCAGTTCCTGGGTGGCCTGGGTCAGTTGCGCCGGGGTCAGGGTGCGCTGGCGGATACCGTCGTCGAGCAAGTCCATGGTGCTTCTGGCCTGGATCATGTAGTTGAGCAAAGCCCAGTGGACGTTACGGCCCAGGCGCTGCTCCAGGCGTTGCAACTGCTGGGGGCGATGCTCGACATCCTGCGGCAGTAGCAGCTGGCGGACAGCATTCGAGGCTTGCAGATAGTCCGGAGCCTGGATCTCTAATTGCCGTACCAGTTCATCGAGCTTTGCCTCATCCAGCGTTCGACCAAGCCCCAGGCGGTGCATGTGTGCATCCTTGGTCAAGGCGACGAAGCGCGCGAGCACTTGCTGGTAGCGTTCGGTGGCGGCCAGCAGGGGGTTGCCGGGGTCGAGGCGGCGCAGTTTGGCGCCAATGTCGCCACTGCAGGAGCTGCGATAGGCCAGATCGATGTCCGGGCCGCCCTGGCTGCTCAGGTCATAGGCTCCAGGGGCTGTCGAGCGTGGCTTGCCCTCGGCCAGGTAGGCCTGGTGCACCATGCGCCAGGGCACATCCACCTGGTTCATGCAGTCGATGATCGGATTCAGGGCATTGGCCTGGGCGGTGTAGGGGCTGTCCCGGTTATCGAGCCAGAGGCCGATTTGTCCCAGCTGCGTGCCGGAGCCAGCCAGCCCGAACAGGGTCAATCCCAGGCCCAGGCTGATCGCAAACAACCAATTGGGGTTCATGGCGTGCCCTCCCGGCCGTACCACTGGGCGCTGGTGGCCGGCGCGGCGCAGCCCGGGGCATTGGCCGGCATCCGTGCGCACAGGCGTTCGCTCCATTGTTGCAGGCCCTGGTTGGCGGTGACCGTGCCGTAGTCGCCCACCAGCTTGATCGCCACCAGGGCGATGGCCAGCAGCACACAGCCCAGCCCGCCCAGCAGGCGTCGTTGCCAGGGCGCGAGCTGACGCCAGGAAATACCGTGCTTGACCTCGATATTGCGCGCCAGGGCGACGCTCGGCAGCACTGCCAGGTAAACCATCGTGCTGATCGGGCCGCAGATGTAACCCAGGACCGGGCCGAGCACGGCCACCGGCAGCAGGTCACGCAGGGGCAGCAAGCGTTGGCCGGGATTCAGCCAGCCTGGCAGGCGGTTGCCAAGACGATGGTCGTGGGCCCACAGGCAATCGGCCAGGGGTTGCCAGAGCCAATGCAGGAGCGCCGCGGAGCCAGCGAAACAGGCGCTCCAGAACAGCGTGACCCCGATGATCTCTCCCAGGCTGTTGCCTTGTGGGGCGTAGCGGGCCACGGCTCCTGCCAGGCAGGCGCTGAACAGCGCCAGGTACATCGGCCAGGAGTCGAACGCGAATTCCCAGTCACGCCAGAAGAATGGGGTGCCACCCGGCATCTCGGCCGCCACCTGCGGGTAATAGGCGTGCAGGTGCGAGCTGAGCTTGCGGCATGCGGCCCAGTCCTCTTCGGCGAGGCGTCGGGCGAAGGCTCGGCGGCGCTGCAGGCTGATGGGTGCCAACAGCAAGTAGGCCGCTCGTTGCTCCGGCGAGGCCGGTGGTTGGCTGGCCAGAGCTCGCTGGTTGGCGATGAATGCCAGGCCTTCCTCACGCACCAGCAGGCGGTTCCATTCGTGTTCGGGGCAGAGGTTGTCTTTTCCGCGCTTCCAGCCTTGGCCGAGGCACAGGGCCTGGAACAGCGTGCTGGACCAATAGGGGTTGTCCGCGAGCATTTGCGCCAGGCACTGATTGAACCAGTGGCGCTGGTCCAGCTCATCCAGCCAGCCGTGGGTGGCGCGGTTGGCATAGCTGTGGAGGAAGGCTTCGTCGTCCTGTCGGTCCAGGGCGCTGCGCAGGGATTGTTCCAGGGCCTGGCGGCATTGGCGCAGCAGGGCGTCGGTGAGGTACTCCGGCAGGTCCAGGTGTTGCCAGGCGCTCAGCCAGTGGAAGGTTTCGAAGCCCCAGGCCAGTAACTGCCCGGACTGTTCCGGGCGCTCCACGCAATGGCGCAGCAGGCCCAGTTCGAACTCCAGTGCGCAACCGCTGGCGATCGCTTGCTCATGGCGTTGATCCAGTTGCTCGATACGAATCCCTTCCAGCAGCGGGGCGACCCGCTGCGCCGGAGTCAGTTGCACGGTGGGTTTTACTGTCGCCAGGTTATCGGACGGCTCATCGGCCGCGCCGGTATCGGGCTCTGGTTCTTCGTCCAGCCACTGCGCCTGCTCCATGGCTTGCTCATAGGCATCGCGCAGGCGCTGGAAAGCCTCCGGGTCTTCGTCCGGGCGGGTCTGTTTCAGCAGCTTGGCGTAATGGCGCTTGATCGTGCGGGTGTCAGGGGTGGCCGGCAGGCCGAGCAGGGTCCAGCAACTCATTGGTCGGTACGACTCCGTGAAAACCGCGGCGGGGCTCGTTAGTGGCGCGATGATACTACGGTCTACAACCGATCCACGAGAAAAAACCAAGGGGTGGATGCGGCGAGAAGGGCGGGATGCCGAAGCTGCTACTTAATGTGCTTTGTATTCATGACCATTCATTTTGAGTGGTTTATTTAAAGTTATTTCTAGAATAGAAAAAATATATATAAAACATATAGATAGGGTTGTTATGTGATCTTGTTTGTACGTTTTTTCTCGACTCTGGATGAGGTTTTTTCGGGAGCGTCCGTTTCCAGCTCCTTCTGTTGCGGGTAGCGGCGATGCCGTCATGGCTTGTCCATGGAGCTGCGAAGTCCCTGGATAGAGTGAGAACCGTGCGTTGGCCGCCGCTAACGGCCGCGGGGCTTGTTGGACAATTTATCCAGCGGGCATAGGTGCTTGCGCCGTTTCATGCTTAACTTCGGCCTCTCGACGATTTTCCATCACTCCCGCAAAGGACTCCGCTCATGGCTCAAGTCACCCTCAAAGGCAATCCGGTCCAGGTCAACGGCCAACTGCCGCAAGTCGGCTCCAAGGCACCTGCATTCTCCCTGGTGGGCGCCGGCCTCGCCGATGTCTCCCTGGCCAGCCTTGCCGGCAAGCGCAAGGTGCTGAACATCTTCCCAAGCGTCGACACTCCGACCTGCGCGACCTCGGTGCGCAAGTTCAATGCCCAGGCCAATGACCTGGTCAACACCGTGGTGCTGTGCATCTCCGCCGACCTGCCGTTCGCCCAGGCGCGCTTCTGCGGCGCCGAAGGCCTGGAAAACGTACAGAACCTGTCGACCCTGCGTGGCCGCGAATTCATCGAGAACTACGGCGTGGCCATCGCCGACGGCCCGCTGGCCGGCCTGACCGCCCGTGCCGTGGTGGTACTGGATGAAAACGACCAGGTACTGCACAGCGAGCTGGTCAAGGAGATCGCCGAGGAGCCGAACTACGACGCTGCCCTGGCCGTGCTCAAGTAAGGGCTTTTACAATTATTCACGGCCTGGCTTGCCCAGGCCGTTTTTATTTGTGCTTCAGTAAGTTAGCGACACACTTTGAAAACGTCAGGCAAAGGTAAATTGCCGGTAAAGGCCCTTTGCTAAAACCGCTCTAGTGCTTATCTTTCAGCCTTCTCAAAAGACTCTCCCACGCGCCCAATGGTTGATCACTCCATGCAATCCTCTGCTACCCGCAACTCCCGCCGCTGGCTGTTCGGCCTGTTTGTCCTGCTGCTGGTCGCTGGCCTGTGCTGGAAATTCTGGCCAGCCAGCAGCACCCACAAGGATGCGGCGCAGCAGAAGGCCGCCAGCGGGCATACCGGCCGCAGCGGTAGCGTGCGTCCCGGCTTCGGTGGCGCCAGTGGGCCGATCCCGGTGCGGGTGCTGCCGGTGACCCGGGGGGATTTCCCGCTGTACTACAAGGCCCTGGGTACGGTGACCGCGCTGAACACCATCAACGTGCGCAGCCGGGTGGCGGGAGAGCTGGTCAAGGTCAACTTCGAGGAAGGGCAGATGGTCAAGGCTGGCGACCTGTTGGCGCAGATCGATCCGCGGCCCTACCAGAACGCCTTGCTCCAGGCCGAGGGCACCCTGTTGCAGAATCAGGCGCAGTTGAAGAACGCCCAGATCGACCTCGAGCGCTATCGCGGGCTGTATGCCCAGGACAGCGTCGCCAAGCAGACCCTGGACAACGCCGTGGCGCTGGTGGGCCAGTACCAGGGCACGGTCAAGACCAACCAGGCGGCGGTCAACGATGCCCGGCTCAACCTCGAGTTCACCAATATCCGCGCGCCCATCGCCGGGCGCCTGGGCCTGCGCCAGCTGGACGTGGGCAACCTGGTGGCGGCCAATGACACCACGGCGCTGGTGATCATCACCCAGACCCAGCCCATCAGCGTGGCCTTCACCCTGCCGGAAAACAGCCTGGAAACCGTACTCGCCCGTTATCACGGCGGCGCTCGGCTGCCGGTGGAGGCCTGGGACCGTGGCGACCTCAAGTTGCAGGCCAGCGGCGTGCTGCAGAGCCTGGACAACCAGATCGACACTACGACCGGCACCCTGAAGTTCAAGGCGCGCTTCGATAACCGCGACCAGGGCCTGTTCCCCAACCAGTTCGTCAACGTGCGCCTGCTGGCCGACACCCAGAAGAACGTGGTGCTGGCCCCTTCGGCGGCGATCCAGTTCGGTACCAACGGCACTTTCGTCTATGCCATGGATGGGGACCACAAGGTCAAGATCCAGCAACTCAAGGTCGGCGCCAGCAACGGCGACTCGACGGTGATCACCGAGGGTCTCAAGGCGGGCGATCGGGTGGTGATGGAAGGGACCGATCGCCTGAAGGATGGCAGCGAGGTGGAAGTGGTCAATGACGCCATCGATGTGCCGACCACTCCGACCGAACACCTGCAAGGCCAGCCTGCGGGCCCGGCCAGTGCCCCGGCCAATGCCAAGCCGGTCGATGGCAAGGCACAAAAGGCCGGCGCATGAATTTCTCGCGGCTGTTCATCCTCCGTCCGGTAGCCACCACCCTGAGCATGCTGGCCATTGTCCTGGCCGGCCTGATCGCCTATCGCCTGCTGCCGGTCTCGGCCTTGCCACAGGTGGACTACCCGACCATCCGGGTCATGACCCTGTACCCCGGAGCCAGCCCGGATGTGATGACCAGCGCGGTCACCGCGCCCCTGGAACGCCAGTTCGGGCAGATGCCGGGCCTGACCCAGATGGCCTCCACCAGCTCCGGTGGCGCTTCGGTACTGACCCTGCGCTTCAGCCTCGATATCAATATGGATGTGGCCGAACAGCAGGTGCAGGCCGCGATCAACGCCGCCACCAACCTGCTGCCCAAGGACCTGCCGGCACCGCCGGTGTACAACAAGGTCAACCCGGCGGACACCCCGGTGCTGACCCTGGCCATCACTTCCAAGACCATGCTGCTGCCCAAGCTCAATGACCTGGTGGACACCCGCATGGCGCAGAAGATCGCCCAGATCAGCGGCGTGGGCATGGTCAGCATCGCCGGCGGCCAGCGCCAGGCCGTGCGGATCAAGGTCAATCCCGAGGCCCTGGCGGCCAACGGCCTGAACCTTTCGGACGTGCGTACGCTGATCGCCGCGTCCAACGTCAACCAGCCCAAGGGCAACTTCGACGGCCCGACCCGGGTGTCGATGCTCGACGCCAACGACCAGCTGACCTCGCCCAAGGACTATGCCGAGCTGATCCTGGCCTACAAGAACGGCGCGCCCTTGCGCCTCAAGGATGTGGCCGAGATCGTCGATGGCGCCGAGAACGAGCGCCTGGCCGCCTGGGCCAACGAGAACCAGGCGGTGCTGCTGAACATCCAGCGCCAGCCCGGGGCCAACGTCATCGAGGTGGTGGACCGGATCAAGGCCATGCTGCCGAGCATCACCGACAACCTGCCGGCGGGCCTGGATGTCACCGTGCTGACCGATCGCACCCAGACCATCCGCGCCTCGGTCACCGATGTGCAGCACGAACTGTTCATCGCCATCGCCCTGGTGGTGATGGTGACCTTCCTGTTCCTGCGTCGGGCCAGCGCCACCGTGATCCCGTCGATCGCCGTGCCGTTGTCGCTGATCGGCACCTTCGGCGTGATGTACCTGGCCGGGTTCTCGGTGAACAACCTGACCCTGATGGCGTTGACGATTGCCACCGGCTTCGTGGTGGATGACGCCATCGTCATGCTGGAGAACATCTCGCGCTTCATCGAGGAGGGCGACAGCCCGTTGCAGGCGGCGCTCAAGGGAGCCAAGCAGATCGGCTTCACCCTGATCTCCCTGACCTTGTCCCTGATCGCGGTGTTGATCCCGCTGCTGTTCATGGCCGATGTGGTCGGGCGGCTGTTCCGTGAGTTCGCCATCACCCTGGCGGTGGCGATCCTGATTTCCCTGGTGGTGTCCCTGACCCTGACCCCGATGATGTGCGCGCGGTTGCTCAAGCCCGAGCCCAAGGAGCACGAGCAGGGGCGGTTCTATCGCGCCAGCGGCGCCTGGATCGACTGGCTGATCGCAGGCTACGGGCGCCAGCTGCAATGGGTGCTCAAGCACCAGTTCCTGACCTTGCTGGTGGCCATCGGCACCCTGGCGTTGACGGTATTTCTCTACCTGATAGTGCCCAAGGGCTTCTTCCCGGTGCAGGACACCGGGGTCATCCAGGGGATTTCCGAGGCGCCGCAATCGGTGTCCTTCGCCGCCATGAGCCAACGCCAGCAGGACTTGGCCAAGGTCATCCTGCAAGATCCGGCGGTACAGAGCCTGTCATCCTACATCGGGGTCGACGGCGACAACGCCACCCTCAACAGCGGCCGCCTGCTGATCAACCTCAAGCCCCACAGCCAGCGCGATCTCAGCGCCGCCCAGGTGATCGCGCGGTTGCAGCCGCAAGTGGACAAGCTGCTGGGCATCCGCCTGTTCATGCAGCCGGTACAAGACCTGACCATCGAAGACCGGGTCAGCCGTACCCAGTACCAGTTCAGCCTGTCGTCGCCCGATGCCGACCTGCTGAGTCTGTGGAGCGGTCGCCTGGTGGAGGCCCTGGCCCAGCGTCCCGAGCTCATCGATGTGGCCAGCGACCTGCAGGACAAGGGCTTGCAGGTGTACCTGGTGATCGACCGTGACGCCGCCTCCCGGCTGGGAGTCTCGGTGTCGAACATCACCGATGCCCTGTACGACGCCTTCGGCCAGCGACAGATTTCCACCATCTATACCCAGGCCAGCCAGTACCGGGTGGTGCTCCAGGCCCAGGCCGGGGAGCGCATCGGGCCTCAGGCCCTGGACCAGATCCACGTCAAGACCACCGATGGCGGGCAGGTGCGCCTGTCCAGCCTGGCCCATGTCGAGGAGCGCCAGGCTCAACTGGCGATTGCCCATATCGGCCAGTTTCCGGCGGTGATGATGTCCTTCAACCTGGCGCCCGGGGTGGCGCTGGGCGAGGCGATCAAGGTCATCGAGCAGGTACAGCGGGAGATCGGCATGCCGGTGGGGGTGCAGACCCGCTTCCAGGGCGCGGCGCAGGCCTTCCAGGCTTCGCTGTCCAGTACCTTGCTGCTGATCCTGGCGGCGGTGGTGACCATGTACATCGTGCTCGGCGTGCTCTACGAGAGCTACATCCACCCGGTCACCATCCTTTCCACCTTGCCTTCGGCAGCGGTGGGGGCCTTGCTGGCGCTGATCCTCAGCGGCAACGACCTGGGCATGATCGCGATCATCGGCATCATCTTGCTGATCGGTATCGTCAAGAAGAACGCGATCATGATGATCGACTTCGCCCTCGATGCCGAACGGCACCAGGGTATGGATCCGCAGCAGGCCATCTACCAGGCGGCATTGCTGCGTTTCCGGCCGATCCTCATGACCACCCTGGCGGCACTGTTCGGCGCCGTGCCACTGATGCTGGCCACCGGTTCCGGCGCCGAGCTGCGCCAGCCCCTGGGCCTGGTGATGGTGGGTGGCCTGCTGGTGAGCCAGGTCCTGACCCTCTTCACGACGCCCGTTATCTACCTGTACTTCGACCGCTTGGGCCGCCGGTTTGCCAAGCCCGCCGTAGGAGAAGTGGTGTGAGGGGCGTGAGCGGCAAGTTGCAAGCTGCAAGCGGCAAGCCGGAGCAAAAGCCAGAGCCGCTGCTGGGCGTCCTGCTTTTCTCTTGTAGCTTGCAGCTTGAAGCTTGGAGCTGCCGCCTATGAACCTCTCCGGACCCTTCATCAAACGCCCGGTGGCGACCATGCTGCTGTCACTGGCGATCATGCTGCTGGGTGGCGTCAGCTTCGGCCTGTTGCCGGTGGCGCCGTTGCCGCAGATGGATTTCCCGGTGATCGTGGTCCAGGCCAGCCTGCCCGGGGCCAGCCCCGAGGTCATGGCCTCCACCGTGGCCACGCCCCTGGAGCGTTCCTTCGGCGCCATCGCCGGGATCGACACCATGAGCAGCCGCTCCAGCCAGGGTTCGACCCGGGTGATCCTGCAATTCGACCTGGGTCGCGACATCGATGGTGCGGCGCGGGAAGTGCAGGCGGCGATCAACGCCTCGCGCAACCTGTTGCCCAGCGGCATGCGCAGCATGCCCACCTACAAGAAGGTCAACCCGTCCCAGGCGCCGATCATGGTGCTGTCCTTGACCTCCGACGTGCTGGAGAAGGGCCAGCTCTACGACCTGGCCTCGACGATCCTGTCCCAGAGCCTGTCCCAGGTTCAGGGGGTGGGCGAGGTACAGGTCGGTGGCAGCTCGCTGCCGGCGGTGCGCATTGAACTGGAGCCGCAACTGCTCAACCAGTACGGGGTGGCCCTGGACGACGTACGCAACGCCATCGCCAATGCCAACCAGCGCCGGCCCAAGGGCTCGGTGGAGGATGACCAGCGGCTGTGGCAGATCCAGGCCAACGACCAGCTGGAGAAGGCCCGTGATTACGAACCGCTGATCATCCACTACAACAACGGCGCGGCCCTGCGCCTTAAGGACGTGGCCAAGGTCAGCGATGGCGTCGAGGATCGCTACAACAGCGGCTTCTTCAACGACGACGCCGCCGTGCTGCTGGTGATCAACCGCCAGGCCGGGGCCAACATCATCGAGACGGTGAACGAGATCAAGGCCCAGTTGCCGGCGTTGCAGGCGGTGCTGCCGGCCAGCGTCAAGCTCAACCTGGCCATGGATCGCTCCCCGGTGATCAAGGCCACCCTGCATGAGGCGGAGATGACCCTGCTGATCGCCGTGGTCCTGGTGATCCTGGTGGTGTTCCTGTTCCTGGGCAACTTGCGCGCCTCGGTGATCCCGACCCTGGCAGTACCGGTATCGCTGGTGGGCACCTTCGCCGTCATGTACCTATACGGCTTTTCCCTGAACAACCTGTCGCTGATGGCGCTGATCCTGGCCACGGGATTGGTGGTGGACGATGCCATCGTGGTCCTGGAGAACATCTCCCGGCATATCGACGAGGGTGTGAAGCCGCTGAAGGCTGCCTACATGGGGGCCAAGGAGGTGGGCTTCACCCTGTTGTCGATGAACGTCTCGCTGGTGGCGGTGTTCCTGTCGATCCTGTTCATGGGCGGGATCATCGAGAGCCTGTTTCGCGAGTTCTCCATCACCCTGGCGGCGGCCATCGTGGTCTCGCTGGTGGTGTCCCTGACCCTGACGCCCATGCTCTGCGCCCGCTGGCTCAAGCCCCACCTGCCGGGACAGGAGAATGCCCTGCAGCGCTGGAGCCGGCGCAGCAACGACTGGATGGTCGGCAAGTACGCCAGCAGCCTGGACTGGGTGCTACGGCATCGGCGCCTGACCCTGCTCAGCCTGCTGCTGACCATTGGCGTCAACGTCGCCTTGTATGTAGTGGTGCCCAAGACCTTCATGCCCCAGCAGGACACTGGCCAGTTGATCGGTTTCGTCCGTGGCGACGACGGCCTGTCCTTCAGCGTGATGCAGCCGAAGATGGAGATCTTCCGCCGCGCCGTGCTCAAGGATGAGGCGGTGGAGAGCGTGGCCGGCTTCATCGGTGGCTCCAACGGCACCAACAACGCCTTCATGCTGGTGCGCCTGAAACCCATCAAGGAACGCAGTATCTCGGCGCAGAAGGTCATCGAGCGCCTGCGCAAGGAAATGCCCAAGGTGCCCGGGGCCCAGCTGATGCTGATGGCCGACCAGGACCTGCAGTTCGGTGGTGGCCGCGAACAGACCACCTCGCAGTATTCCTACATCCTGCAGAGCGGCGACCTGGGCGAACTGCGCGAGTGGTACCCGAAGGTGGTCGCGGCGTTGCGGGCCTTGCCCGAGCTGACCGCCATCGATGCCCGGGACGGCCACGGTGCGCAACAGGTGACCCTGGTGGTGGACCGTGACCAGGCCAAGCGCCTGGGGGTGGACATGGACATGGTCACCGCGGTGCTCAACAACGCCTACAGCCAGCGGCAGATCTCCACCATCTACGACAGCCTCAACCAGTACCAGGTGGTGATGGAGGTCAATCCCAAGTACGCCCAGGACCCGATCACCCTGAACCAGGTGCAGGTGATCACCGCCGACGGGGCTCGGATCCCGTTGTCGACCATCGCCCATTACGAGAGCAGCCTGGAAGACGATCGGGTCAGCCACGAGGGCCAGTTCGCCTCGGAGAGCATTTCCTTCGACATGGCTGAAGGCATCACCGTGGAGCAGGGCACCGCCGCCATCGAACGGGCGATCGCCAAGCTGGGCATGCCCGAGGACGTGATCATCAAGATGGCCGGCACCGCCGACGCCTTCGCCGCCACCCAGAAAAGCCAGCCGTTCATGATCCTCGGTGCGCTGCTGGCGGTGTACCTGGTGCTCGGGGTGCTCTACGAGAGCTACATCCACCCGCTGACCATCCTTTCTACCTTGCCCTCGGCCGGCGTCGGCGCCTTGCTCTCGATCTACGTGCTGGGCAGCGAGTTCAGCCTGATTTCGCTGCTGGGGCTGTTCCTGCTGATCGGCGTGGTGAAGAAGAACGCGATCCTGATGATCGACCTGGCGCTGCAACTGGAACGGCATGAGAAGCTCGATCCGCTGCAGTCGATCCGCAGTGCCTGCCTGCAGCGCCTGCGGCCGATCCTGATGACCACCCTGGCGGCGATCCTCGGCGCCTTGCCGCTGCTGCTGGGCACCGCCGAGGGCTCGGAGATGCGCCAGCCCCTGGGCCTGACCATCATCGGTGGCCTGGTCTTCAGCCAGATCCTGACCCTCTACACCACCCCGGTGGTCTACCTCTATCTCGACCGCCTGCGCCACAAGTTCAACCACTGGCGTGGGGTCCGTACCGATGCCGCTCTGGAAACGCCGCTATGACCGAACACTCGTCCCGTCCCGTTTCGCTGTTGTCCGCCCAGCGCCTGGCCATGGCCCGGGGCTCACGGGCCCTGAGCCTGGGCCTGTGCGTGCTGTTGCTCAGCGCCTGCGCCATCGGTCCCGACTACCAGCGACCCGAAGTGGCCGAGCCTGCGCAATACAAGGCCGCCGAGGGCTGGCGCCAGGCCAGTCCCAGCGATGCCCTGGCCCGTGGCGCCTGGTGGGAGCTGTATGGCGATACCCAGCTCAATGGCCTGGTGGCCCAGCTCAATAGTGCCAACCAGAGCGTGGCCCAGGCCGAAGCCCAGTACCGCCAGGCCCAGGCCCTGGTGCGCAGTTCCCGCGGGGCGTTCTTTCCCAGTGTCGACCTGAGTGCTGGCAAGACCCGCGCCAGCCAGGGCACCGGCAGCAGTAGCTCGGCCCTGAGCAGTTCCAGCAGCGGTATCCGCGACACCTATAACACCCAGCTGGGGGTGAGTTGGGAGGCCGATATCTGGGGCAAGCTGCGCCGTGGCCTGGAGGCCAACGAGGGCAGTGCCGAGGCGAGCTTCGCCGACCTGGCGGCCATGCGCCTGAGCCAGCAGTCCGAACTGGTGCAGAACTACCTGCAACTGCGGGTGATCGATGAGCAGAAGCGCCTGCTGCAAGATACGGTGGTGGCCTATCAGCGGTCCCTGACCATGACGCAGAACCAGTACCAGGCCGGAGTCGCCGGCAAGGACGCGGTGGCCCAGGCCCAGACCCAGCTCAAGAGCACCCAGGCCGACCTGATCGACCTGATCTGGCAGCGCGCTCAGTTCGAGAACGCCATTGCGGTGCTGATCGGCGTGCCGCCGGCCGAGTTCAAGCTGGCCGAGGTGCAGAACGTCCCGCTACTGCCCCAGGTCCCCCTGGGCGTGCCTTCGCAATTGCTGGAGCGGCGCCCCGACATCGCCTCGGCCGAGCGGGCGATGATGGCGGCCAACGCCAATATCGGCGTGGCCAAGGCCGCCTATTATCCGGACCTGACCCTGAGCATGGCCGGCGGCTATAGCAGCAGCACCTACTCCAACTGGATCACGTTGCCGAACCGTTTCTGGTCGGTGGGGCCGAAACTGGCGATGACTCTGTTCGATGGCGGCCAGCGCTCGGCGGAGGTGGACCGCACGGTCGCGGTATACGACCAGACCGTGGCCAAGTACCGGCAGACCGTGCTCGACGGCTTTCGCGAGGTCGAGAACTACATGACCCAGCTCAAGGTCCTGGGGGACGAGGCGGGCGTGCGCCAGCAGGCCCTGGACTCGGCCCGCGATGCCCTGCGCCTGACCGAGAACCAGTACAAGGCCGGGCTCATCGGCTATCTGGATGTGGTCACCAGCCAGACCACCGCGCTGAGCAATGAGCGCAGTGTCCTGAGCCTGTTGCAGAGTCGCCTGATCGCCAGCGTGCAACTGATCGCGGCCCTGGGCGGCGGCTGGGATGGCCAGTTGCAGGTCAGCGAGCAGAAGTAGCCGGGAGCGGGGCAGCCATGGAGTCCCGCCACGACCGCGCGATACACAGCCTTCGCGATCGTCGTCAGCAGCTACAGTATTTGCTGTCGACGCCGATAAAGCAGGAAGCAACCGAGATTGTCCGGCGCCGGTCGAAAGACGCTCCTGTGAATGTGCCAAGGCCATGTCCATGAGCTTTGTAGGGGCTTGTGGACCCTCTGTCAGACTGATGGCCTTTTGCTAACTTTATGGATGCGTTATTTCCTGCAATCAGTACAATCTGCGGTTTTGCCCGCCGCGCAGGGATGTCGGCACAACGGCCAAGAGACGCCTAATGCTCATCGGTAGCTACTCCCCCGCACTGGTCCTGATCTCCATTTTCGTGGCGATCCTCGCTTCCTATACCGCTCTGGATCTCACCGGCCGCATAGCCACCGCCCAGGGACGCGCGGCCTACCTGTGGATGGGCGGCGGCGCTTTGGCCATGGGCATCGGCGTCTGGTCCATGCATTTCATCGGCATGCTGGCCTTTTCATTGCCCATCGACCTGGGCTACGACATTGGCCTCACCGCGCTGTCGTTGCTGATTTCCTTCCTGTCTTGCGGCTTCGCCCTATGGCTGGTGAGCCAGCCGCGCCTGCCAGTGATGCAGTTGCTGTTCGGGGCGCTGATCATGGGCTCGGGAATCAGCGGCATGCACTACACCGGCATGGCGGCCCTGCGCATGCAGCCGGGTATCGACTACGACCCGCAGCTGTTCGGCGCTTCGCTGCTGATCGCCTTCGGCGCGTCGCTGGCGGCGCTGTGGATCGCCTTCCGCCTGCGCCAGAACACGCCCTACGTACGCCTGGTGCGCACCGGCGCGGCGATCATCATGGGCTTCGCCATCGTCGGCATGCACTACACCGGCATGGCCGCCGCACGATTTTCCGGGGGCAGCTTCTGCGGTGCCCTGGCCGACGGCCTGAGTGGCAAGGGCCTGGACAACCTGGTGCTGATCACCACCCTGGCGGTGTTGATCATCGCCTTGCTGACCTCGGTGCTCGATGCTCGCCTGGAGGCGCGCACCGCCGTGCTGGCGCAGTCCCTGACCGAGGCCAACAAGGAACTCACCCAACTGGCCCTGCACGACACCCTGACCGGCTTGCCGAACCGCATCCTGCTGGCCGACCGCATCGACCAGGCCATGCACCGGGTCACCGCCCACGGTGGCTGCTTTGCCCTGATGTTCATCGACCTGGACGGTTTCAAGCCGGTCAACGACGCCTTCGGCCACCACATGGGCGACCAGCTCCTGCGCGAGGTGGCCCAGCGCCTGCGCGAGGATCTGCGCAGCGAAGATACCCTGGCCCGGATCGGCGGCGACGAGTTCGTGCTGCTGGTGCAGCTTGCCGAGCCCGACGACGCCTTGCGCCTGGCGTCGCGCCAGGTGGGCTTGGTATCGCGTTCGTTCAAGGTGGCCGAGCACGAGCTGCAGATCTCCGCCAGCATCGGCATCGCGGTGTATCCGGGCAATGGCCAGAGCGCCCAGGAACTCTTGATGAACGCCGATGCCGCGATGTATCACGCCAAGGGCACCGGCAAGAACGGCTACAGCTTTTTCGATGCCTCGATGAACAACAATGCCCGGCGCCAGCTGCAGTTGCTCCAGGACCTGCGCAATGCCCTGGAACACCATCAGTTCCGCCTGCACTACCAGCCCAAGTTCGATGCCGTCGACGGCCGGCCGGTAGGGGCCGAGGCCTTGTTGCGCTGGGAGCATCCGCAGCACGGGCTGCTGATGCCGGACAAGTTCATCGAGCTGGCGGAGAAGACCGGCCTGATCATTTCCATCGGTGAGTGGGTGCTGGACGAAGCCTGCCGGCAGATGCAGCAGTGGTACGCCGAGGGTTATACCGATTGGCGCATCGCGGTGAACCTGTCGGCCATGCAGTTTTGCCATGGGGGGCTGGTCAACAGCGTGTCCGGCGCCTTGCAGCGCTACCACCTGCCGGCCAACAACCTGACCCTGGAGATCACCGAGACCACGGCGATGCATGATGCCGATGTCAGCATGATCGTCCTGCAGCAATTGGCGGACATGGGCGTGGACCTGTCCATCGACGATTTCGGCACCGGCTATTCGAGCCTGATGTACCTCAAGCGCCTGCCGGCCAACGAACTGAAGATCGACCGTGGCTTCGTCCGTGACCTGGAGCACGACAGCGATGACGCCGCCATCGTTTCGGCGATCGTCGCCCTGGGCCAGGCCCTGGGCCTGCGGATCGTCGCCGAAGGGGTGGAGACCGGTGTGCAGCGGACCTTCCTCACCGAGCTTGGGTGCGATTCGCTGCAAGGCTACTACCTCGGCCACCCTATGCCTCCCGAGCGATTCCTCCAGGGCTTGCGCCAGAACCTGCAGAAACTCGAACGCGAAGCCTGAGTCCTGCAGGCAGCTGCGCCGCCGCAACCCCTGGCGCACGATGCTCCAGGCTCGCCCCATTACCTGGTCCTGCGCCCGCCGTGCAGGCGTGCGCAGCCTGCGGCAGCGGCTGCACAGAGCCTGTGCCTGGCCGATCGCGCCAAGGGCGGCCAGTTGCGGTTTTCATCACTGGCTGCGCGGTGTTTAATGGCTCGCGTTGAAATGATCAGTGAGGGAGTTGGCAGCATGGACAAAGTCATCGTCATCACCGGTGGCGGGCGGGGGATCGGCGCAGCCACGGCGTTGCTGGCCGCGCAGCAGGGTTTCAAGGTGTGCATCAACTACCAGGCCGACGAGCAGTCGGCCCAGCAGGTCCTGGAGCAGGTCCGGGCCCTGGGCGCCCAGGCGATCGCCGTACGGGCCGATGTCAGTATCGAAGATGAAGTCATCGGCCTGTTCCAGCGGGTCGACGCCGAGCTGGGCCGGGTTACGGCGCTGGTCAACAATGCCGGCACCGTGGGGCAGAAGTCGCGCCTGGAGGAAATGTCCGAGTTCCGCATCCAGAAGATCATGAAGACCAACGTCATGGGGCCGATCCTCTGCGCCAAGCACGCGGTGCTGCGCATGTCGCCGCGCCATGGCGGGCAGGGCGGCAGCATCGTCAACGTGTCATCGGTGGCGGCGCGCCTGGGTTCGCCTGGCGAGTACATCGACTACGCGGCTTCCAAGGGCGCGCTGGACACCTTCACCATCGGCCTGGCCAAGGAAGTGGCGGGCGAGGGCATCCGCGTCAACGCCGTGCGCCCGGGCTATATCTATACCGATTTCCATGCGCTCAGCGGCGATGCCGACCGTGTCAGCAAGCTGGAGAGCGCCATCCCCATGGGCCGCGGCGGGCGTCCGGACGAGGTGGCCGAGGCCATTATCTGGCTGCTGTCGGACAAGGCCTCCTATGCCACCGGCACCTTCGTCGACCTGGGCGGCGGTCGCTGATTCCTGGTCCATGAGCCGGTTTGTCGGCCAATAGCCCCTTAGCCTGGCACCAGACTGCGGATGCCAGGGTTCAGGGCAACGCGTCGACGGTGCGGCGGCGGGGCATGATCAGCAAGGCCAGCAGTAACCCCAACAGGCCGGTGCCATAGCTCATCGACAGCGGCAGCAGGCGACTCAGGGTTTCGCCAGGGCGTATGCAGTTGTAGCCAAATCCATAGCCCTGTTCATCTGCCCAGACTCCCGGGACCTTGGTCACCGGTACCGATTCCGATGGCGCCAGTTGCTCATCCGAGAGCTCCAGCTTGGCATGGCTCGCTTCACGTGCCGCCAGTTGTTCGATGGCCTGCAACTGGGCATCGTTGCAGCGGCTCTCGCTCCAGTTGTGCAACACCAGCAAGGCCGATAGCAGCAACAGCAAAGGCACTGGATAAAAGCGTCGGGTCGGCAACAGGGGCGCTACCAGCAGTCCGGCCAGGAAACCGGCCAGCAGCAGGTTGGCCCAGTACCAGCTGCCGCCTTCCCAGCTCGGCAGCATTGTCAGCATCAGCATCGGGGGCAGTACGACGCGGGCGAACAGCAGGCACAGGGCTGCGGTGAGGAGGGTGACCAGCAGGGTCTTGATCCAGGATTTCATGGCTGTTACGTCGCGTGTATGAGTGGAGCCAAAACGGCATGCATCAGGCCTGTGCCGCCTGCCCGGGTATATTCGGTGGGGTGAATCGGCGGGCATATTGGAGCATGTCCCGGGGATAGATCATGTGCCGCACCGCGCTATCGTCCAGGCCGTAGAGGTAGACGATGGCCGCGGCCTCGAAGGCCCAGTAGCCGAAGTAGCCGCCATCGTCGTCGAAACTATGGCTGTCGTGCCACGGAGCGTGCACGAAGGCCGGGTACCACTGGTTGCAGTACTCCACCAGCAATTCTCGGGCTTGCGCCGGGTCCTCGTGGTAGATCGCGCGCACCAGGGGCGTGTAGACCTCGTGGTACCACTCATCCACCTCCACCCGGTCGGCCAGGAAACCCTTGAGCAGATCCTCGATCAGCACGTCCTCGCCATGGTAGCCGGCCCGATCCTGCAACAGCGCCACCCGTGGCAGCAGGTCGCTGCGTTGCAGGAGGATGCACAGGCTGATGACCTGTACGTACTCCTCGAAGTCATGAGGGTAGTGATCGATCGCCAGGGGCGCGATGTCCGGCAGTTCTTCATAGCGCGCCAGCTTGCGCTGGTAGTCCTCGTAGCTCTCCACCACTGCGTCCAGGGCCTGGGCCAGCGCTTGCATGGGCTCGCCAGCGGTGTAGCCGAGGATCAGCCGGTGCAGGCGCGCTTGCTGCACCTGCCGGGCCTTGAGGGAGGCTTCCTGGAGGGGGCAGTCGGCCTCCATGGAGTGCTCCTGCCAGAAGGCCTCGGTGCCTTCCAGGTGCTCGCTGAGCTGGTAGTAGTGTTTGTGGCTGAGAAACACTTGCCTGCGGTTCATCGCGCTCGCCTCGGTTCAATAGGGGATCAGGGTGAAAGCCGGCTTGCGCTCGGACGCTTCCAGCAGCAGGGTCGGCAGGTCCACCTCGGTAGGCTCAAGGCACAGGATGCCGAGCTCCTCCTCCAGGGCTGGGCGGTCGGCCGCCAGTGCCTGGATCGGCAGGCGTTGGTAGGGGCGTGGGTCTTCGCCGTAGTAGACCTTGGCGGTGCCGGCAGGGATGCCTTCCAGGCGGGCGAAGCCTTCTTCGTCGAGGTGCCCCTGGATTTGCGAACCGTCGGTGAAGACCACCCGGTAGGCGGCACCGGACACGGGTTCGAGGTTGGAGTAATGCAGGTTCAGTTCCAGCCAGTGGCCGTCGCCGGTGAGGTGCTCCATGCCCTGGTTGATGGCTTGTGGAATGCTGGCGGCCTCGCGGGCCGCGGGCAAGGTGCTGCTGGTACTGGCATTGCCTGCCGATTGCGGCTTGGGCGACAGGGCCGGGCCCTGGCTGTGGGCCAGGGCCGAACTGTTGCGTTGCACCGCCAGCCACGGTGCGATGCGTTGCTGCACCGCTTGCATGAGCATCTGGCTGTGGTCCCGGGCCTCGTCCAGGTTGTGCAGCACCAGTTGCTGCTGGCGTGGGGCAAGGCCTGCGAAGGTCGAGGACGCCTGCACGCCACGGACGATCTCTGGCATTTCCTCGGTCAGGCGAGCGGAGTCCAGGGATTTTTCCAGTAGTTGTTCCGGGCTGGTCTTGATCCGGCAGCTCAGCAGCGTATGGCGGATCAGGTCGAAGAGTTTCTCGGCGTGGCGCCAGGGGGCGCGGTTGATCTGGCGCAGGATGAGCTTGAGTTCCTGCCCGGGGCCGGGGATCCAGCCGATCAAGGCCAGGGCCAGGTCGAAGAGGGCGTCTGCTTCGTCCTGGTCATTGTTCACTGCATCCAGTTCGAGGATCGCCTGGACCGTATCGTAGGCGTTGAGCTCCTGGGCCAGCAGCGGCAGGCGACCGCGCTTGATGGCTTGGCTCAGTTCGGCCTTGGCTTCTGGATAGTCGTCGTAATACAGGTCTTCGACCATGCCGTGCTCCTTCCCTGGAAAATTCGAGCGCGGATGCTGCACCAGTGCCTGCCTGGGGGCAAGTCGTTTGACCACCAAGGGCGTATCTCTGCGACCGCTGCGCGCCTGTGCACAGCCTGCGGCAGCGGCCATACGAAGCGAGTCCGCAGCCGCTGTCGGGACTGCGCCAAGGTCCGCAGGACCTCAAGCGTTCGGCCAGTCAAGCACAGGCTGCGCTCGGCGGGGGTCAGAACGAGCGGATGATCCGCCCCAGGGTCTCCATGGCCTTTTCCATCGTCTCGTTCCAGGGGCTGCCGTAGTTGAGGCGAATGCAATTGCGAAAACGCTGGGTCGGGGAAAAGATCGGCCCGGGGGCGATGCTGATGCCCTGGGCCAGGGCCATCTGGAACAGTTTCAGCGAGTCCATCTGCGGCGGTAGCTCCAGCCACAGGAAGTAGCCGCCAGCGGGCTGGCTGACCCGGGTCTGGGCCGGGAAGTGCCGGGCGATCGCCGCCAGCATGGCGCTTTGCTGTTCTTCCAGGGCATAGCGCAGCTTGCGCAGGTGACGGTCGTAGCCGCCATGTTGCAGGTAGTCGGCGATCGCCGCCTGGGCCGGCATCGAGGCGCACAATGAGGTCATCAGCTTGAGCCGTTCGATCTTCTGTGCGTAGCGCCCGGCGGCCACCCAGCCGATGCGGTAGCCCGGGGCCAGGCTCTTGGCGAAGGACCCGCAGTGCATCACCAGGCCCTCGGTATCGAAGGCCTTGGCCGGTTTCGGGGCTTGCTGGCCGTAGTACAGCTCGGCGTAGACATCGTCCTCGATCAGCGGCACCTGGTGCTGGCGCAGCAGTTCCACCAGTTCCTGTTTCTTGGCCTCGGGCATGCTCGCGCCCATGGGGTTCTGGAAGTTGGTCATGCACCAGCAAGCCTTGATCGGATGGCGCTCCAGGGTCTGGGCCAGGACCCCCAGGTCGATGCCGTCCCGTGGGTGCACGGGAATCTCCACCGCCTTGAGCTTGAGTCGCTCCAGGACCTGCAGGCTGGCATAGAAGGCCGGGGCCTCGATGGCCACCAGGTCGCCGGGTTCGGTCACGGCCTGCAAGCACAGGTTCAGCGCCTCGAGGGCGCCGTTGGTGATCAGCAGCTCCTCCATGGGCAGCATCAGCCCCGCCACCATGTAGCGCAGGGCGATCTGCCGCCGCAGCTGCGGGTTGCCCGGCGACATGTCGGTGACCACCACCCGTGGGTCCATCTCGCGGCTGGCGCTGGCCAGGGAGCGGGACAGGCGCTGCAGGGGGAACAGGGTCGGGCTGGGGAAGGCCGAGCCGAAGGGCACGGTACTCGGGTCCTTGATCGAGTCGAGCACCGAGAACACCAGCTCGCTGACATCGACTTCGGTGGATTCGTTGACTTCGCTGCTGATCACCGGCTCGGAGAATGGGCTGGGCGCGTGGGCATTGACGAAGTAGCCCGAACGCGGACGGGCACGGATCAGCCCGCGGCGTTCCAGCAGGTAATAGGCCTGGAACACCGTCGACGGGCTGACCCCATAGGTCTGGCTGGCATAGCGCACCGAAGGTACGCGCTGGCCAGGACCCAGGACCCCGGAACGGATCAGTTCGGCGATGTCATCGGCGAATTTTTCGTAGCGTTTCATCTGCGGTGCAAGATCCAGTCTGGTCATCGGTGCGACATGCGTGAGGTAGCGAGAGTAGGGACTGCGACCCGCGGGCGCCAGGAAGGTCCAGGGCGCCCGCGGGTGCTCGTGGCGTGGCCCGGGATATCCCTCGCCACGGCATTCTAGAGGTTCAGCGGTTCATCGGCGCGACAAAACGACTCGCCGCCACGGCCTGGATGCCCGGATCGTCGCTATCGCTGACCTTGAAGCTGATGTCCTGGGAACTGCTTTGCGGGCGTTCCTGGACCAGCGCCACCGAAACCGGCAAGTCGATGATTTCACCTGGAGCCAGGCTCAGCTCGGTCTTGCCTTGCAGCTCGAAGCCTTCGCCATCCACCAGGGCTACCTGGTATTGCTGGCGTTGCTGGGTCTTGTTGATGATCTTCAGGCTGTAGATGTTCTCGATCTGCCCCAGGGCGTTCTCGCGGAACAGGCCACGGTCCTTGGTCACGTCCAGGGACACCATCGGCCGTTGCACCAGGGCCAGGGTCAGCGCGCCGATCATCACCAGCATCACTGCGCAGTAGCCCACCAGGCGCGGCCGCAGCAGGTGGGTCTTGCCCCCTTGCAGCTCATGTTCGGAGGTATAGGAGATCAGGCCGCGGGCGTAGCCCATCTTGTCCATGATCGAGTCGCAGGCATCGATGCAGGCGGCGCAGCCGATGCATTCCATCTGCAGGCCGTCGCGGATGTCGATGCCGGTGGGGCATACCTGCACGCACAGCTGGCAGTCGATGCAATCGCCCAGGCCGACGTCGGCGGGCTTGACGTCGCGCTTGCGCGGGCCTCGGCTTTCGCCACGGGCCGGGTTGTAGGAAATGGTCAGGGTGTCCTTGTCGAACATCACGCTCTGGAAGCGGGCATAAGGGCACATGTGCATGCACACTGCTTCGCGCATCCAGCCGGCATTGATATAGGTGGCGCCGGCGAAGAACACTACCCAGAACAGGCTCAGGCCGCCGATCTGCAGGGTCATCAGTTCCTGGGCCAGGGGCCGGATCGGAGTGAAGTAGCCAACGAAGGTCAGGCCGGTGAGCAGGCTGATGCCCAGCCACAGGGTGTGCTTGAGGGCACGGCGGGCCAGCTTGTTGGCGCTCCAGGGCGCGGCCTGCAGCTTGATCCGCTGGTTGCGGTCGCCCTCCGTGACCTTTTCGCACCACATGAACAGCCAGGTCCAGGAACTCTGCGGGCAGGTATAGCCGCACCACACCCGGCCGGCGAACACCGTGATGGAGAACAGGCCGAAGGCGCAGATGATCAGCAGCGCCGAGAGGAGGATGAAGTCCTGGGGCCAGAAGGTGGCGCCGAAGATATGGAACTTGCTTTGCGCCAGGTCCCACAGCACTGCTTGGCGTCCGCCCCAGTTCAGCCAGACGGTGCCGAAGAACAAGAGGAACAGGAACCCTGCGCCGCTCATGCGCAGGGTGCGGAACAGGCCGCTGAAACTACGGGTATAGACGTGTTTGTCGGTGCTCTTCGTCTTCATCTGTTTAGGGCGTGAAGGTTCGAAGGTCTCTACTAATCGGACGGGGATTCTTTCGCTCATGGTCGTTCGCTCATAGCCTCCATCAGGCCGCGCAACTATGACCACGGATCTGTTTGCATAACAGACTCAGCTATTTGATAAAAAAGCGGATCAGATGGCCTTTCCAGGAGGCCTGCGACAACTTGCTGCACCCCGGCAAGTTCCCCAGGGACCTGGCCCCGCAGGCTGATGGCACAGGGCTGCGGGGCGGACCCTGATCCAGGTCAGTCAAATCACCGAATCACCCCCGGAGGCCTTGAGGTGGCGTCGGCCGTCGGTGGCACCTGCTACGGTCAATGCGTCGGCTTCTGCTTCGGTGATGTAGATCCGCTCGCCCTTGATCTCCACCGCCGACATTGCCCTGGCGCTGTCGGTGATGATGGTCACGGCACTGGCGGGCAGGCGTTCGTGGAGGGTCTGGGTGTCGAAATAACAGTGCTGCTGTTCGATGCGCAGGCTCATGTCGGGTACCTCCTGGCGATGGCTATACAGGTTAGGGCCCGCAGCGCGGCCAGGGTTCGCCGCCGGCGATCAACGGCGGCCAGGCAATGGGTCGGCACCATCTGCCCGACGCCGCGGTCCATTCTTAAAGAAGCCCATGTCCCGCAACCCGCGGGGCCGGGATGGCCGGAGGAGCACTCGATGGACGCCTGGTGGCATGAGGTATGGCTGACCCTGCAAGCGGAGTTCGCCGATATCGGCGATGCGCGGCAGATGACCCGGATCATCCTGCGCCTGCTGCTGGCAGCGGCGCTGGGCGCGGTGCTGGGGTTCGAGCGAGAACAGAAGGGCAAGGCGGCGGGAGTGCGCACCCACATGCTGGTGGCCATGGGCGCCGCCTTGTTCGTACTGGTGCCGAGCCTTTCGGGAGCCCAGTCCGATGCCATGAGCCGGGTGCTCCAGGGAGTGATCGCCGGGATCGGCTTCCTCGGTGCCGGGACCATTCTCAAGGGGCGAGAGGAGGAGGCAGGCCAGCACGTCAAGGGCCTGACCACCGCCGCCGGGTTATGGATGACCGCTGCCATCGGCGTCGCGGCCGGCGAGGCCACGGCGCTGTTGAGCACCTTGCTGGCACTGATGGTGTTCAGCCTGATGCCGTTGATCGTGCGGCGCCTGGAAAAGCGCTGAATACCGCCTGTCTATCTATCCTTGCCGGCGAACCGCCGCACTTGTTCCCGCTGCTCGGCCAGCACCGGCGGCCTGGGTATGGGCGGGTCGACCTTGGGCGGCGGGGTGCTGTCCGGTGGCTCCTGCTCGGGAACCGCCGGTGGTTCGCTGGGCGGCAGGGGTGGCTGGTCGATGTTCGGATCAGGGGGATCCGCCGGGATCGGGATACTCATTGCTGGCCTCCTGGGTGCTTGCAGTTGCACCGGCTCGTTCGGTGGACCCCGCAACGGCGCATTTGATTCCCGCCGTCTCGATGATCAATTGCGCTGAACTTTCCGCAAGGCGGGTGGCTCGGAACCTAAGTGTGTCGATCCAGTGCTGTACCGGGGCATCGCCGACCCGGTCAGCCAAGCGTCGAGAAACAGTACAGAGGGGTGATGCTCGATGAGCGCAGAACAACCGACCGAACCGGACTACCAGGCGCACCTACCGTTGTCCCAGGCCTTGCTGCTGCCGCGCATCGCCATCGAAGATACCCGCCCGGTGCTCGATGGCGGCCAGTTCGCGGCCAAGGCCACTGCGGGCCAGCAGGTGGAGGTGGGGTGCAAGGTCTTCGCCGATGGCCACGACAAGCTGGCGGTGCGGGTGCGCTGGCGCAACGAACGGCAGGACGTTTGGCACAGCCGGGTCCTGGAAGACCAGGGCAACGACGCCTGGCTGGGGTACTTCCCGGTGCCGGAGGCGGGCCGCTACCGCTTCTGCATCGAGGCCTGGATCGACCCGTTCGCCAGCTTCTGCTACGAGCTGGAAAAGAAGCACCTGGCCGCCCAGCCGGTCAGCCTGGAACTGCAAGAAGGCCGGACCCTGGTGCAGCAGGCTGGCGAACGCAGCGAAGGCGCGCTGCGCGAACAACTGCTGGTACTGCACCAGCAACTGGGCGGCTTGCTCGCGGCCGAGCAGGTGGCGCTGTTCCTAAGTGCCGACAGTGCCCGGCTGATGGCCGAGGCCGACCTGCGTCCCTACCTCAGCCTGAGTCCCGAATACCCATTGGACGTGGAGCGCGAGCGTGCGCAGTTCGCCAGCTGGTACGAGCTGTTTCCCCGTTCCATTACCGACGATCCGGCGCGCCACGGCACCTTCGATGATGTGCATTCACGCTTGTCGATGATCCATGACATGGGCTTCGACGTGTTGTATTTCCCGCCGATCCACCCCATTGGCCGGCGCCACCGCAAGGGCCGCAACAATGCCTTGGTCGCCGCTCCGGACGATCCCGGCAGCCCCTATGCCATCGGCAGCGAGGAGGGCGGCCACGAGGCGATCCATCCGCAACTGGGCAGCCGCGAGGATTTTCGCCGGCTGGTGGCCGCAGCCGCCGACCATGGCCTGGAAATCGCCCTGGATTTCGCCATCCAGTGCTCCCAGGACCATCCCTGGCTGACCGAGCATCCGGGCTGGTTCAACTGGCGCCCGGACGGCACGATCAAATACGCCGAGAACCCGCCCAAGAAGTACCAGGACATCGTCAACGTCGACTTCTATGCCGCCGATGCCATCCCCAGCCTGTGGCTGGAGCTGCGGGACATAGTGCTCGGCTGGGTCGAGGAGGGTGTCACCATCTTCCGGGTCGATAACCCGCATACCAAGCCGTTGCCGTTCTGGCAGTGGTTGATCGGCGATGTGCGCAGCCGGCACCCGCAGGTGATCTTCCTGGCCGAGGCCTTCACCACCCCGGCGATGATGGCGCGCCTGGGCAAGATCGGTTACTCCCAGAGCTACACCTACTTCACCTGGCGCAACACCAAGAGCGAACTGGCCAGTTATTTCAGCGAGCTGAACCAGTCGCCCTGGCGCGAATGCTTCCGGCCGAACTTCTTCGTCAACACTCCGGATATCAACCCCGGCTTCCTGCATGACTCGGGCCGCCCCGGCTTTCTCATCCGCGCGGCGCTGGCGACCATGGGTTCGGGCCTGTGGGGCATGTATTCGGGGTTCGAGCTGTGCGAGTCGGCGCCGTTGCCAGGCAAGGAGGAATACCTGGATTCGGAGAAGTACGAGATCCGCCCGCGGGACTTCAATGCCCCGGGCAACATCATCGCCGAGATCGCCCAGCTCAACCGTATCCGCCGTCAGAACCCGGCGCTGCAATCGCACCTGGGGCTCAAGCTGTACAACGCCTGGAACGACCGGATCCTGTACTTCGGCAAGCGTAGCGCCGACGGCGGCAACTTCGTGCTGGTGGCGGTCAGCCTCGATCCCTTCAACCCCCAGGAGGCGCATTTCGAGCTGCCACTCTGGGAAATGGGCCTGCCCGACGATGCCGCTACCCAGGGCGAGGACTTGATGAACGGCCATCGCTGGACCTGGTACGGCAAGGTCCAGTTCATGCGCCTTGAACCGGCCCAGCCGTTCGGTATCTGGCGCATCAGCGTCGACTGACCTGACCGCGCCGCCGGCCCTAAGGCCAGGCGGCAGTGGCCGGGCAGGGACCTCTGAACAGATTCAGGAGTGAGCAATGGCGAAGAAAACCCGACCAGCGACCTTCATCAAGGATCCGCTCTGGTACAAGGACGCGGTGATCTACCAAGTGCATGTGAAGTCCTATTTCGATTCCAACGACGATGGCGTCGGCGATTTTCCCGGGCTGATCGCCAAGCTGGACTACATCAAGGAACTGGGGGTCAACACCATCTGGTTGTTGCCGTTCTATCCCTCGCCACGGCGCGACGACGGCTACGACATCGCCGAATACCGTGGGGTCAGCCCCGACTATGGCACCCTGGCGGATGTCCGGCGGTTCATCGCCGAGGCCCACAAGCGCGAACTGCGGGTGATCGCCGAACTGGTGATCAACCACACCTCCGACCAGCACCCCTGGTTCCAGCGTGCCCGCAAGGCCAAGCCCGGTTCGGCGGCGCGCAACTTCTATGTGTGGTCCGATGACGACCAGAAGTACGCCGGCACGCGGATCATCTTCCTCGACACCGAGAAGTCCAACTGGACCTGGGACCCGGTGGCAGGCCAGTACTTCTGGCACCGCTTCTATTCCCACCAGCCGGACCTGAACTTCGACAATCCGCAGGTGATGAAGGCCGTGCTCTCGGTCATGCGCCACTGGCTGGACATGGGGATCGACGGCCTGCGCCTGGATGCCATCCCCTACCTGATCGAGCGCGATGGCACCAACAACGAGAACCTGGCCGAGACCCACGATGTGCTCAAGCGCATCCGCGCCGAGATCGATGCCCATTATCCGGACCGCATGCTCCTGGCCGAGGCCAACCAGTGGCCCGAGGACACCCAGCTGTACTTCGGCCAGGCCAGCGGCAACGGCGCCGATGGCGACGAATGCCACATGGCCTTCCACTTTCCGCTGATGCCACGCATGTACATGGCCCTGGCCCAGGAAGATCGCTTCCCGATCACCGACATCCTGCGCCAGACCCCGGAAATCCCGGCCAATTGCCAGTGGGCGATCTTCCTGCGCAACCACGATGAGCTGACCCTGGAAATGGTCACCGACAAGGAGCGCGACTACCTGTGGAACTACTACGCCGCTGATCGGCGGGCGCGGATCAACCTGGGCATCCGCCGGCGCCTGGCACCGCTGATGGAGCGTGATCGGCGGCGCATCGAACTGCTCAACAGCCTGCTGCTGTCGATGCCCGGTACCCCGACCCTGTACTACGGCGACGAGATCGGCATGGGCGACAACATCTACCTGGGCGACCGCGATGGCGTGCGCACGCCGATGCAGTGGTCCATCGACCGTAACGGCGGTTTCTCCCGGGCCGACCCGGCGAGCCTGGTGCTGCCGCCGATCATGGACCCGCTCTACGGCTACCAGTCGGTCAACGTCGAGACCCAGTCCGGCGATCCGCATTCGCTGCTCAACTGGACCCGGCGCCTGCTGGCGGTGCGCAAGCAATCCAGGGCCTTCGGCCGGGGCACGCTGAAGATGCTGTCGCCGAACAATCGCCGGATCCTGGCCTATACCCGCGAATACACCGGGCCCGATGGCAAGCAGGAGATCATCCTCTGCGTGGCCAACGTCTCGCGCAGCGCCCAGGCGGCGGAGCTGGACCTGTCGAGCTTCGCCGGCATGGTGCCGGTGGAGATGCTCGGCGGCAGCGCCTTCCCGCCCATCGGCCAATTGAATTTCCTGCTGACGCTGGCGCCCTATGGCTTCTACTGGTTCGTCCTGGCCAGCGAGCAGCAGATGCCCAGCTGGCATGTCGAGCCGTCCGAGAGCCTGCCGGAGTTCACCACCCTGGTGTTGAAGAAACGCCTCGAGGAATTGCTGGAGGCGCCAGCGCGCACCACCCTGGAGCAGGAAATCCTGCCCAGCTGGCTGCCCAAGCGCCGCTGGTTCGCCGACAAGGACAGCACCCTGGGCCAAGTGCAGCTGGTGTATGGCGTGCGCTTCGGCGATCCGCAGCATCCGGTGCTGCTGGGCGAGATCGAGGTCACCAGCCAGGGCCGGAGCCAGCGCTACCAGGTGCCATTCGGCCTGCTGGCCGAGGACCAGATCAGCAGCGCCTTGCCCCAGCAACTGGCCATGTCCCGGGTCCGGCGCGGGCGCCAGGTGGGCTTGATCACCGATGCCTTTGCCCTCGACAGCTTCGTGCGCAGCGTGCTCCAGGCGCTCCAGGCCCAGGCTCGCTTGGACAGCGACGCCGGGCAGATCCGTTTCGATGGCAGCCCGCAACTGCAGCGCCTGGGCCTGGATGCCGAGGTCGACGTGCGCTACCTGTCGGCCGAGCAATCCAACAGCTCGGTGGTGGTGGGCGAAAGCCTGGTGCTCAAGCTGGTGCGCAAGGTGGCCGGCGGCATCCACCCGGAACTGGAAATGGGCGCTTTTCTCACCCAGGCCGGTTTTGCCCATATTTCGCCATTGCTGGGCTCGGTGGTGCGCCGTGACGCGCAGGGCGAGGATCACCTGCTGATGATCGCCCAGGGCTACCTGAGCAACCAGGGCGACGCCTGGGAGTGGACCCAGAGCAACCTGGAGCGAGCGATCCGCGACGAGCTGGCCAGCGCCGTTTCCGAACAGGAGCAGCATTACAACGCCCTCGCCGAACTCCAGGACTTCGCCGGGCTCCTGGGCCAGCGCCTGGGGGAAATGCACATGCTGCTCGCCGCCCCCGGCAGTACTGCGGACTTCGCGCCCCAGGCCTATACCCAGGAGGACCTGCAGGCTTGCCAGCGCCAAGTCAGTGGGCAACTGGAACACAGTTTGCAATTGCTCGAAGAACACCAGGACAGCCTGGCCGAGACCGACCGTGGCCTGTGCCGACGCCTGTTGCGGCACAAGGGGCGCATCCTCGCCGCAGTCGATCAACTGGCCGGGCAATTGTTGGGCGGCTTGCGCATCCGGGTCCATGGCGACCTGCACCTGGGCCAGGTGCTGGTGATCAAGGGCGATGCCTACCTGATCGACTTCGAGGGCGAGCCGGCGCGGCCCCTGGCGGAACGCCGGGCCAAGCACAGCCCCTACAAGGATGTCAGTGGCGTGCTGCGTTCGTTCGACTACGCCGCGGCCCTGGCCCTGGAGGCGCCGGCGGTGGATGGCGCGCCGGATGCCCAGGCGGTCCGGCAAGCCGTGGTCGGGCGCTACCTGGAGCGCTCCCGTCAGGCTTTCGTCACGGCGTACCGACAGGCGACGGCTAATCTTGCCCATGGCTGGCGAGCGCCGGCGGCCGATGCCGCCCTGGTGCTGTTCAGCCTGGAGAAGGCGGCTTATGAGCTGGCCTATGAGGCGCAGAACCGGCCCGCCTGGTTGCACGTGCCGCTGCGCGGCCTGGCCGGCCTGTTGCGTGAACTACCGGACTTTTACGACATCGATGGAGAGCAGTCATGAATTTCTCGAACAGGGAGCAGGAGCGGCGCCAGGAGAGGTTGCTGCCACCGGCCGGGGCTATCGAGGCCCTGGTCCGGGCCGAGAACAACGACCCGTTCGCCATCCTCGGGCCCCATGGCGACGGTGCCGGTGGGCAGGTCATCCGGGCTTTCCTGCCCGGAGCGCTGAGTGTCCAGGTGCTGGACCGCGAGCAGCAGCAATTGCTCGGCAACCTGGAAGCCGACGAGGTGCCGGGGTTGTTCGCCGGGCATTTTCCCGAGGCCCGGCCCTACCTGCTGCGTGTGCAGTGGGCCGGTGGCGAACAGGTCAGCGAAGACCCCTACAGCTTCGGGCCGTTGCTTGGCGAAATGGACCTGTACCTGTTCGCCGAAGGCAATCACCGCGACCTCGGCAGTTGCCTGGGAGCCCAGTTAACCACGGTGGACGGCGTCGCCGGTGTGCGTTTCGCGGTGTGGGCGCCCAATGCCCGGCGGGTCTCGGTGGTGGGTGACTTCAATGTCTGGGACGGCCGTCGGCATCCCATGCGCCTGCGCCATCCTTCGGGGGTCTGGGAGCTGTTCATCCCGCGCTTGCACGCTGGTGAATCCTACAAGTACGAGGTCCTGGGCCCCCACGGCATCCTGCCGCTCAAGGCCGACCCGGTAGCCCTGGCGACCCAGATGCCGCCCGACACCGCGTCGAAGGTCGCGGCGCCGCTGGCCATCGACTGGCAAGACCAGGAGTGGATGCTGGCCCGTGGCGAACGCCAGCGGGTCGATGCGCCGCTGGCGATCTACGAGCTGCACGCCGGTTCCTGGCAGTGCGAGGTCGACGACGTGGGCGAGGTGGCCCGCCACTACAGTTGGCCGGAGCTGGCCGAACGGTTGATTCCCTACGTCAAGGAACTGGGCTTCACCCATATCGAGCTGATGCCGATCATGGAACACCCGTTCGGCGGTTCCTGGGGCTACCAGCCCCTGGCGCAGTTCGCGCCCAGCGCCCGCTACGGTACGCCCGAGGAGTTCGCGGCCTTCGTCAATGCCTGCCACCTGGCGCAGATCGGGGTGATCCTGGACTGGGTACCGGCGCACTTTCCCACCGATACCCATGGGTTGGCGCAGTTCGATGGCACGGCGCTGTATGAGTACGGCAACCCCCTGGAAGGTTTCCACCAGGATTGGGACACCCTGATCTACAACCTCGGGCGTACCGAGGTCCACGGCTTCATGCTGGCCTCGGCCCTGCATTGGCTCAAGCATTTCCATATCGACGGGCTGCGGGTCGATGCGGTGGCCTCGATGCTCTACCGCGACTACTCGCGCAAGGCCGGGGAGTGGGTGCCCAACCGTCACGGCGGCCGGGAAAATCTCGAGGCGATCGAGTTCCTGCGCCATCTCAACGACGTGGTGGACCTGGAGGCGCCGGGCGCCCTGGTGATCGCCGAGGAATCCACCGCCTGGCCCGGGGTCAGCCAGAGTACCGAGCATGGCGGGCTGGGCTTCGCTTACAAGTGGAACATGGGCTGGATGCACGACTCCCTGCATTACATCCAGCAAGACCCGGTCTATCGGGCCCACCACCACAACGAGCTGAGCTTCGGCCTGGTGTATGCCTGGTCCGAGCGCTTCATCCTGCCGATCTCCCATGATGAAGTGGTGCACGGCAAACATTCGCTGATCGACAAGATGCCCGGCGATCGCTGGCAGAAGTTCGCCAACCTGCGGGCCTACCTGAGCTTCATGTGGACCCATCCAGGCAAGAAGCTGTTGTTCATGGGCTGCGAATTCGGCCAGTGGCGCGAGTGGAACCACGACCAGCAGCTGGACTGGTACTTGCTGCAATATCCCGAACACCGTGGCGTGCAACAGCTGGTGGGCGACCTCAACCGCCTGTACCGCGAGTATCCGGCGCTGCACGAGCAGGACCACGTGCCCCAGGGCTTCCAGTGGCTGATTGGCGACGATGCGCTCAACAGTGTGTATGCCTGGCTGCGCTGGAGCCGCAATGGCGAGCCGTTGCTGGTGGTGGCCAACTTCACCCCGGTGCCACGCGAGGGGTATCGCGTGGGCGTACCCTTGGCCGGGCGCTGGAGCGAGGTACTCAACAGCGATTCGCAGCTCTATGCCGGGTCCAACTACGGCAACGCCGGCGAAGCCTTCAGCGAAGAACAGGAAAGCCACGGCCAGGCCCTGTCCCTGGTGCTCAACCTGCCGCCCCTGGCGGTGCTGATCCTGCGCCCCGGCCACTGACACGACTAAAGGGCGCGCTTCGTTTAGCCGCTGCCGAAGTTGAACGCCAGCCCTGGCCGATCAGAGGCTGGCGGCGGCCTCGGCGATCAACCCGGCCACGGCGTGCGGCTGCGAGGCCAGGGAGGCATGGCTGGCGTCCAGGCGGATCACCTTGCGCGCGTTCAAGCGCGCGGCCATGCGCTCCTGGTTGTGCGGGGCGATCATGCGGTCGGCGCTGGAGATCTGGTACCACGAGGGTTTGTCGCGCCAGGCCGGGGCGCCCAGGGTATCGCCGAAGGTGCTGGCCAGCGGGGCTTTCTGGACCAGGCCCATGATCAGTCCCTCGCGGGGCGGCAGGTCCTGGCAAAAACTCTCATGGAAGCGCTCCGGACGAACCCACAGGTAGCCGTCGCTGTCCGGTTCCAGGTTGGCCGCGGCCGCGGGAGGAAACTCCTGGGTCAGGCTGCCGGGGCTCTCGCCGCTGTCGGGAGCGAAGGCGGCGATGTACACAAGGCCTGCGACGTTGGCCTCGTGGCCGGCCTGGGTGATCACCGCGCCGCCGTAGGAATGCCCCACCAGCAGTACCGGCCCGGCTTGCTGGGCCAGCAGATTGCGGGTGCGCTCGACGTCGTCGGCCAGGGACGTCAGGGGCAACTCTACCGCGCGGATCTTCTGCTGGCCGCGTTCCAGCAGATCGTCGATGACCCGGTTCCAGTGGGCGGCGCCGCCCCAGAACCCGTGGACCAGGACGATCGTGGGGGTATCGCTCATGGCATCGCTCCTTTTCACGGCAGCGGCGGCCCCGGGCGGACGCCCAGGGTCCCTGTCCGTTACAGAGCATGCATCAGCCTCGGCGCGGCGCCAGTGCCGGTTCAGCAATCCGGATGTACGGCAGGTTCCGGCAGGTGGACTTCCACCGCCAGGGGCAGGTGGTCGGAGAGGTGGGTCCAGGGTTTGTTGCCCAGGATCTGCGGGCTGTGGCTGCCGGCGTTGCGCAGGTAGACGCGGTCCAGGCGCAGTAGCGGCCAACGTGCCGGATAGGTGCGGGCCGGGCGGCCATGATGGCGTTCGAAGGCTTCGTGCAGGTCGTTGCGTCGGCCCAGGATGCTGTTGCCGCGCAGCTGCCAATCGTTGAAGTCACCGGCGATGATCACCGGGGCCTGCCCGGGCAGGGATTCGAGCAGTTGGCAGAGCAGGGCCAGCTGTAGCTGCCGGTGGCTTTCCAGGAGGCTCAGGTGCACGCAGATGGCATGCACTTCGTCGTGGCCAGGCACATCCAGCACGCAATGCAGCAGGCCCCGGCGCTCGGGGCCGGTGATCGACACATCGAGGTTGCGATACTGGCGGATGGGGAATTTCGACAGCACGGCGTTGCCGTGATGGCCATCGGGATACACCGCGTTGCGCCCGTAGGCATAGTCGCTCCACATGCTGTCGGCGAGGAACTCGTACTGCGACTGGGAAGGCCAGTTGTCCAGGCGCGAGGCGTGGCGGCCATGCTCGCCCAGCACCTCCTGGAGGAACACCAGGTCGGCCTGGGTGCTGCGCACCGCTTCGCGCAGCTCGGGGAGGATGAAGCGCCGGTTCAGGGCGGTGAAGCCCTTGTGGGTGTTGACCGTCAGGATGCGCAACCGCTGGGTGGCCCCGCGGGGCACTGGCCGGGTGGAGTCGCTGTTCACGCTCGCTCCTGTGAAATCAGTGGCGGTTACTGCTTGGGACTGATGACCGGCGCTGGCGTTCAGCTGGATTCCACCCGGACCGCGCTACATGAGGATGATTTCGTAGGGCAGGCGCATGCGTTCGAGCACGATGGGCGACAGCGACGGCTGCAGGCCGATCTCCGGCTCGCCCTGCAGTTGGCTGGCGTAGGCATGGGCGGCGTGGCGCTTGCGGGCCACGGTCCAGGTGTCCAGGCGCAGCTTGCGCGCGCGTTGCCAGGGAATCTGGTGCTCCTCGCGGGCCGAGCTGTGCCAGGCCCACACGGGGATCTCGCAGAACCTTGCCCCCACCTGCGCCGCGGCCTTGGCGGCAGCCCGGCCCACGGCCTCGTGATCGAGGTTGCCGTCTTCGCGCCAGGTACTGAACACCACGTCCCCGGGGCGCAGGTAGCGGCTGATGAACGGCACCAACTGCTGCTCGCGCTCGCTCAAGGCGCTGTCGGCGAACCCGCCGCGAATCCATTTCAGGCTATGCAAAGGCAGGCCCAGGCGGCGCAGGGCCTCGGCGCTTTCCTGGGGCCGGAACACACTCAGGCGGCGTTCCGGCCAGACCTCGGACCCGGGGTGGCTGGCGCTGCCATCGCTGACCGAGATGAGCTCCAGGGGGTGGCCGTGGTGGGCCAGCACTTGCAGCAGGCCGCCACTGGCGATCACTTCGTCACCGGGATGCGGAGCCACCATCACCGCGCGGGAACCGGCCGGTACCAGGTTGGCAAGATTGATGGCCGGGACCTCGGCCAGGTTATGGGCGCTGTTCCAGATCTGGCTGGGCCAGCTGTTATCTATTGCGGATATGGCTTTCATAACGTGATACATCCCTGTTTCCGGGTCGTATGCGAAAAGCTGAACGAGCGTTCAGCATCGGCCCTGGGTTTGCACGCACGCTGATTTCATGGCACCTGCCTCAGCGTGAAGTACCGGTGTCCCATCCCTTTGGAACGCCGTGATAGCTGCGCAATCATACTCAGCCCGGCGCCGTCCACACAGGGGGCGCCAGGATAATTTGTCGATTGCGGTCCGCTTGATAGGGTAGACGTATTTCGTTACCAGGTATGTCGCCCTGCCGAATATCGTCCCCGAAAAGCGCCAGGCGTCCCCCCAAGCCTCTGTTCCAAGGCGTTCCCAGGCCGACCCGGCCTGGGTTGCGGCTATTCCTGATCCTCGTGCTGGAGCTCGAAGAGCAGCAGCGAACGCCCGGTCACCGAGTATTCATGGCCGAAATCCAGGCGTTCCTGGCCGCGCACCGCCGGCTGGTTGGTATCGAGCATGCATGTCCAGAATTCCCCGGCCGGCACTTGCGGCAGGCGGAAGTTGACGATGTCGTGGTGCGCGTTGACCACCAGCAGCACCGTGGCGTCGGCACCCGGGCGGCGGATGCCGGTTTCCTGGGCGCGGCCATCGAGCAGCATGCCCAGGCACCGGCCATGGGCATCCTGCCAATGCTCGGTGGTCATTTCGCTGCCGTCGGGGGCCAGCCAGGTCACGTCCTTGACCCCGATATCCTCGTTGTAGTTGCCTACCAGGAAGCGTCCGCGCCGCAGGATCGGATAGCTCAGGCGCAGCTTGACCAGGCGCTTGACGAACTTGAGCAGCGACTTGCCATCGTCGTCCAGGTCCCAGTTGACCCAGCCGATCTCGCTATCCTGGCAATAGGCATTGTTGTTGCCGTGCTGGGTACGGGCGAATTCGTCGCCGGCCACCATCATCGGCGTGCCCTGGGCCAGCAGCAGGGTGGCGAAGAAGTTGCGCATCTGGCGCAGGCGCAGGGCGTTGATCGCCGGATCGTCGGTAGGGCCTTCTGTCCCGTGATTCCAGGACAGGTTGTTGTTGCTGCCGTCCTGGTTGTTCTCGTCGTTGGCCTCGTTGTGCTTGTCGTTGTAGGACACCAGGTCGTGCAGGGTGAAGCCGTCGTGGGCAGTGATGAAGTTGACCGAGGCGTACGGGCGGCGCCCCCGCTGGTTGAACATCTCTCCGGAGGCGGTCATGCGCCCGGCGAAATCCGCCAATTGGCCGTCATCGCCTTTCCAAAAGGCGCGCACGGTATCGCGAAAACGATCGTTCCACTCCATCCAGCCCGGTGGGAAGCGCCCCACCTGGTAACCGCCCGGGCCGCAATCCCAGGGCTCGGCGATCATCTTCACCTGGCGCAGCAGCGGGTCCTGGCGGCAGGCGACGAGAAAGCTGTGGCGCTCGTCGAAGCCATCGTGATAGCGCCCGAGAATGGTCGCCAGGTCGAAGCGGAAACCATCGACGTGCATCTCGCCGGCCCAGTAGCGCAGCGAGTCGGTAACCATCTGCAAGACGCACGGATGGCTCAGGTCCAGGGTGTTGCCGGTCCCGGAATCATTGATGTAGAAGCGCTTGTCGTCGGGCATCAGGCGGTAGTACGAGGCGTTGTCGATACCACGCATGGACAGGGTCGGACCCTGTTCGTTGCCCTCGGCGGTGTGGTTGTAGACCACGTCCAGCAGCACTTCCAGGCCGGCCTCGTGCAGGTGCGCGACCATCTCCTTGAATTCGGCGATCTTGCCGCTGGCCAGGTAGCGCGGGTCCGGGGCGAAGAAGGCGATGCTGTTGTAGCCCCAGTAGTTGGTCATGCCTTTTTGCAGCAGATGCTGGTCGTTGACGAAGGCGTGGATCGGCAGCAGTTCCACCGACGACACCCCCAGGCTGCGGATGTGCTTGAGCACGTCCTCGACCATCAGCCCGGCGAAGCTGCCGCGTAACTGCTCGGGAACCGCCGGGTGGCGCATGGTGAAGCCGCGGACATGGGTCTCGTAGATGATGGTCTTGTCCCAGGGCACGCTGACGCGCTGGTCGTTGCCCCAGGTATGGGCCGGGTCGATCACCTTGCACTTGGGCACGAAGGGCGCGCTGTCGCGCTCATCGAAGCTCAGGTCGGCATCGGGGTGGCCGATGGTGTAGCCGAATAGCGCCTCGGACCACTTGAGTTCACCCACCAGTTGCTTGGCATAGGGGTCGATCAACAGCTTGTTGGGGTTGAAGCGATGGCCATTGACCGGATCGTAGGGGCCGTGCACGCGGTAGCCATAGACCAGCCCGGGATGGGCGTCGGGCAGGTAGCCGTGGAAGATTTCGTCGGTGTACTCCGGCAGTTCGATGCGCTCCAGCTCCACCTCGCCGGCGGCGTCGAAGATGCAAAGCTCGACCTTGGTGGCGTTGGCCGAGAACAGGGCGAAATTGACGCCCAGGCCGTCCCAGGTGGCGCCCAGGGGGAAGGGCAGGCCTTCACGGATGCGCGAAGGCTCGCCATCGGGGCTTGCGGTCAGGCTGTGCTTGGTGACTGTACTCATGGTTGCTCCTGCAATGAGAAGGGTGGAACAGGCGCGAAGGCGATCATTGCGGCACTGGCAGTGTCACAACGGCAAGGGTGTGGGCCGGGCTGCGGAATATTTCAGTTGGTGGGCGGCTTGCGTGGCGCCCGGGGTTTCTTGGCCGCGGCCGGTTTCTCTCCCGGTGGCAGCACTGTGGTGGCCGACTTGGCCTTGGGCTTGACCGCCGCCTTGGCCCCGGGCTTGGCGGCTGCCGGCTTGGCCTGCGTGGCCTTGGGCGGCTTGGCCGGGGCCAGGGCTTCGGCCTCGGCGAGCTTGCAGGCCATTTCCCAATGGCGTTGTTCCTGGCCCTGGGGTTTTCCTTCCGATTCCCAGATTTGATAGGCGAACTCACGTATGCGTTTGTCGTCGGTACTCATTGCAATGCTCCCGCGCTGGATTCAATGGTCGATCAAGAGGTTCAACGCGAAGTCCCGCAGGACCTCGGCGAGCATCAGCTCCCTGTGGGCTGTGACTGTCGCGTTGGCAAAAAGTCCATTCAGATTGCGCCCCGGGGCGGCGAATGGCAGTTGCACCCGGGTATCGCCCCAGAGCGCGGCATCCACGTGCGGCAGCGGACTGTCACCGAGCAGCCCGGCGACCCGTACCGGCACCAGTACCAGCGCTCGCTGCTGGCGGTATTCGCGCAGGAAGGCCAGGACCTGGCCGGCCCGCTGCCCCAGGACCTGCAACGGCTGGTAGCTGCCATGCCGGAACAGCTGCGGATGTTGCCGGCGCAGCTCCAGGGTGCGGGCGATCAGGCCTTGCTTGATGTGGCCGGTGTGCCAGTGGGCCAGCCACTGGGCCGCCGTGGCCGGCTGCTCCAGGGCCTGGCGCCGGGCCTGGTAGTCCACCGGCCGGCGGTTGTCCGGGTCCACCAGGCTGAAGTCCCAGAACTCATTGCCCTGGTACAGGTCGGGGACCCCGGGCACGGTCAGGCGCAACAGGGTCTGGGCCAGGCTGTTGAGGGCGCCGGCGGGGGCGATGGAGCGGGCCGCGGCGGCGATCGATTGGCGCAGTTCCAGGCCCCGGGGCGCGAGCAGCAGGTTCTCGACGAAGGCCTGCACGGCCTCTTCGTATGGCGGGTTGGGGGCGGACCAGCCGCTGTGCAGCTTGGCCTCGCGCAGGGCCTTGAGCTGCCATTGCCAGATGCGTCGGGCATATTCCTCCAGGGCCGGGCCCGCGTCGGCCTGCAGGTCCAGGGGCCAGCTGCCCAGCAGGCTCTGGTAGAGAATCAGCTCGTCCGCCGCCGAGGGGGCATCGGCGCTGGTGCGCAGCGGCACTGCCAGGGCTCGCCAATGGGCTACTTGCCGGGCATACCAGGTGCCGCGTTCGCTGAGCACCGCCAGCCGGGCCCGGCTGTCCTCGCCGCGCTTGTGGTCATGGGTGGCGGTGGCCAGCAGGTTGTCGGGAAAGTTCTCCAGGCGCTCGCTGCAGGCCTGGTGGAACGCCGCCAGTGGCGCACTGAAGGCCTGGGGATCGAAGCCGACATCGTTGCGCGCCAGCAGCACCGCCGAGCGATAGAAGGCCGTGTCTTCCACGGCTTTGGCCGCCGCGGGCGAGGTCAGTTGCTGGAAGCGCACCCCGGCATGGCGCAACAGGCTGCGCGCCGGCCCTGGTGGCACCTGGCGCCAGCCCTGGCCGCCGAGCCAGCGGTCCAGGTAATCCAGTACCGGCCAGTCGGCTTCGCTGAGGCTGGCCCGGGCGCCTTCCAGCGCTTGCTGGAAAAAACGCTGGTCCTGGGGCCCGCGGCCGCATCCGCCGATATAGGTGCGGTACACCGGGAAGTGCACGATCAGCTCCTGCAAGGCCCGGCGGATGGCGCCCAGGGTCAGGTCGCGACTCATCAGGTCCAGCCTTGCCACTTGCAACAGGGCCTGGGCCACGCTTTCGAAGTCCCCGGCCAGGGAACCATTGAGGATCTGCTGGCGAGCCAAGCGCGCCTCGTCGACGAACTGCGACGAGCGCTGGCTGTGCTGGCTCCAGAGTTCGGCCAGGGGCGCCTGGCCGGCCGGGTCCAGTTGCAGCAGCGATAGCTGGTTCATGAACTCGTAGCCGGTGCTGCCGTCGACCCCCCAGTCGCGATGCAGGGTTTCACCGGCACCGAGGATCTTCTCCACATAGATCGGCAAGTGCTCGCCGGGACGCAGGCGATCGACCCGGCGCCGCAGCTTGCGGCAATAGCCTCGGGGGTCGGCCAGGCCGTCGACATGGTCGATGCGCAGGCCATCTACCAGACGGCGCCGGATCAGCTCGAAGATCTTGCCGTGGGTCGCTTCGAATACCGCAGGCCGCTCGACCCGCAGGCCACCCAGTTCGTTGATGTCGAAGAACCTGCGCCAGTTGATGTCGTCGGCAGCCGTGCGCCAACTGGCCAGGCGATAGACCTGGCGCTCCAGCAATTGGTGCAGGCGTTCGAAGCCGGCGGCCTGGCGGGAGTCATAGTCGACAAGCTTGTGCTCCACGGCCTCGCGCACCTCGGGTTGTTGCAGTGCCTCGCCCAGGGCCTGTTGCAAGGCCTGCGCCTGGGCGTGGGCATCGCTGTTGAAGCGCAGGGCGGCGAAGGCGTCGGCCAAAGGCTTCAAGGTTTCGGCCGCTGCGCCGTCAGGGTGCAGCAACTCTGCATAGTCGCCGGGGCAGATGGGGAAGCGATGCTCGTGGTGGCGGACATGGAACCCCCGCAAGTCATCGTCCAGATGCAATTGCAGGCTGCCTTCCTGCAACGCCTGGCCGTAGTCGCTGCCCAGGAATGGTAGTAGCAGCTGGCCGGCCATCAGCGGGTCGGACGAGTGCCACTGGATATCGAAGAACTCGCCATAGGGGCTCAGGCGCCCCCAGCGCAGCAGGTCGAGCCACCAGGGATTATCGGCGCCCCCGACCGCCATGTGATTGGAGACGATATCCAGGATCAGCCCCATGTCGTGCTCGCGCAGGGCGGTCACCAGGCGCTCCAGGGCCGCTTCGCCGCCCAGCTCCGGGTTGACCCGGGTCGGGTCCACCACGTCATAGCCGTGCATCGAGCCGGCACGGGCGCTGAGCAAGGGCGAGGCATAGAGGTGGCTGATGCCCAGGCGTGCGAAGTAGGGCACCAGCGGCACGGCGTCATCCAGGGTGAAGCCCTGGTGGAACTGCAGGCGCAGGCTGGCTCGCAATTCCAGGGTAGGTTCTAGGTTCATCGATCACGCTCCTGTGCTTGTCGCCGGGCGCACGCCAGTTGTTCCAGGCGCCGCGCGGCGTCGGTGTCGTCCAGCAGGCGCCGGGCACTCCCAGCCAGGCGCCGGCGCCAATTGGGGTGACCCTCGACGGTGCCTGGCAGGTTGGCTTGCTCATCGATGCCCAGCGCGTCCTCCAGCGGCAACAGCACCAGGGGCGCACGGGTATGGCCGAGGAAGCGCACGCTGGCGTCGAGCAACTGGTCGGTTTCATCCAACGGCTCGCGAAAGTTCTGCGGGTCCCGGCCCAGGGCCTGGCGCAGGCCGTCGCGCTCGCGCTGGCGATGTTCGCGCCAGTGCCTGGCCCCGGCGTCATCCACCAGTTCCAGGCGCTGGTTCCACTCTATGTCGCGGCCGTGCCACCAACCGGCCAGGGGCGGCAGGTCATGGGTGCTGGTGGTGGCCAGGGCGTTGTCCGGCCAGTCCAGGATTGGCTTGAAATGACAGCCCTGGTCCTGCTCGAACAGCAGCACGCGCATGCCGAGCATGCCCTTTGCGGCGAGCTTTTCCCGCAGGCCATCGGGCACCGTGCCCAGGTCCTCGCCGAGGACGATGGCCTGGTGGCGCTGGGATTCCAGGGCCAGCAGGCGCAGCAGGTCGTCCACTGGGTAGTACAGGTATGCTCCATCGCAGGGTGGGGCGCCCAGGGGAATCACCCAGAGCCGCTGCAAGCCCATCACATGGTCGATGCGCAAGCCGCCGGCATGGGCGAAGTTGGCCCGCAGCATCTCGATGAAGGCACGAAAGCCATTGCGTTGCAGGCCTTCGGGAGAGAAGGCCGAGATCCCCCAGCCCTGGCCCTGGCGGTTGAGAATGTCCGGCGGGGCGCCCACGGTCAGCTCGGCCAGCAACTGATCCTGGCGGCTCCAGGCCTGGCTGCCGCCACCGTCGGCGCCCACCGCCAGGTCGGCGATCAGGCCGATGCCCATGCCGCTGCTACGGGCCGCGCTTTGCACGCGCTCCAGGTTGCGTGCGATCAGCCATTGGCAGAACGCATGGAAGTCGATTTCCTCGGCTTGCTCCTCGGCCAGGCGTGCCAGTTCCGGGCTGGCCGGGTCGCGCCAGTACGGCGGCCAATGGCGCCAGTCCGGATCTTCGCCACGGGCCACCCGCAAGGCTTGGATCGCCTCGAAACGACAGTGGTTTTCCAGGGCCTCGCCGGCAGCCTGGCGATAGCTGGCGAAGTCCTGGTGCAGCGGGTGCTCGCCATGGCGGAAGCCCTGGTACAGCTCGCGCAGCACCTGTTGCTTGGCCTGGGCCACTGCCGGCCAGTCGATCAGCGGTTGTTGCTCCAGCGCCTGCAACTGCGGGCCCAGGCCACAGGCCTCGATGGCGGTACGCCAGGCCCGTTCGCCAAGGATCGCCCCCGGGGCGGCGTACAGGCTGTTGAGGAACAACCGGCTGGAGGGCGAGTAGGGGCTATAGCGCTGCGGATCGCAGCTGAACATCGCGTGCAGCGGGCTGATGGCCAGGGCATCGGCGCCACGTTCGGCGGCCTGGCGGGCCAGCTCCTCCAGGGCCTGGGTATCGCCGAAACCGCCATCGCCGCTGCGGCGCAGGGCGTACAACTGCACCCCCAGGCCCCAGGCCCGCGGCGGCTGGTCGGCCACTGCGTCGGCCACGCTGTAGCAACGTTCGGGGGCCACGGCGAGGATGAAGCGTTCGTCCTCGATGTCCACGCTGTGGTAGCCCACGGGCAATTCCCCGGGCAACCGGCTTTCGTCATCGAGCTGCAATTGCCGGCTGCTGCCGTCTTCCAGCTGCACCCGGCACTGGGTCTGCGCCGGGAAATAACGGGCCAGGTCCAGGCCCTGGCCGACGTCGGCGGTCAGCAGTGGCGGCAGGTGCCGGCCCTGCTGCCGCTGTTGCAGTTGCTGCAGGCTGCGTTCGATCTCCTGGCCGTTGCCGGCCGGGTGGCCCAATCCGGCCAGTACCGCCCGCAGGACCCGGGCCTCGACCTTCTGCGGCCGGCCGTTGGCGTCGATCCAGTCCACCGCCAGGCCGGCGCGGCTGGCGAGTATTTCCAGTTGCGCATCGCTCATTAACGCTCTCCATCGGGGGCTGTCGCAGGCTGCAATTGCACTAGCGCGCTGAAGGCCGGCAACCAGCCCTGGCGCCAATCTTCCAGGGTGCCTGGCGGGTACTGGAACCACGGCTGGGCATCGGTCCCGGGCTGCAGTTCGACCCGGTGCGCGCTGAGGTTGAGGTCGATGCGCAGCAGGCTGCCATCGCCCAGGCGCCAGCGGGCGGTGAGGGCGCCCTCGGCCAGCACCTCGGCGCCCAGGGCGCGGGCTCCGGGCAGGCGCGGCACCAGCTCGCGGTGGCGGATCCGCAGCAGTTCGCGGTACAGCGCCCGGGTGGCCTCGGCCTGCTCGCCGTCATGGCCCGGACGCGAGGCCTGGAAGGTCGACTGCGCATTGGGATCGGGAATGCGCTGGCGCTCCGAGGCGTCGGCGAAGGCGCTGAAGGCGGCGAATTCGTCGCGCCGGCCTTGGCGCACGGCTTCGGCCAGTTCGCCCTGGTGGCTGGTGAAGAACAGGAAAGGTTCCTGCGCCGCCACTTCATCACCCATGAACAGCAGCGGGATCATCGGTGCCAGCAGCAACAGCACCGTGGCCGCGTGCAAGGCTTGGGGCGGGGCCAGCTGGTTGAGGCGTTCGCCGAACGCGCGGTTGCCGATCTGGTCGTGGTTCTGCAAGAACAGCACGAAGGCACTGGGCGGCAAGTGGGCGCTGGGTTCGCCGCGCCGCCGCCCATGGCGGTCCAGGTGGCCCTGGAAGGCGAAGCCCTGGCCCAGGCAGCGCGCCAGCTGCTGGGTCGGCTGTTCGGCGAAGTCAGCGTAGTAAGCCTCCGTTTCCCCGGTGAGCAATACGTGCAGGGCGTTATGGCCATCGTCGTTCCACTGGGCATCGAAGCCGTGCTGCAACAGGCTGGCCTGGTTCGCCTCGTTCTCCAGGTTGAGCCACACCTGGCGGTCGCCGGGAACAGCTTCGCGCACCCGCTGGGCCAGCTCCTTCAGGAAGCCCGGATCGTCGATGGCATGCACCGCATCCAGGCGCAGGCCGTCGAAGCGGTAGTCCAGCAGCCACATCAAGGCGTTGTCGATGAAGAAGTCGCGCACCGGCCGGCGACGGAAGTCGATGGCGGCCCCCCAGGGGGTCTGTCGGTCCTCGCGAAAGAATGGGCTGGCGTAGCGCTGCAAATAGTTGCCGTCGGGGCCGAAGTGGTTGTAGACCACGTCCAGGATCACCCCAAGGCCCAGGCCGTGGGCCGCGTCCACCATGGCCTTGAGTTGCTCGGGCGTGCCATAGGAGGCTTGCGGGGCATAGGGCAGGACGCCGTCGTAGCCCCAGTTGCGTTCACCGGGGAACTGCGCCAGGGGCATCAGTTCGATGGCCGTCACCCCCAGTTCCACCAGCGCCGGCAGCACCTGCTGCACTCCCTGGTAGCCGCCCAGCAAGCCCACGTGCAGTTCGTAGATCACCGCTTCGGCCCAGGGCCGGCCGGCCCACTGTGGATGCTGCCAGACATAGGCCTGGGGATCGACCACCAGGCTGGGGCCATGCACGCCGCCGTCCTGGGCCCGGGACGCCGGGTCCGGCACCTGCAACTGGCCGTCGATATTGAACCGGTAGCGGCTGCCCGCCGGGCAGCGCGCCTGGATCATGAACCAGCCTTCGGGCTGGGGCAGCATGGGCACGGACTGGCCGTTGCCCAGTTCCACGCTGACATGGTGCGCATCCGGGGCCCAGAGTGCGAAGCGGGTCCGTTCGGCGTCGAGCAGCACTGCGCCGTGGCGCAGGCTGGATGGCGTGCTTGCTGGCATCTGTCAGTGCTCCCTTACCTGGCGGTGTAGCCCAAGGCCTGGGTCACCAGTTGCTCGTAGAGTTCGGCGTAGGGTTCCACCGCCTGGCACCAGTTGAAGGGCGCGGCCATGGCCCGACAGCGCATGGCATGCAGCAGCGCGGGCCGGGCGAATACCTGGAAGGCGCGCTGCAAGGCGCCTTGGTAGCTGGCCACGCTGGACTCGTCGAACAGGAAGCCGGTGACACCGTCGTCGATGGTGTCCGCCAGGCCGCCGGTGTTGCGGGCCACCGGCAGCGAGCCGAAGCGCTGGGCGTACATCTGGCTCAGGCCACAGGGCTCGTAGCGCGAGGGCATGAGCAGGAAGTCGCTGCCGGCGAACATCCGCCGGGCATCGGTCTCGTTGAAGCCGATATGCACGCCGACGCGGCCGGGGAAGCGCCGGGCCAGCTCGCGCATGGCTTGTTCTTCCTCCGGTTCGCCGCGGCCGATGATGGCGATCTGGCCACCAGCGTCGACGATGAACTCGGCCACCGCTTCGGTCAGGTCCAGGCCTTTCTGGTAGACCAGCCGCGATACCACGGCGAACAACGGTCCGGCGCTTGGCTCCAGGCCGAACAGCTGGCGTACGTGGGCGGCGTTGACGGCCTTGCCATCCCAGTCACCGATGCCGAAGGGGCAGAACAGGTGCGGGTCGGTGGCGGCGTCCCAGCTTTCGTCGATACCGTTGGGAATACCGCTGAGCAGGCCTTGCTGGGTCTTGCTGGCCAGGAAGCCGTCGAGCCCGCAGCCGAAGTCCGGGGTGGTGATCTCCCGGGCGTAGGTGGCGCTCACCGTGGTGATGTGGCTGGCATAGGCCATGCCCGCCTTGAGGAACGACAACTTGCCGTAGAACTCCATGCCTTCTTGTTGCAGGGCGTGCTCGGGGATGCCCAGTTCCGGGCAGCAGGCCAGGCTGACCACGCCCTGGTAGGCCAGGTTGTGGATGGTGAACAACGTCGGGGTGCGTTGGCCGCGCCAGTGCATGTAGGCCGGTGCCAGGCCGGCGGGCCAGTCGTGGGCATGCACCAGGTCCGGGCACCAGTGGATCTGCGCCAGGTTGGCGGCGATATCGGCGGCGGCCAGGCCCAGGCGGGCGAAGCGGATATGGTTGTCCGGCCAGTCGCGGCCGTTGTTGGCGCCATAGGGCGTGCCTTCGCGCTCATAGAGCTCGGGGCAGATCAGCACGTAGATCACCAGGCCGTCGGGCATGTCCATGCGGCCGATCTTGCAGGCCGGCAGCGCGGCATGGCCGCCCAGTTCGCCGATGACGTGGATTGGGTTCTCGCTGTGCAGGACCTGCGGATAGCCAGGAATCAGCACCCGTACGTCGTGCAGATGGGCCATGGCCCGGGGCAGGGCGGCGGAGACGTCGCCCAGGCCGCCGGTCTTGACCAGGTCGGTGAGCTCCGAGGTGACGAACAGCACCCGTTTGCGATTGGGGTTCTGGTGGGCCAGCGGCAGTATCGTCCTGCTCCCGGGGAGCGGGACCAGGGGATGGCTGCGTCCACCGGCCTGCTGCGGAATGGGTTCTCCCTGGGTATCCAATACAGCGCTGATCATATGTCTCTCCCGTGTCGTCGATCTGTTTTGGCGTATTGCACGCCGTGCCGGCCGGTTCCTGTGGCCGGGCACGAACGCATCGCACTTCGATCAGCCCGTGCTGCCCGAGTGCTGAAGCAGAATGGATGGAGGAGTCGCTGCAAGGAATGCACCAGCGGCAGCGGCCCTACCTTTACCCTGACCCTGGGCTGGAATGAAAAGTTTCGACTTTTTTCCTGCCGCTGTGACTGCCTGGTCACGATGCGAGAGCCAGTCTAGGACAGAAGCCTTGGCGGTGCCGGATGGGGCGCGCGTTTCACCGTGGCGCCAGGCAGGACATGGGATGCAGCCGACGAAAGGTCGCCCGCGCAGGGCCTGGAAATGCCCGAAAGGGGTGCGTCGACTGCGAGTCGGCCCGTGATGGGGCATTGGGGGCTTCGGGTTGGCCCGATAATGGGCAAGACGGTATCTACACGAAGCAGGCTGCGACCTCGCAACCTATAAACAGCCGCTGCTGAGACCGTGACGCTGCGGCAAAGGCCGCAAACCTTCGGCGGTCAGCCGGGAATCTGCTATGGAGCCTGGGGATCAGGCGATCCAGCCCAGGGTCAGCCAAGCCAGCACCGCATAACGCGCGCCCTTGGCCAGGCTGACGATCAGCAGGAAGCGCTTGAGCGGCTCGCCCATCACCCCGGCCACCAGGGTCAGTGGGTCGCCGATCAGCGGCAGCCAGCTCAGCAGTAGCGACCAATGCCCGTAGCGCTGGTAATGCACCCGGGCCCGTTGCAGGTGACGCGGGCCGACGGGGAACCAGCGGCGGTCCTTGTAGTGCTCCAGGCGCTGCCCCAGCCACCAGTTGACCAACGAGCCGAGGACATTGCCCAGGGTCGCCACCAGCCACAGGCCCGGCACCGACCATTGGCCGTTGAGCAGCAGGCCTGCCAGCAGTGCTTCGGACTGCAGCGGTAGCAGGGTGGCGGCGCCGAAGGCCGCCAGGAACAAGCCGAAGTAGACGCCGATCAACGGGCCGGGTAGTCCGCGACCACCACGTCCCGACCTTCCTTGGTCAGGCCGATGACCTGGTAGGCGTCGGCGCCCATGCCGTCCATTTCCATGCCCGGCGATCCCATGGGCATGCCGGGGGCGGCGATGCCCAGCAGGTCATCGCGCTTGCGCAAGGCCAGGACCTGCTCGGCCGGTACATGGCCCTCGACGAACTTGCCGTCGAGCACCGCGGTATGGCAAGAGGCCAGGCGCGGGGCCACGCCCAGGCGCTGCTTGAGGCTGCTCATGTCGTTCTCGACATGGTCATGGACCTTGAAACCATTGGCTTGCAAGTGTTCGATCCACTTTTTGCAGCAGCCGCAATTGGCGTCGCGGTGCACATCGATGTCGATGGGGGCGGCGGCCTGGGCCAGGGAAGCGAACAACAGGGCGGACAGGGCCGCCAGACGCAGGGTGGATTTCATCGTGAGTCTCGTGTGGATCGAAGATGGCGCCCTGGGGGCTGCGCGAATCGCCGTGCATTTTGCGTTTTTTACAGCGCCAGGAGCGAGGCTTGTGTATCAAGGTTATACAAGACACAGGCGGGCACCCGGGGTCAGAACCACAGGCGGACACCCAGTACCAGGCGTGCCTCGCTGGGTTTGTCGCCTTCGGCACGGGCGTAATCGGCACTGCTGCCGTAGCTGCGGTTCCAGGTCACGCCCAGGTAGGGGGCGAACTGGCGATCCAGTTCATAGCGCAGGCGCAGCCCGACTTCGGTTTGCGCCAGGCCCGATCCCAGGCGCCGTTCCGGATCGTTGCGGCCATAGAGGTTGACCTCCACCGTGGGCTGCAGGATCAAGCGGTTGCTCAGCAACATGTCATAGTCGCCCTTGAGGCGCAGGGCCGTCTGGCCGCCTTCGCCGAGGTAGGCGGTGACCTGGCTTTCGAAGTTGTACAAGGCCATGCCCTGCAGGCCGATGGCGGCCCAGGTCTGGGGCGAGGCGGGTTTGAAATCCTGGCGCACACCGCCGACCAGGTCCCACCAAGGGCCGATGGCATGGCCCCAGAGCGCCTCGAGCTCGATTTTCTCGCTGCGACCGTCGTTGCGTTCGCCTTCGCTGCGCAGCCACAAGCGCTCGATATCGCCACCGATCCAGGCATTCATTTCCCAGGCCAGGGTACTGCCGCGGTCGGCATCCTGGTATTCCAGCTGGTTGATCAGCCAGAGCGAATTGATCGCCTGGTCATGGACACCATGGCCTGACACCTCGGGAAAGGCTGCGCGTCGATCGGCTTCGGTAGGCGTCGGGATCGGCGTCCGGCTGCGTTCCCAGGCTGGGGTAGGGGCCAGGCCGTGGGCGCCGTGATCCATGGTGGACATCGCGCCGGGCGCCATGCCGGGCATGCTCCGGTGGTCCATGCCGACAGGGTCGGGCGTGGCATTGGCGGCGCTGGCCACCAGGCCCAGGCCGAGCAGCAAGCCGGGCAACGGCGCAGCAGGCTGGTGCTTCATGACGGACTTCCTTCCTGGTCGATGCGTACTTCGCGGAACATGCCCATCTCCATGTGGTACAGCAGGTGGCAGTGATAGGCCCAGCGGCCCAGGGCATCGGCGGTGACCCGATAACTGCGGCGGGTGCCGGGGGGCATGTCGATGGTGTGCTTGCGCACCTGGAAGCGTCCCTGTTCGTCCTCCAGGTCGCTCCATACGCCGTGCAGGTGGATGGGGTGGGTCATCATGGTGTCGTTGACCAGGACGATCCGCACCCGCTCGCCATAAGCCAGGCGCAAGGGTTGGGCGTCGCTGAACTTGATGCCATCGAAGGACCAGGCGAACTTCTCCATGTGTCCGGTCAGGTGCAGCTCGATGGTGCGGCTGGGCTCGCGGCCGTCGGGATCCTCGAAGGTGCTGCGCAAGTCGGCGTAGGTCAGCACCCTGCGGCCGTTATCGCGCAGGCCGAGGCCCGGGTCGGCGAGTTTTGGCGTCGGGTTCATGGTCTGCATGTCCACCAGCGGATTGCCGTGCTCCGACGGCGGGTGGCGTTGCATTGGCGCCATCTCGCTGGCCTGGCTGTGGTCCATGCCCTGCATGTCGCCATGGTCCATGGCGGCCATCGGCTCGTGCCCCATCCCCGGCCTGTCCCCCATGCCCGCGGGCGCCATGGCGCCGTGGCTCATGCCCATGTCGGCCATGCTCAGCAGTGGACGCGGATCCAGGGGCGGTACGAGGGCGCCCAGGCCGTGGCTCACCGCCAGGGTGCCACGGGCATAGCCGGTACGATCCATGGACTGGGCGAAGACGGTGTAGGCCGGCTCGCGGCCGGGTTCCACCAGCACGTCGTAGGTCTCGGCCACGGCGATGCGCAACTCGTCGACGCTGACCGGGCGCACCTGCTGGCCGTCGGCGGCGACCACCGTCATCTGCAATCCCGGGATGCGCACATCGAAGTAGCTCATGGCCGAGGCGTTGATCAGCCGCAGGCGCAGCCGTTCGCCGGGCTTGAACAGCCCGGTCCAGTTGCTGCCCGGGGTCTGGCCGTTGAGCAGGTAGCTGTAGCTGGCGGCGCTGATGTCGGCCAGGTCGGTGGGGCTCATGTTCATTTCGGCCCACATCTTGCGATCAGCCAGGGTCGCGGCCCAGCCATCGCGGCCGGCATCGTCGATGAAATCGCCCAAGGTGCGCTTGTGGTAATTGAAGTAGCCGGACTGCTTTTTCAGGATCTGCATCAGGCGCTGTGGTGCAAGGTCGCTCCAGTCGCTGAGCAGCAGCACATGCTCGCGATCGTACTGGAACGACTCCGGCTCCCGGGGATCGATCACCAGCGGGCCATAGACCCCGGCCTGCTCCTGCAGCCCGGAATGGCTGTGGTACCAATAGGTGCCGTGCTGGCGGACCTGGAAGCGGTACTCGTAGACGCTGCCCGGGGCGATGCCGGCGAAACTCAGGCCGGGCACGCCGTCCATGTTGGCCGGCAGGAGGATGCCGTGCCAGTGGATCGAGGTGTCTTCCTCCAGGCGGTTGCTCACGCGGATGCTCACTGTATCGCCTTCGCGCCAGCGCAGCAGCGGGCCGGGCAGGCCGCCATTGATGGTCATCGCGGTGCGCGGGGTACCGCTGAAGTTCACCGGCGTCTGGCCGATGTGCAGGTCGAACTGTCGACCGCGTATTTCCTGGGGCAGGCCAGGGTTGGCCCGGGGCCAGGCGGGGGAGTGCCAGAGGCCGCTGCCGGCCAGTGCGCCGACGATGCCCATGCCCTTGATCAAGCTGCGTCGTGTTGGATTGCCAAGCATGCCGAGTGAGTCCTGTCAGTCCTGGGATTCAGGTTCAGGCAGAGACTAATCGGCGCTGGCTGTCAGCCAACTGAGGTTCAGGTTACAGATTTGTCAGCGTGGCTGATGGGGTGTTGGGCCCGACCGTCGGCGGTATCCGGGCCCAGGCGCTAGATCAGCCAGGCGCTGCTTCGAGGAGGCGCTTGAGGTTGTCCAGGGCCTGCTCGCAACAACGCTCCATGCGCGAGCGCAAGCCGCCGAGATTGAGGTCGGTGGAGTATTGCAGGCTGTGCTTGAGCAGGGTGCCGTCGCCCTGTTTGCGCAACTGGTAGTGGACGATGCCATCCAGGGGCGCGGAGCTGAACACTATCTTGAACTCCCTGGGCAGCACTGCGTACAGGACCCGGCAGCTCAGGTGCACCTGCAAGCCCAGCAGGTTGATGGTTTCGCTGAACCTGTGGCCGGCCGGCAGCGAGCCGCCCAGGCCGGTATCGGCACGCAGGGACCCGGGATGCCATTCGTGCCAGCGGTCGGGTTGGGAAAGGTAGTAGTAGACCGTATCGATGCTGGCGGCGATGTACCGCTGCTGGCTGATGTATTCGCCCGTCAGGTGGGGCTGGTGCTGGCCCATGATGCATGCACCTCCTTGTGGCCGGAGCTGCAAATATAGTCGCACTCCCGCGCTGGGGCGGGAGTGCGCTCGACCATTCAGCGGACTTTGAAGCGACCCATCAGGGCACTGACCCGCTGGTTGGCCTGGACCAGGCTCTGGGTGTTGTGTTCACTGGCCTGGCCGCTTTGCAGCAGTTCCTCGACCATATGTCGGATGCTCACCATGCTGCGGTTGATTTCCTCGGTGACCGCGCTCTGTTGCTCGGCGGCGGTGGCGATCTGGGTGCTCAGGCTGTTGATCTGGCTGACCGAACCGGCCATTTCATCCAGGCCCGAGTTGACCCGGGCAGTGGCATCGGCCGCCGACTGGCAGCTGGCCTGGGTGTTTTCCATGGCGCTGACCGAGGAGCTGACCCCCTGAGTCAGGCGAGTGAGCATCTCGTTGATTTCCGAGGTACTGGCCTGGGTACGGGCGGCCAAGGCGCGTACTTCGTCGGCCACCACGGCAAAGCCGCGACCCTGCTCCCCGGCCCGGGCCGCCTCGATGGCGGCGTTGAGCGCCAGCAGGTTGGTCTGTCCGGCGATGGCGCCGATCACCCCGAGGATCTCGGTGATGCGCTGGGCATCTTGCTGCATGGCCTCGACCTTGTGGGTGGCGCTGGCCACTTCGTCGATCAGGGCGATCACGCTGCCGGACGCTTCGCCCACCACCACTCGCGAACGCTCGGCATGCTCGTTGGCGCGCTGGGTGAATGCCGCGGTTTCGGCGGCATTGGCCGCCACGCTGTCGGCGGTGGAGCTCATCTGGGTGATGGCGGTGACGGTCTGGTCGGTTTCCGAGGCGTGCCGGGCGAGGATCTGTCCGCTTTGCTCGCTGGTGCGTTGCAGTTGTTGCAGGCTGCCGGCCATGGCCTCGGTGGCCTGGGTCACCTCGCCGATCATGTCCTGCAGATAGATGATGAATCGATTGACCGAGTGGCCGATGGCTCCCAGCTCATCCTCGGCGCGGATGGTGATGCGCCGGGTCAGGTCGGCGTCGCCGGTGGCCAGGGTGTCGATGTTGGCCTTGAGGGCCTTCATGCGCTGCACCAGCTGGCCGATGGCATAGACCTGCAGCAGCACCAGCAGGATCACCATGGGCAGTTGCAGCAGGCCCAGGGTGCTCAGCACGTCGTCGCGCTGGGCGGTGATCAGGCGGTTGGGCAGGGAGCTGGCGAGGAACCAGGGGGTGCCCTCGATAGGCTGCATGAAGAAGGTGCTCGGTTCCCCGGCGTTGTCGAACTCCAGGCGCTGCAGGCCGCTGCCGCGATTGCCCAGGGCCTGCTGCACCTGGGCGACGAAGGCCGAGCTGCTGGCCAGTTCGGCGATGTTCTTCAGGACGATGGGGCCATTGATCCGCGAACTGTTGCTGATGATCTTGCCGTCGGCCTCGACGATCAGCATCTGCGCGCCCAGGGTCTTTTCCTGGGCGGCCACCAGGTCATTGAAGAAGCCCAGGGTCACGTCGATGGTGGCCACGCCATAGGGCACGCCGTCTTGGCTGATGGCCATGGCGCAGTTGGTACGCGGTTCGGCGCTGGCATCGTCCTTGTAGGCGGCGGCCCAGGCGCATTGGCCCGGGGCGGTCCGCATGCCGCCCTTGTACCAGGGCTGGTCGTAGTAGTTGGGCGCCGCGTCGCTGTTCCAGAAGGTATTGACCTTGAGCTGGCCCGAGGCATCGCGGTGCCAGAAGGTACTGTGCTTGGCGCGCCCTGGAGTGCGCTGGCCGGGCAGGGGCCAGATGCCACCGCCGAAGACCTTCTGCTCTCCATACTGGTCCACCAGTCCCGGCAAGACCCGGTCGATGCTGTCGCTGTCGAGCAGGGCGACGGTCTGGGTAATGCTGCGTTGCTGTGCCTGGACCTTGTTCAGTTCACCCTGGATGCGTTGCGCCACTTCGGCGATGCGGTCCAGGGCGACCTGTTCTTCGGTATGACGCAACTTGGGGGCCACCAGCTGGCCGATACCCAACACCGTGAGTACCAGCATCACGGCTATGAACAGGACCAGAAAGAGCGTGTAGCGGGCTTGAATCGTGCGCAAAGCGGGCATGGGACCTGTCCTTACCGAGCGTTTCTTATTCTTTGGGAGAGCTGCGCCTTATGCAGGGCATTAAGAAGGTATCGGCGCTGGACATGCGCTCTTTAGGACGTTCGTCCAGAAAAATCGATTTTGTTTGCAAGGAGTTTGCCTAAGTGCCAGCGACGTGGGGAGCGGTAACCGGCAAGGACCGCAAAAATGCTCCGAGAGTAGCCTTGAATAGAGGCCAGGCCCTTTAAATCAGGGGCTTTTGGCGAATTTGTCGGAAATGTATAAAAAATGTAAATTTCCGAAATAATTCGTTGGCGCGAATTGTTTCGGCGTTGATACTTGCCCCCATTCAGATGTTTCACCATGGCTTGCGACCTGTTTCAGAGGTCTGCCCGGAGCTTTACGAAGGTTCCATGATGGCAGGACAGGGGAATCGACAAGCCGGACTACAGGAGTTGCAGTATGGCAATCGGATACGTTGGCGGCTGGAGCAGCAAGGCAGGCCTGTTGCAGGGAGGCGGCGACGTCAAGAAAGCCCCGCAGAGCGCCAAGGTGCGCCAGATCCTGACCATGGTGGGGCAGAACGCTACCGTGCTCGACGTGCGCAAGATGGATCAGTTGAAGCTGCACAAGCAGATCAAGGGCTTCGATCCGACGAATGTCACCATCAAGTCCTTGGGTGGCATGAGCACTTTCCTCAAGAACAACGGCCTGATCTCCGATGTCACTGCGCTGAACCTGCTCAATGCCGGTGACAAGTTCGACCGTTTCGGCATCCCGAAAAACCCCGAGGAGCCTTTCAACGCCCTGGAATACTTCGCGATGAAGATCGACGATATCCAGAACAACAACCTCAAGGGCAACAAGTACGCCAACTACCTGATTCCCGAGTACAAGAAGGCCATCTACGTCCTGCAGAGCCTGCAGAACTACGGCAAGGGCAACGGCACCACGGTACCCAACAAAGACGGCGCCACCTCCGCCAAGGCCTGAGCCGGGTTTCGCAAAAGGGCCGGGGCGCTTTCCAGCGACCCCGGCCTTGTCGTTTCAGCGGTCCAGCAGGGCCAGCACCTCTTCGCTGTAGCGAGTGCCGGCGGTGGCTTGCGAGCTGAAGATGCGGTCCAGCGGCGCCAGGTCATCGGCGCTCAGGCGCACGTCCAGGGCCGCTACGTTCTCCTCCAGATAGCGCCGCTGCTTGGTGCCGGGGATGGGTATCAGGTATTCGCCCTGGGCCAGGACCCAGGCCAGGGCCAGTTGCCCAGCGCTGACCTCCTTCTGTATTGCCAGCTGCTGCACCTGTTCCACCAGGCGCAGGTTGCGCTGGAAGTTCTCTCCCTGGAAACGCGGGTTGAAACGCCGGTAATCATCGGCGGCGAAGTCGTCCGGGCTCTTCAGGGCGCCGGTGAGAAACCCCCGGCCCAGCGGGCTGTAGGGAACGAAAGCGATGCCCAGGCGCTGGCAGGTGGCAAGGCAGCCGTTTTCCTCGGGGTCGCGGCTCCACAATGAGTATTCGCTTTGCAGGGCGCTGATGGGGTGGACCTTGTGCGCCCGTTCCAGGGTCGCCGCCGAGGCTTCGCTCAAGCCCAGGTAGCGCACCTTGCCGGCCTTGACCAGTTCGGCCATGGCGCCGACGGTTTCCTCGATCGGCACCTGTGGGTCGACCCGGTGCTGGTAGTAGAGGTCCAGGGTATCCACGCCCAGGCGTCGCAGGCTGCCATCGATGGCGGCGCGCACATACTCCGGGCGACCATCGACGCCACGGGCCGAGGCATTGGCGGGGTCACGGACAATGCCGAACTTGCTGGCCAGCACCACTTGTTCGCGCTTGCCGCGAATGGCCTGGCCGATCAGTTCTTCATTGCTGTGGGGGCCGTACATGTCGGCGGTGTCCAGCAGGGTCACGCCCAAGTCCAGCGCCCGGTGCAGGGTGGCGATCGACTCCCGGGAATCGCTGCCGGTGGTGTAGAAATCGCTCATGCCCATGCAGCCCAGGCCAATGGCGGAAACCTGCGGGCCGTTGTGGCCCAGTTGTCGAGTGTGCATCGCTGGCTACTCCAGTGGTAGTGGGGAGGCGCTCATTGTGCTACTCGACAAAACAGCGATAAACCGGCTAAAAACGCTAGCACTATTAAGATATTCCAAATAATAAAGAGCGTTTTCCATGGATCGTTTCAACGCCATGCGCGTGTTCACCCGGATCGTCGAGCTTGGCGGTTTTGCCCGGGCGGCCGATAGCCTGCAACTGCCCAGGGCCTCGGTGACCATCCTGATCAAGCAGTTGGAGGCGCACCTGGGAGTGCAGTTGCTGCACCGCACCACCCGCCAGGTCAGCCCGACCCTGGACGGAGCCGCTTATTACCAGCGTTGCATACGCCTGCTGGCAGATCTGGAGGAGGCCGAGGCGGCCTTTTCCCAGGGGCGGCACAATCCCCGGGGCACCTTGCGGATCGACATGCCGGCCGGTATCGGCCACCTGATCGTGATGCCGGCGCTGCCGGAGTTCTCCGCGCGCTATCCCTTGCTCGAACTGGAGATCGGTCTCAATGACCGCCCGGTGGACCTGATTCGCGAGGGCGTGGACTGTGCCTTGCGTGGCGGTCCGCTACTGGACGAAAGCCTGGTGGCGCGCCCTCTGGCGCAGATGGCCCAGGTGACTTGCGCCAGCCCCGGCTATTTGCGCGAGCAAGGTGTTCCGACCTCCGTGGCGCAGTTGCAGGGACATCGGATGGTGGAGTACTTCTCGGCGGTTTCCGGCAAACGCTATGGCCTGGAGTTCCTGGTGGACGGTGAGCTGCATGAGATCAACCTGCCCAAGCAGGTCGCCGTCAACAGTGCCGATGGCTACCTGGCGGCCTGCGAAGCGGGCTACGGCTTGATCCAGACCCCGTACTACCATGCCGCCCGGCAACTGCAGGCCGGTGTCTTGCAAGAGGTGCTGGCGGAACATGCGCCACCGCCCTTGCCGTTGACAGCGTTGTATCCGCCCCAGCGCCACCTTTCGACTCGCATACGGGTGTTCGTCGACTGGCTGGTGGAGCTGTTCGCCCGGCAGGACGAACTCATCCGTGGTCGCAATCAAGGCCGGGCCCAGGCAGCAAAACGCCCGCGACAGGGCGGGCGTGGCTAGTGGGCGATGCGTGGTGGCCGGTGGACTGGCCGGATGGCTCGGCGCTGGCAGTCGCTCAACGGTGGTAGTAGTAGCCCGGGCCGCCGTCATGGTAGCGGTGATGCCAGCCATCGCGGGGCATGATGATGCAGCCTGACAGGGTCAGCATGGCCAGCAGGGGAATCAACAGGGTGATTCGACGGAACATTTATCAATCCTCAAGGACTCGGGGAACACGACAGGGCAACCAGGAAGAAAAAACTCCTTTGCGCCTGTAACATATGACCCCGATTCGCCGCGCGCATCCCCGAATCCGGGTATGTGCTTGGCATCGGCCTCGATACACGGCGGATACAATTTCAGCTTCAGGATTCCCGCAATGACTCAATCACAACGTTTGAAATATTCGATTCTGATTTCCCTGGCGGTCCTGGGAATCATGCTTGGCCTTTCCTACCTGCAGAACAGCGGCGTCATCGATGAAAAGACCTTCCAGTACATCGCCATCGCCGTGGCGGTCATCGTCGTGGTGCTCAACGGCGTGATGCGGCGCAAGGTCAAGCCCTGAGCCCGTGGACGGCCTCAGGCCAGGCCGTCCAGTACCGCTGCAGCCTGTTGATGCAGGCTGTAGCTCTTGTCTGCATTGAGGGTGATGACCCCTTCGCTGCACAAGCGCTTCAACACTTCGCGCACACTGAGGAACGATAACGGGATATCCAGCTCCAGCAGTTGGCTGTGGATGCCTCGTACCCCCAGGGAGCGGTCGCTCTGGGCCGCTACCAGCAAGGCGTCGATGACTTTCAGGCGAATCAGGCTGGTACGCAGGCCGAAGCTCTTGAGCATCTGCTTGATCCGGTCGTTGCTGTTGCGCTCGACTTGCTTGCCGAAGACGCTGGCGCCGGCGTCGAGGGAGGGCGTTCTGTTCACGATATTGCCGTCCATTGGCAGTTGCTGGTTGTACATGCAGAAACTCCTTAATCAGAGCCTGATCAGGAAAAGAATGATGGGTGCTCTAGTAACTAGACGAACGAGCACGACAAATCATGAGTCTCTGGATGTAGAAAATTTGTCGGTATCAAGTCGCTGACATGTGATGGTCCCAGCTGGCGGGCTCTGCGCCGGTTAATTTTTTTTCATCGATTTCGTCTGTATGGCAGGCAGGCGCCGGTTCCCTCGTGCGCGGCCGGATACCCAGGCTGGCGATCTTGCCAATTCCTTGCAGCCCTCCAGTCCTGGTTCTGTGTTTTCGTATCAGGAGTCGGCGTGATCATTTCCAGGCAGTTATCGAACGTTTGCCTTGCAGCCCTGTTTCTGAGTTTCAGTTGCGGCGCCCAGGCGCTGGCCCAGCCGGAGCAGACCCGTGCCGAAATTCGCCGCACCAGCTTCGGCGTACCGCATATCCGTGCAACCGATGAGCGAGGCCTGGGCTATGGCATCGGTTATGCCTACGCCCAGGACAACCTGTGCCTGCTGGCCAGTGAAGTGCTGACGGTCAACGGCCAGCGCTCACGCTACTTCGGTCCCGAGGGCCAGACCCTGGAGCAGCGGGACAACTTGGGCAGCGACGTGTTTTTCAGTTGGTTGAACACCCCCCAGGCGGTGGAGGCATTCTGGCAGGCGCAACCGGTAGCGATGCGCGAGCGCATGCAGGGGTATGTCGAGGGCTACAACCGCCAGCTGGCGGAGCGCCAGGCCCAGGGGCTGCCCGAACAATGCAAGGGCGAGTGGGTGCGCCCGTTGACCACCGCGGACCTGGTGAAGCTGACCCGGCGCCTGCTGGTCGAAGGTGGCGCCGGCCAGTTCGCCGAGGCCCTGGCTGGCGCTACGCCACCGGGGAGCGTGGCGCAGGCCGGGTTGTCGGCGCAGGCCTGGCAGCTGGCGGCCGCGCGCCAGCAACGCTTTGCCCTGGATCGGGGCAGCAATGCAGTGGCCATCGGCAGCGAACGTTCGTTCAACGGTCGCGGCATGTTGCTGGCCAACCCGCACTTCCCCTGGATTGGCGGCATGCGCTTCTACCAGATGCACTTGACCATTCCCGGCCAGCTGGACGTGATGGGAGCGGCCTTGCCTGGCTTGCCGCTGATCAATATCGGCTTCAACCAGCACCTGGCCTGGACCCACACGGTCGATACCTCCAAGCACTTCACCCTGTATCGCTTGCAGCTGGACCCGAAGGACCCGACCCGCTACCTGCTCGATGGTCGTTCGCTGCCCCTGGAGCGCCAGGTGGTGACGGTGCAGGGCAAGGGCGCGGACGGTCAGTTGCATGACCACTCGCGCACCTTGTACAGCTCGGTATTCGGCCCGGTGGTGCAGTGGCCGGGCGAGCTGGACTGGGATCGCCAGCATGCCTACAGCCTGCGCGATGCCAACCTGGGCAATACCCGGGTGCTGGCCCAGTGGGCGGCGATGAACCAGGCCACCAGCGTCTCCGGCCTGCAGGATAGCGTGCATCACTGGCAGGGCATTCCCTGGGTCAATACCCTGGCGGTGGATGACCAGGGCCGGGCGTTGTACATGAACCAGTCGGTGGTGCCCAACGTCACCCAGGCCAAGCTGGCGCAATGCAGCGATCCACGGGCGGGCACCCAGGTCATCGTCCTCGACGGCTCGCGCCAGGCCTGCGCCTGGGACATCGACCCGGCAGCGGCCCAGCCGGGTATCTTCGCCGCCGGCCAACTGCCGCAATTGGCGCGCAACGACTATCTGCAGCACTCCAACGACTCGGCCTGGATGGTCAACCCGGCCAAGCCGCTGGAAGGCTTTTCGCCGGTCATCAGCCAGCAGGATGTGCCTCTGAAAATGCGCGCGCGCTTTGCCCTCGACCGCCTGAGTCGACTGCACCAGGCCCAGCCCAGCGACTTGCAGCATCTGGTCAGCGACGACCAGGTATACCTGGCGGGCCAGGTGATGCCGGATCTGTTGCAGTTCTGCGCAGGAGAGTTGGGGGCGGATGCCCAGCGCCTGGATGCGCTGTGCCGCAGCTTGAAGACCTGGGATCGCAGCGCGGGCCTGCAGGCTGGCCTGGGTTTCGTGCACTTCCAGGGCATCATGCAGGCCATGTTGCAGGAGCCTGATGCCTGGCGCGTGGCGTTCGACTCCAAGGACCCACAGCACACCCCGCGCGGGCTGGCCATTGGTCGCCCGGCGGTGGCCCAGGCGCTGCGCCAGGCGATGCTGGCTTCGGCGCAGCAGGTGCAGGAGGCCGGGCTGGCCGAGGATGTCCGCTGGGGCGATATCCAGCAGGTCAGCCAGGGTGGCCAGCCGACCCCGGTGCCCGGCGGGCCGGAGAGCCTGGGGATCTACAACGCCATGCAAAGCGTGCCCGGTGAGGCTGGCAAGCGCGAGGTGGTCAGTGGCACCAGTTACTTGAACATCGTCAGTTTCGATGGGCAGGGACCACGGGCCAGGGGATTGCTGGCGTTTTCCCTGTCCAGCGATCCGGCCTCGGCGCATTTTCGCGACCAGACCGAGGCCTTCGCCCGCAATCAGTGGAGTGAACTGCCCTTTACCGAGGCGCAGATCCGCGCCGATGGCCAGTACCAGGTGCAGGTGATCGAGGAGGCGCGCAAGGAGCCGGTGGCATTGGTCCACCGCTGAGTTCAAGCGCGGGATAACATTCAAGGCCGCCCCGGCAACGGGGCGGCCTTCAGCTTTTTGGCGGGGACTGCGGCAGCGAGTTGATCACTGGATTGCCGTCACGGTTGCGGGTCAGGTACACCGGCAGGACCTTGGGCAGCGAGGTCAGCAGGCTCTTGATCTGGCGCGTGTCGTAGATGCCGCCGACGCGGATCTGGCCGGTGTGGCTGTCGGCCACCTGCACGGGCATCTCCAGGTAGCGGTTGATCAGCGGCAGGGCTTCGGTGAGGGGCAGGTTGTCCAGCACCAGCTTGCCGTTGCGCCAGGCCAGGGAGCTGTCGTTGCTGTAGGTCTGGCTGATCTGCGGCTCGTAGTCGCCACCTTTGTAGCGTGCCTGCATGCCTGGCTCCAGGCGGAAGCCTTCGCCGGGCAGGGCGGTGTTGCTGCTGACCAGGACCGATCCCTGGAGCAGGGTGACCCGCACCTGGTCTTCGTACATCCACACGTTGAACTGAGTGCCCGTGACCTTGACCTGGCCGTTGGCGGCCTTGACCACGAAGGGGTGGCTGCTGTCATGGCTGACCTTGAAGAACGCTTCGCCCTGTTTCAGGGTCACCCGGCGTTGGTCCTTGTAGTTGCTGTAGACCAGGCTGCTGCCCAGGTTCAGCTCGACCTGGCTGCCATCGGCCAGGGTCACGCTGCGCAGGCTGTCGCCGGCTTCGAAGCGCTCGTAGGACGATGGCAGCCAGCCCAGCTCCCAGCCGCTGTAGGCGGCCAGGGGCAGGGCGCACAGGGCGATGGCAGCCGCCGCGCCATAGCGCTGCCAGGCTCGCCGTGGGGCACGTTGGAAGGGGGCTGGTGCAAGGGTGGTGGGTGGCAACTGGTCGGCCACCTCCCAGATTTCGCGCATGGCCTCGTACTCGAAGGCATGCAAGGGGTCGGCGTCATGCCATTGCTGGAAAGCCAGGCGCTCGGCATCGCTGCAGTCCGGCTCATGCAGGCGCATGCACCATTGGGCGGCAGCTTGGGTGATGGCGTCGTATTCGGCTTCCGAGAGGATCTGTTCGCTCATTGACTCTTCCTGATTTCGCGCATTCTACCCTCCAGGGCGAGCCTTGTAGAACAGTCGTCATGGCGATTGAGCATCAAAGTGAACTTATTTTCATCCGTCGCACCCTAAAAACACGTTGTGTATCGAAAGTTTCTACAAATGGAGATGGAACATGCTGAAGCACACTTTTGCCGCACTGTTTGCCTGCGCCACCCTGTTCGGTGCCTCTGCCGCACTGGCCGATCACCCGCAGGCGGGCTGGATCACCATCGAGAAAGCCATTGAAACGGCGAAGACCAAAGCTGGCTACGTGGCTATCTACAAGATCGAGGCGGATAACGACGGCTATTGGGAAGGCGAAGGTCGCAAGTCCGATGGCAGCGTCTACGAGTTCCGCATCGACGGCACCTCCGGCAACATCCTGCGCGACCAGAAAGACTGATGTTGGGCTCGGGAGGCAACCTTGCCTCCCATCCTCGCTTGACGCTGCTGGTGGGCCCGTGAGGCTGCACACCGAGCCAGTGGCGGATTTCTTGCTGCGGCTGCCGAGCCCCGCGCAGCCTGCGGCGTCCACTGCATGTCGTCGATCTTGCGGCGTCGCGCCGTCCCATATAGTCCGTAGCGATCCGTGCGCGGCTGCACAAGGCATCCCGATCCGCGGTTGACAGGCCCGGGCGCCGCCGTTGTTTAATCGCCAGGTCATGCGCTGTAGCCCCCTCCAATAACTACACTGGAGCTTCAGATGTCTGCATCGTCCCTGGTTGCCGAGCCCCCTCGCGAATACCTGTCCCTGCCAGCCCTGGTGGAGTTGCTGGAGACCATTCTCCTGCGTCATGGATGCAGTGCCGAAGTGGCCCGCAGCCTGGCCCAGAACTGCGCCCAGGCCGAGCGCGATGGTGCCCAGAGCCATGGCGTGTTCCGTATTCCCGGCTACCTCTCGACCCTGGACAGCGGCTGGGTCGATGGCAAGGCAGTGCCGGCGGTGGAAGACGTGGCCCCGGCGTTCGTCCGGGTCGATGCCGCCAACGGCTTCGCCCAGCCGGCCCTGGCCGCCGGTCGTGAGTTGCTGGTGCGCAAGGCCCGTCACGCCGGAATCGCGTTGTTGGCGATTCGCAACTCCCATCACTTCGCCGCGCTCTGGCCGGATGTCGAACCCTTTGCCGAAGAAGGGCTGGTGGCCCTGAGCGTGGTCAACAGCATGACCTGCGTGGTGCCCCATGGCGCCGATCGGCCACTGTTCGGCACCAATCCAATCGCTTTCGCCGCGCCCCAGGCCCAGGGGCATCCCATCGTCTTCGACCTGGCCACCAGTACCATCGCCCACGGCGACGTGCAGATCGCCGCCGCCAAGGGCGAGCGCCTGCCGCCGGGAATCGGTGTCGACAGCCTGGGGCAGCCGACCCAGGATCCCAGGGCGATCCTCGAGGGCGGGGCCCTGTTGCCTTTTGGCGGCCATAAGGGTTCGGCGCTGTCGATGATGGTGGAACTGCTCTGTGCCGGGCTGACCGGTGGCAACTTCTCGTTCGAGTTCGATTGGTCCCGCCACCCGGGAGCCAAGACTCCCCGGACCGGCCAGTTGTTGATCGTCATCGATCCGGGCAAGGGCGCCGGCCAGGGTTTTGCCGAGCGCAGCCAGGAACTGGTGCGGCAGATGCACGCGGTGGGTCTCAAGCGCCTGCCGGGGGATCGTCGTCACTGGCAACGCGAGCGGTCCGGGGAAAAGGGTATCGCCATTGCCTGCCAGCAGTTGGAGCAGCTACGGGAGCTGGCGCGCAAGCAGTGAAGCGGGGGAGGTGAAGGCCAGGCAGCCGGGGCCTGGCCTAGAGGGAGGCTGCGCTCAGGAACGCCGGCCCAGCAACAGGCCGACCACCAGGCCGACGCCGGCGGAGATGGCTACGGTCTGCCATGGATGGCCGCCGATGTATTGCTCGGTGGCGTCGACCACCGGCTTGCTGCGCTCGCGCACATTGCTCACCGAATCCAATGCCTGCTTGAGCTTCTGGCTCACCTGGCGGCGCAGGCTCTCGCCTTCTTCGCCTACCAGGGCGGCGCTGCCCTTGAGCAGTTTTTCCGATTCCTCGATCAGCGCCTGCAGCTCGCTGAATGCCTGGTCCTTGATTTGATCGTTGTCCGCTTGCGCGGCGGTTTTACGAGCCATGAAGTGGTTCCTTGTCGATGTGGCCTAGTGGTGCAGTGTGCCATGGGCGCCCTTGCAGAGCGCCTGTAGTTCTCTGCCGCTCGCGACCTTGGCGGTAGCGGGGAGACTGGGCTGGCAAGCAATGGAGTCTGGCGCCGGGGCAAAAGTTGCAGCTGTTTTACCCATCGGCGACCTTCGCGGGTAAAACCGCCAGCCCCTACAGTGTAAGATGTCGCCTATTTTACGCAGCAGGAATTTCCCATGAGCTTCAACCTGGCTAACAAGACCCTGGCCGAGCGCGCCGCCATCGAGGACGAGAAGTCCCGCCTGTTCGAGCTGTGGCAGAGCAACCTGGGCAAGGCCAAGAGCGAGGCCGCACGGCTGTTCGGCGAGCGCAGCAAGCGCAAGGGCAAGTGGGCGGAGTGGGTCCGCGCCGAGCTCGACGGCATGTCGCCGCCGGAGTACTCCAACATGGTGCGCAGTGAAGTCAATCGCCTGATGGCGGCAAGCAAGTAACGGCAAAACTCTCGACGATCGCCTCGCGGACTTTAACCAGCAACGGGTCGATCTGCGGCGCGGTGCGCCAGCCCAGCTCGATGGGATAGCGCGGTAGCGCCAGGGGGCAGGGCAGCAACTGCAGGCCGGTGAACTCGGCGATGCGTCGGGCGGCATGGGCCGGGATGGTGGCCACCGCCTGGCTGCCCTTGAGCAGGAATGGCAACGCGGCAAAATGCGTGGTCGAGGCGCATACCTGGCGGCTCAAGCCCAGGTTCGCCAGCCCCTCGTCGGTGATGCCGATGAACCCTTGCGACGACACCAGCAGGTGTTCGCGTTCGACGAACTCCTGGATGTCGATCCGCTGCTGCCCGGGAGCCAGGCTCGCCGGATCTGCCAGGCATAGATAGCCACCTTCCCCCAGTACCTGGCGGCTGAGCATGCGCTGGGCGAACCCGCCGGCGCTGATGGCCAGGTCGACGCTGCGCTGCAATAGCGCTTCGGCGACCACCTGGCTGTGGGTCTGGCGAAAGATCAGCCGCAGCTTGGGCGCGCGCCGGGCCACGGCCTCGATCAACTGCCGGCCATAGGCGATCTCGAAGTCATCGGACAACCCCACGGTGACCGCCCGGCCCTGATAGTCGGCGCTGTCTGGCGCGACCATGGCCAGGCTCTGCCGGCATTTGTTCAAGGCCTCGCTGACCACCGGCTTCAACTGGTTGGCCTTGAGGGTCGGGGCCAGGCCGCGCCCGGTTCGTACGAACAGCTGGTCGCCATACAACTCGCGCAGCCGCCGCAGGGCGGCGCTCATGGCCGACTGGGTAACCCCCAGGCGCAGGGCGGCGCGGCTCGCGCTGGATTCGTCATGCAGCGCTTCGAAGGCCTTGAGCAAGTTGAGATCGATATCGGCGATATTCATATGGTTCATATCATTAAGCATTGAATTGGGGTTTATCGATGATCGGCGGCGGCAGGAGAATGCGCAACACCTGATCGCCGAAGGAGTCATCCCATGCCCAGATCCATAGTCGCTGCCCTGCAAATCGGCGCCTTGCCAGGTGGCAAGGCCGAAACCCTGGAACAGATCCTGTCCTACGAGGACGCCATCATCGACGCCGGCGCCCAACTGGTGGTGATGCCCGAAGCCCTGCTCGGGGGCTATCCCAAGGGCGAGGGCTTCGGCACCCAATTGGGCTACCGCCTGCCCGAGGGGCGAGAAGCCTTTGCCCGCTACTTCGCCAATGCCATCGATGTGCCGGGGGTGGAGACCGAGGCCCTGGCCGGTCTCTCGGCCCGCACCGGCGCCAACCTGGTGCTGGGCGTGATCGAGCGCAGCGGCAGCAGCCTGTATTGCACTGCGCTGTACTTCGATCCCCAGCAAGGCTTGGTGGGCAAGCATCGCAAGCTGATGCCCACCGGTACCGAACGGCTGATCTGGGGCACGGGCGATGGTTCCACCTTGTCGGTGCTGGACACCCAGGTCGGGCGGGTCGGCGCGGTGATCTGCTGGGAAAACATGATGCCGCTGCTACGTACCGCCATGTATGCCCAGGGCATCGAGGTCTGGTGCGCACCGACGGTGGATGAGCGCGAGATGTGGCAGGTGAGCATGCGTCACGTGGCCCACGAAGGTCGGTGTTTCGTGGTCAGCGCCTGCCAGGTGCAGGCCTCGCCCGAGGAGCTGGGCCTGCAGATCGCCAACTGGCCGGCGCAACGGCCGTTGATCGCCGGCGGCAGCGTCATCGTCGGCCCCATGGGCGATGTGCTGGCCGGCCCGCTGGTGGGGCGTGCCGGGTTGATTTGCGCACAGATCGATACCGACGACCTGGTGAAGGCTCGCTATGACTACGATGTGGTGGGTCACTATGCGCGCCCGGACGTGTTCGAGCTGACGGTGGACCAGCGTCCGCGCCCTGGCGTGCGCTTTACCTGACGCAGGCTGGCGGGCCGAGGCGGCGCCACTCTTCGCGGGTAATTTCCCAGATGTCCAGGGCAAAACGGCCGCTGACGAACTCCCCGGCCTCGGAACGTACCAGGCGCATCCCGCCACGCTCGGATATCCGTCTTGAGCCCTGGTTGGGGGCGGCCTTGGGCACCCGCATCAGCGGTTGTTCCAGGACCTCGAACCAGTAGTGGTCCACCGCTTGGCAGGCCTCGCTCATGTAGCCGTGGCCCTGCCATTGCGGAGCCAGCCAGAAGCCACGGTTGTTATCGGGTTCGCGCATCAGGCTGATGCTGCCGATCATTTGCCCAGGTTCCTCGCGCAGGCGAATGGTCCAGTGCCATTCCTCGCCCCGGGCCGTGGCCGGCAAGGCCATGTCACGGACAAAGCTCAAGGCGCCATCGGCCGGGTAGGGCCAGGGCACGTTGGCGTTGAGGTAGCGCACGACTTCCCACTGTGGAAACAGGTTCTGGATGGCACCGGCATCTGCCAGTTCCAGGGGCCGCAGCAGCAAGCGCGGGGTGGTGAGCGGCGGTACGTGGCCGGTCATGGGCATGGCTCCTTGTGGGTTTTGCCGAGCACCAGGTGTTCGCTGAGGAAGTCGACGAAGACTCGCAATTTTGGCAGCAGCTGTCGACTGCCAGGCCAGAGGATCGAGAACTTGCCGCGCTCGCCCTGGTAGTCGTCCAGCACCGATACCAGGCTGCCGTCGGCCAGGGCTCCGGCGACCACGAATTCCGGCACGTAGGCGATGCCCAGGCCCTGGGTCGCGGCATGGATCAATGCTTCGAGGTTGTTGCTGGTCAAGGCCTTGCCCAGCACCAATGGCGGCGCGCCTTCGGGCAAGCGCAGGCGCCAGGCCTGCATCTGGGTGCCGGCGGGGAACCTGTAGCGCAGGCAGGCGTGCCGTTCCAGGTCTTGCGGAGCCTGCGGCACGCCGCGCTGGGCGAAGTACTCCGGAGCGCCGACCAGCACGAAACCGAACGGTCCGAGGCTGCGCGAGCGCAATTGCGAATCCGCCAGCTCGCCACTGCGGATCACCGCGTCGAGGCCTTCGGCGATCACGTCGACCATCCGGTCGTTGAAATCCAGGTCCAGTTCGATGTCCGGGTAGCGCGCGGAGAATTCCGGAAGGATCGGCAGCAGCATGCGATAGCCGATGGCCGGCAGGCTGACCCGCAGCCGCCCCCGGGGTTTGTCGCTGATCCGCGCGAGCTCGGCTTCGGCTTCCTGTACCTCGTCGACGATGCGCTGGCCGCGTTCATAGAACAGCGTGCCTTCGTCGGTCAGGCTGATCCGCCGGGTACTGCGGTTCAGCAGGCGCACGCCGAGCCGTTGTTCCAGGCGGGCCAGGGCCTTGCCCACCGCCGAGGCGGAGAGCCCCAGGCGCTCGCCGGCAGCTACCAGGCTGCCGCTCTGGACCACGCAGACAAACACTTGCAAGCCGTTCAGGTTATCCATGGCGACCTCGATTAGAGCCTTTTTGTCCGCAAAGACCGGAATACTGCCCTGTTTTTCGCCTATTGCGGCACACCTACCATGAAGTTTTTAGCTGACCCTGGTTGCCAGGAGGTAGAGGTGCCCGTGAATCCTGAACTTGAATTGACCCTGGGCTCGCCGGCCCGCAGTGGCGAGCGCGCAGCCCAAGGTGTGCTTGCGGCGGTGTGCCTGGCGGCCTTGATGCTGCCCTTGACCTTTGTCGGGGTGGCGGTGGCGACCCCGGCCATCGGCCGTGAACTGGGCGGCAGCCCGCTGGAACTGAGCTGGACCACCAACGCCTTCATGCTCAGCTTTGGCAGCGTGCTGATGGCTGCCGGTACCCTGGCCGACGAATTCGGTCGCAAGCGCCTGTTCAGCCTTGGCGTGGCGTTGTTCGCCCTGACTTCCCTGGCCCTGGTGTTAGCCCCGTCGTTGTTGTGGCTCAACCTGCTGCGCGGCGTCCAGGGCCTGGCCGGCGCCGCAGCCCTGGCCGGTGGTTCGGCGGCCCTGGCCCAAGCGTTCGATGGCCCGGGCCGGACCCGCGCCTTCAGTTTGCTGGGCACCACCTTCGGAGTCGGCCTGGCCTTCGGGCCGATCCTGGCCGGGGTGTTGATCGAGCATGCCGGCTGGCGCGGGATCTTCGTTTCCGGCGCCCTGATCGGGGCCCTGTCCCTGGGTTGTGGCGTGCCGCGCATGGTCGAGTCTCGCGATCCCGAGGCCAGGGGCGTGGATTGGCCCGGCACCTTGAGCTTCACCCTGGCCCTGGTGCTGCTGACCTGGGGCATCCTGCAAGCCCCGCAAAGCGGGTGGGGCAGCCCGCTGGTCCTGGCGTTGCTGGCGGGGGCCGGGCTGGCGCTGTGGGTGTTCGTGGCCGTGGAGCGTCGGGCGGCGCGGCCGATGCTCGACCTGTCGCTGTTTCGCTACCCGCGTTTCATCGGGGTCCAGGTACTGCCCATCGCGACCTGCTACTGCTACGTGGTGCTGCTGATCCTGTTGCCGATCCGCTTCATCGGCGTGGAAGGCTACAGCGAGATCGAGGCCGGGCTGCTGATGATCGCCCTGTCTGCGCCGATGCTGGTGGTGCCCTTCGCCGCAGGCTGGCTGAACCGTTGGTTCAGCGCCGGCAAGCTGGCGAGCCTGGGCCTGGTGGTGGCGGCTGGCGGGCTGTTCTGGCTCAGTTGCGGCAGCGTCGGGCAGGCCCCCCTGGAACGGGCCTGGCCGTTGCTGGTGATCGGCCTGGGCACAGGGCTGCCCTGGGGCCTGATGGATGGGTTGTCGGTGAGCGTGGTACCCAAGGAGCGGGCGGGCATGGCCAGCGGCATCTTCAGCACCACGCGAGTGGCGGGTGAGGGCATTGCCCTGGCCCTGGTGGTGGCTTTGCTGGCCGGCCTGTTGCAGCACGCCCTGGGCCAGGTGCAGGTCCGGGGCGATAGCGCGTTGCTGGCGGCCCGGCAACTGGCCGGAGGCGACCTGGCGGCCAGCGCGGCCGCCTTGCCGGAGCTCGCCAGCGAACGCTTGCTGGCCTTGTATACCGGGGCTTTCAGCCAGTTACTGCAGGTGCTGGTGGTGATCACCTTGCTGTCGGCCCTGGTGGTGCGAGTGGCGCTGCATGAGCCGCGCCGCACGCCGGGTCAGCGGAACTCGAAGAACTCGTAGTGCAGGTTGGCCTCGGGAATCCGGCATTCGTGCATCAGCTCGCGGACCCGCCCCAACAGGCCCTTGGGCCCGCAGAAACTGACCTGGATCTGCCCCGGGTCGGTTTCGGCCGCCGCGCGCTTGAGGGTCTGGGCCAGGGGCTCGACGCCGCCGCTGTTGGCGACGAAACCGACACCGCGGGCCTGGGCCATGCCCTGCAAGGCATCGACGCTGGGGAAGGCCCGGGAGGGGTTGTAGCAATACACCAGGGTCGCCCGGTCGAGCTGGCCGGCGGCCTGGTCCTGCAGCCAGGCAATGAACGGCGAGATGCCGACGCCGCCGCCGATCCAGATTTCCCGGGCGGCCTGTGGCGGGCGCTTGAAGCGACCGTAAGGGGCGTAGATATCGGCCAGCATGCCGACCTTGACCTGCTTGTGCAGCCGCTGGGTGTAGTCGCCCAGGGCGCGGATCACGAACTCGATGCGCCCATCGTGGGCCTGGGCACTAGCGATGGTGAACGGGTGGGGTTCGCGCAAGCCCTTTTCCTGCATTGCCAGGAAGGCGAACTGTCCGGCCTTGAAGGGAAAGCCGCGGCCGTGGGGAATCAGTTCCAGATGCAACGAGTTACGCTCGATGCGCACGGCGGTCACTTGGTATTCGCCGGCCTTGGCCAGGAACGGGTAGAGCAGCAGCTTGTACAGCGCCCCCAGGACGCCGAGCACGCACAGCAGGCCGAGCCAGATGCCTGACGGGTTGTCCAGGGCGATGGGCGACTTGAAGCTCAGCCAGTGCAGGATCACTACCAGGAACAGCGGTCCGGACAGCTTGTGCCACCAGCGCCATTGGCTGTAGGGAATGTTGCGGTTCAAGGCCAGGAGGACGATCAGGCCCAGGGCCACGTAGCTCAACTGGCGCACCAGCCGCGTCCAGTACTTGGACAGCTCGAGGATCGGCACGCTGTTCCATTCGTCCAGGTTGGCCTTGAACACCAGGTGGTAGCTGGCGAAGGCCAGGGCCCAGATGCCCAGCCATTTGTGGGTCTCGTACACGCGGTCCAGGCCGCCGAACAAGCGCTCGGCCCAGCGCCAGCGGCTCGACAGCAGGCAGGACAGGGCCATGTAGGCCAGGGCGGCGCTGCCCAGCACCAGGCTCAGGGTGGCGGACGTCAGCCAGGTCTGGCTGGGGATTTCCATCAGCAGGGTCAAAGTGGTGATCAGCAGGACGCCGACGATCGTATGCCAGGTTCTCAAGGGTGCAGGACTCCGGTGAGCAAATGCCGTCAGGGCGAAAGCATCGCCGCGACGGTACGGCGAGTAACGACGATGCAAGGAACGATGTGCTGTGCTGCGACTAAAGTTGAATATGACAGGATTTCTCTCGCAACAGCGTGCGATTCTAGTCTGTAGCGCTGATTTTATGCTGATCTGTATCAGGGGCTTCAGTATTTTATTTGTTGAAAATGATCGACTATCAATCGCATTTTCATTTATTCGTGCAACGGACTGTGCTGCGCGGGCCACAAAGTGCGTCTAGCAGACCTTGGCCCCGCAGCCGTATCGGGGCCCGTGACGACGAGCCAGACCATGCAAGCGCTGTTGAACCAGATTCTCGATGAAGTCCGCCCCCTGATCGGCCAAGGCCGGGTCGCCAGCTACATTCCGGCCCTGGCGGACGTGCCGGCCAACCAACTGGGGATCGCCGTCTATGGCAACGATGGCCAGGTGTTCAGCGCCGGCGATGCCGATACGGCGTTTTCGGTGCAGAGCATTTCCAAGGTCTTCAGCCTGGTGCAGGCCATCGGCCATTCCGGCGAAGCGATCTGGCAGCGCCTGGGGCACGAGCCCTCAGGACAGCCGTTCAACTCCCTGGTGCAGCTGGAATTCGAGCGTGGCCGCCCGCGCAACCCCTTCATCAACGCCGGCGCCCTGGTGATCTGCGATATCAACCAGTCGCGCTTCGCGGCGCCGGCCTTGTCCATGCGTGATTTCGTCCGACGCTTGTCCGGCAATCCCCAGGTGCTGGTGGACGGCCGGGTGGCGGAGTCGGAGTACCAGCACCGCGCGCGCAACGCGGCCATGGCCTACCTGATGCAATCCTTCGGCAACTTCCACAACGATGTGGAGGCGGTGCTGCGCAGCTACTTCAGCCATTGCGCCTTGCGCATGAGCTGCGTCGACCTGGCCCGGGCCTTCTGCTTCCTGGCCAACGATGGTTTTTGCAAGCACAGCGGCGAGCAGATCCTGAGTCGCCGGCAGACCCAGCAGGTCAACTCGATCATGGCCACCAGCGGCCTGTACGACGAGGCCGGCAACTTTGCCTATCGGGTCGGCTTGCCGGGCAAGAGCGGGGTGGGTGGCGGGATCGTCGCAGTGGTGCCGGGGCAGTTCACGGTGTGCGTGTGGTCGCCGGAACTCAATGCTGCCGGCAACTCGCTGGTGGGCATGGCCGCCCTGGAATTGCTCAGCCAGCGTATTGGCTGGTCGGTGTTCTAGCTGGGCCTACCAGCTGCCGGTGGGGTTCGCCAGGCTGATCTGCCCGCGCTCGATGAAGCGCTGGGTACCGAACAGCCCGCCGGCCAGCTTGCCGCGCAGCACGTAGGGCAGGTTGTCCAGGCTCTGGGTCTGGCTCAGGCCCAGGGTCTGGCGCAATACCGAGAAGGCCGAGACGCTCACCGGTATCACCAGGATATCCTCGGCGTAGCGGCCGATATGCCCTTGCTGGTCGCTGACCCCGGAGGCCAGTGGCCGACCGTTGACCTCCAGGTCCAGGGCCACGCCGTTGTAGTCGATGGGGGTCTCGTTGGGGTTCTGCAAGCGCAGCTTGATGGCGAAGCGCATCTCCAGTTCCTGGCTCGGCAGCGGCTCGATGCCGACCACGTTGATCGCCAGCGGATCGCGCTGGGGCAACAGGGCACAGGCACCCAGGCTGAGCAGGACCAGGGACAGGGCAATGAGTTTGCGCATGGGCTACCTACTGGCGATGGGAGTGAATGACCACGGCGTCGCTACGCGGCTTGCGCTCGACGCTCTGGCTATTGTCGAGCCTGCCACAAGGCCCCTGGGGGCCTTGCTTGACGCACGCAGGATAGACGCCGTTGCGCCTCAGGAGTTCGCCTTGGCGTCCCGGTCCGGGTCCTGCATGACCTTGAGGGTCGCAGCTTCAGGGTCGAATTCGTCTTCTTCCAGCTCCAGGAACTCTTCGGGCAGGAAGATATTGAGGAAGATCGCGCAGAAGGCGCCGACAGTGATCGGCGATTCGAAGATGTTGTGCAAGGCCTTGGGCAGTTCGCGCAGCACCTCGGGCACCGCCGCCACGCCCAGGCCCATGCCCAGGGAAATCGCCACGATCAGCACGTTGCGCCGGTGCAGGCCGGCCTCGGCGAGGATCTTGATCCCGGCCACCGCCACGGTGCCGAACATGATCAGGGTCGCGCCGCCCAGCACTGGCTTGGGCATCAATTGCAGCACCGCCCCGATCACCGGGAACAGCCCCAGCAGCACCAGCAGCCCGGCGATGAAGTAGGCCACGTAGCGACTGGCGACGCCGGTGAGTTGGATCACGCCGTTGTTCTGGGCGAAGGTCACCATCGGCAGGCTGTTGAACACCGCCGCCACCGCCGAGTTGAAACCATCGGCCAGCAGGCCGGACTTGATGCGCTTGATGTACAGCGGGCCCTTGACCGGCTGCTGGGAGATCATCGAGTTGGCCGTGAGGTCGCCGGCGGCTTCCAGTGGCGAGATCAGGAAGATCACTGCCAGGGGGATGAAGGCGATCAGGTCGAAGGAGAAACCGTACTTGAACGGTACCGGCACACTCACCAGGGGCACTTCGGGCATGGCCGCCATGTCCACCCGGCCCAGCATCCAGGCCACCAGGAAGCCCAGGGTCAGGCCGATGACGATGGAGCCCAGGCGCAACATCGGATTGTTGAAGCGGTTCAACACTACGATGGTCAGCAGCACCAGCGCCGCCAGGCCCAGGTTGCTGGCGGCGCCCAGGTCGCTGGCGCCATAGCCGCCGGCCATGTCGGTGACCGCCACCTTGATCAGCGACAGGCCCATCAGGGTGATGATGGTGCCGGTGACCACCGGGGTGATCAGCTTGCGCAGCTTGCCGATGAACTGGCTGAGGAACATCTCGATGAAGGCGGCGACGAAGCAGATACCGAAGATGGTCGAGAGGATCTCGTTGGTGTCGCCACCGCGGCCCTTGACCATGAAACCGGCGCTGAGCAGCACGCTGATGAACGAGAAACTGGTGCCTTGCACGCACAGCAGGCCCGAACCGATGGGGCCCAGGCGTCGGGCCTGGACGAAGGTGCCCAGGCCCGAGACGAACAGCGCCATGCTGATCAGGTACGGCAATTCGCTTTCAAGGCCCAGCACGCCGCCGAAGATCAGGGTCGGGCTGATGATGCCGACGAAGCTGGCCAGCACGTGCTGCAGGGCGGCGAAGATCGCCGCGCTGAAGTGTGGCCGATCGTTGAGGCCATAGATCAGGTCGGACTTGTAGCGGGGCGGGGAGTGTTCGGATGCGCTCATGAAGGAAGGCCTGCCAGTGGCACGTGGATACAACGGGGGCACGCGCCGGAAAGTGGACGGGACTTGGGTCCAAGAGCTGCCATCGGCAGGCATCCAGGGACCCGGTCGGAAAAAATGGAGGCGCAGGATGCCAGAAAGGGGCGGCTGCCAGAAGGGCAGGCGGGCATAAAAAACCAACTTCCAAGGGATACGAAAGATACTGTTTCTCATTTGCCTTTATGGAATAATCCGCGTCCCCGATCTGCGGACCGCCCCTCGATGCTGCCGATACCCAGCCTGCTGCGCAGCTTTCAAGAGCACTACGACGACCTGCTGAAGTTTCTCACCCGGCGCATGAACGACCGCCAGCGGGCGGCGGACGTGGCCCAGGACACCTACCTGAAGTTGCTCAAGGTCGAGCAGCAGGCACTGCAGGTCCAGAACGACCGCGGCTTCATTTTCCGCGTGGCCGGCAACCTGGCCATCGATACCCTGCGTCGCGAACAACGCCTGGCCGCCAACCTGGTTGAAGCCCCCGACCATGGCGAGGCGGTGGACCCGGCTCCGGCCCCCGAGGCGGTACTGCTGGCCAAGGAGCGCCTGGAGGTGCTCGACCAGGCCCTGCAACAGCTGTCCGACAATGCGCGCCAGGCCCTGCTGCTCAATCGCCTGGAGGGCCTGACCCAGGCCCAGATCGCTGTGCGGCTGGGCGTTTCCGAAAGCATGGTGGCAAAATACATCGGCCAGGCCCTGCGCCATTGCCGCGACTGGCTGCAACAGCACCATGAATGATCCCCACCTGCTTGCCGACGCCGCCATGACCGATGCTCCCGAAAACCTCGACGACACCGCCATCGACTGGCTGGTGCTGCTGCACTCCGGCCAGGCCACCGCGGCCCAGCGCATGGCGTTCCAGCAGTGGCGCCAGCGCAGCCCGGCCCACACCCGGGCGGCGGATGAGGCTCAACGGCTGTGGGGTGACCTGGGCCAGACCCAGGTTGCGCAGCAGCACTCGCAGGCTGCCCGCCCGGCAGCCAGGGCCCATCGCTGGTGGCCGGTGCTGGCCGCTTCACTGTTGCTGGCCCTGGGTAGCGTGATCGGCTGGCAGCAATGGCCGGCCTGGACCTCGGACTACCACACCGGCGTGGGCCAGCAACAACACTTGACCCTGGCCGATGGTTCGCGGGTGATCCTCAACAGCGCCAGCGCCTTGTCGGTGGCTTATTCGGCGGATGAGCGGCGGGTGGTCCTGGAGCAGGGCGAGGCGCTGTTCGAACCACAGGCCGATGGGCAGCGACCGTTCGTGGTCCAGGTTCGTGACCAGCGCCTGCAGGGGGCGGGCGGAGCGTTCAGCGTGCGTCGTGATGGTGACCAGCTGACGGTGGTGGTGCGCGAGGGCCAGGTGCAATTCACCGGCGATCATGCCCCGTTGCTGCTGCAGGCCGACCAGCGTCTGCAGTACCAGGCCGGCCAGCCGCTCCTGGCCCAACAGAAGGTGGACGCCGCCAGCCTGACCGCCTGGCAGCGCGGCAAGCTGATTTTCAACGGCCGGCCGCTGGGCGAGGTGATCGGCGAACTGGAGCGCTACCAGCATGGACGCATCCTGGTTTCCGACCGGCAATTGGCGGACCTGGCCATCAGCGGCGTGTTCGACCTCAACGATCCCCAGGGTTCGCTGCGCACCTTGCAGCAACGCTATCCCTTGCAGATCACCTACTTGCCATGGCTGGCACTGCTGCACTGAAATTTTTTGCAGCGGGTGCTGCAAGTTCCTTTCCGGCCAATCGTCGTAGTGAGACTGAGAAGGCAATCATTCTCATTGACGTCATTTCAACGGGCTGGGAAGGAACACGTGAAAGCTATGTTCAAGCTGTCGATACTCGGGCGCGGTCAACACCTGGTGCGCCGCACATTACTGGCCCAGGCCGTACTCGCCGGGGCCCTGGGCCCGCTGCTGGCCCAGGCGCAACAGCCACTGCCCGCCAGCCAGGCCGGTGCAGCCCAGGAGCGGCGTGTGTCTTTGCAGTTACCGGCCCAGCCCCTGGACCAGGCCCTGACTCGTTTCGCCGACCAGGCCGACCTGCGCTTGCTTTACACCACCAGTGATGTGGCGGGCCTGCAGGCGCCGGCCCTCGCCGGTGAAGTCACCATCGCCCAGGCCCTGCAAGCCTTGCTGGCCGGCAGTGGCATGGACTGGTCGTTCAGCGATGGGCGCACGGTCATCCTGCGTCGTGCCGAGCCTGCGGCGAGCAGCCTCAATCTCAAGCCGACCCAGGTCACCGTGGCGTCGCGCACCAGCACCGCGATCAGCGAGATCCCCGGCACCGTCTGGGTGGTGGAACAGAGCCAGTTGCGCGAGCAGTTGGAAACCGGAGTCAGCCTCAAGGAAGCCATCGGCAAGCTGGTGCCGGGCCTGGACCTGGCGCCGGAAGGCCGTACCAACTATGGCCAGAACATGCGTGGGCGCAACGTGCTGGTGATGATCGACGGGGTCAGCCAGAACAGCTCCCGGGGCTTGTCGCGCCAGTTCGACAGCATCTCGCCGTTCAACGTCGAACGTGTGGAGGTGCTATCCGGGGCCAGCGCGATCTATGGCGGCGGCGCCACCGGCGGCATCATCAATATAGTCACCAAGAAGGGCGAGCCGGGTCCGGCGCGTTTCGAGACCCAGATCGGTGCCAGCAGCGGCTTCAACAACAGTGACGACTTGACCACCCGTATCGCCCAGTCGGTGAGCGGCGGCAACGAAGCCATCAGCGGTCGCCTGGCCGTGGCCGGCGAGCAGAACCAGGCGTTCTACGATGGCGCCGGCAAGCAGATCTTCATCGACAATACCCAGACCGACCTGCAGTACAACCGCACCATCGACCTGATGGGCAGCCTGGCCATGAACTTCAACGAGGAGCAGAGCCTGGACCTCTTGGCCCAGTATTACGACTCGGGCAACCACGGCAGCACCGGGATCTACTTTCCCAACCTCAAGAACCAGGCGCCCTCGAACCTGGAAGACGCCAAGTTGCGTGGCGGCTACTCCACCGACCTGGAACCGCGCACCCGGCGCCTGTTGCTCAATGCCAACTATCACCACGCCGATGTACTGGGCCAGGATTTCTACCTGCAGGCCTCATATCGCAAGGAAAACGACAACTTCTATCCGTTTCCCTACTACAACACCGGCAAGCCGACCGGTTCCAAGGGCGTGTACTTCGCCGCCTCGCAGCAGAACTTCGAGGTCAGCAGCCTCAAGGCGCTGTTCGCCAAGGAGTTCGACACTGTCAAGCTGACCTATGGCGTGGACCTGGATCGCGAGCGCTTCAACGCCGAGCAGAGCACCTTCGATCAACGGGTGTCGTCAGAAAGTGGTGGCCTGGACCTGGTGACCCAGAGCAAGGCCGCGCGCTATCCCAGCTACCGGGTCGATGGCCTGTCCGCCTATACCCAGCTGGATTGGCACGCCACGGACAACCTGACGGTCTCCGGTGGTTATCGGCGCCAGCAGATGGACGTGGATGTCGGGCGGTTCAAGAACGTGCCGGGAGGCAACAACGATTACCAGGTCAACCTGTTCAACCTGGGCACCATCTATGACTTCAAGAACGGCCATCAGGTCTGGGTCAACTACGGCGAGGGCTTCGATCTGCCGGACCCGGCCAAGTTCTACGGCAAGCCGGGGCTGAGCGTCGATGACAACCCCCTGGCCGGGATCAAGAGTCGCCAGGTGGAAACCGGCTGGCGCTTCTCCGATAGCGACTGGGATGCCCAGGCGGCGCTGTACTACATCTGGTCGGACAAGGTCATCACCACCGACAACGCGACCCTGACCATCGACGTCAAGGACCAGAAGAGCCGCGACTACGGTTTCGAAAGCGCCCTGACCCGGCATTTCGAGAGCGGCTGGGAGGCGGGTGGCACCCTGCACCTGGTGCGTTCCGAGGAGGAGGGCAAGAACGGCGGCTGGATCAAGCGCGATGCGCGCTACGCCTCGCTGTCCAAGTCCACGGCCTTCATCGGCTGGAAGGGCGATAGCCAAAGCGTGCGCCTGCAGGGCAACCATGCCTTCACCCTCAAGGACGATGCCGACCACACCATCGACGGCTACACCACCTTCGACCTGCTGGGCAGCCAGGACACCGGCTTCGGCACCTTTAGCGGGGGTATCCAGAACCTGCTGAACAAGCAATACAGCACGGTCTGGGGCCAGCGCGCGAAGCTGTTCTATTCGCCGACGTATGGGCCCGAGTACCTCTATGACTACCAGGGTCGCGGCCGCACCTACACCCTGAGCTGGACCATGGCCTATTGATTCACCGCTGAGCCGGTAGCCGTTGCCGAGGTGGCGCAGCGGTCGCAGCGACTCGATCTGTCTGCCTCATCGGTGCCCGTTGCGCGGGCATGCGCAGCCGTCGGCGGCCACACTCAGCTGTTGTAGCCGTTGCCGAGCGTGCGAGGCTGCGCAGCACCCGTGCCTGCTGACAGTTTCTGTCAGGAGGCTCTGCTATCCTGCGGCGGATTTTTTCCGGGAGTCCAGCCAAGGTGTCGCGAGCCAGTCGATTACTCACTCTGTTGCAGATGCTGCGAGGCAAAAGCCGTCCGGTCACGGCCGCGACCCTGGCGGCGCAGCTGGAGGTGTCCGAGCGCACCCTGTATCGCGACATCGCCGAGCTCACTGCCCTGGGCGCGCCCATCTACGGTGAGGCCGGGGTCGGTTATGTATTGCGCAGCGGGCTGTTCCTGCCACCGTTGATGCTCAATGCCGACGAGACCGAGGCCGTGGTGCTCGGCCTGCGCTACGTCGACCAGCGCGGCGATGAGGAACTGAGCAAGGCCGCCGCCGATGCCATGGCCAAGATTGCCGCGGTGCTGGCGCCGGCGGCCCAGGACGCCTTGCGCAACCCGACGCTGCTACCGGGGCCGGCCGGTTATGGCTTCCCCGACAATCCGGTGTCGCTGAACGTGTACCGCCAGGCGATCCGCCACCAGGCCAAGTTGCTGATCGACTATGCCGACGTCAACCGCACGCCCAGCCAGCGCCTGATCTGGCCCCTGGCGTTGGGGTTCCTCAATGAGGCGCGAGTGATCGTCGCCTGGTGTGAACTGCGTGGGGACTACCGGACCTTTCGTACGGACCGGGTCGCCGCTGCGCAGGAGCAGAGCGAGGCCTATCCGGGCCGGCGCAGCGACTGGCTACGGACCTGGCGCAAGCGCATGCAGAGCGATGAAGGCCAGCGTTTCACTCCTGACAAGAAATGACGCAAGGGGCTCTTAACATGCCGGCCTCGTCCACATGCAAGGAGCTTGCGCCATGCCAGTCATCAATCGATCCGAGCACCGGCACCATCCTGGAGGCGGGCCGCTGGCCCCGGCGATCGAGGCCTTCTTGGCCGCCACCCACAGCGGCGACCGCTCGCAGATAACCTCGATCTTCGCTCCCCAGGCCCAGGTCTTCGATGAGCGCGAGCACCGGGTCGGGCCGGGCGAGATCGCCCGCTGGATGGCGGACAACCCTGGCCGCCTGCGGGTAGTCGGGGTCCAGCAACGTACCGGCAAGATACTGCTGGACAGCCTTCTGTGTGGCGATTTTCCCGGTGGCCCGCGGTCGCTGCGCCATGTCTTTCGCCTGGATGACCAAGGGCGGATCGCCCGGCTGGACATTTCCCGCTGAGATAGCTGGCGTATTTCCCCTGGGCGCCCGGCAGCGGATACGCGAGACGATGGGCGGTGGCATAATGCGGCCTTTTGCCGGGAGGCCGTGGCCCCATGTCGTTCGACTCACCCTTGAGTGCCTACCAACATGCCCTGGAGCAGCAAGGGTTCGTCGCCGATGAGGCCCAGGCCCAAGCGGTGCAGGCCTTGCAGCGTTGCCATGGAGCCTTGCACCAGGGCCGCGGGGCGGTGGCCGGCGTCTACCTCTGGGG